>MGFH01000200.1 GCA_001791795.1 Candidatus Wallbacteria bacterium GWC2_49_35
CCACTACCACGTAATTTCCGGCTTTGGTCACATCGTGGCAGAGCTCGTCGAGTTTCGGCTTGGGCATGCCGACGATGGCGGCCATGGTACCGCGGGTATTCTGGCCGGCTTCGTGCATGAATTTAGCGCGGTTATAGACGAATTTCAGGCCGTCGGCGAAAGAATATACATTCGCCGCACAAAGCGCGCTGTATTCGCCAAGGCTGTGGCCGGCGACCGCGGCGGGGACTATTTTGCTGCCGCTGATACCGCGCGACGTTAAAAGCCTGTGGCAGGCAACCGACATCGTGTAGATCGCCGGCTGGGCGTTTATCGTCAGAGTAAGGGTTTCATTCGGCGCTTCGAAACACATCTTCGCCAGGTCGTAGCCCAGAACGGACTGCGCTTCGTTGAAAACGTCGCGCACTTCGCCGTACGCCGCGTAAAGCTCGGCGCACATGCCGCTGTATTGTGAACCCTGTCCCGGAAAAACAAAAGCGATTTTATTATTCATAATATATCTTAGCAAAACTCCCTTCGCGATTTTCAGGCAAAATTAAAAAAAAAGCAAGACTCCGGACTAAAAAAGCCCTGAAATATCTTGCTCGATGGCTTCGTTAATTTTTTCGGAGACGAATTTTTTCGCCAGGCCAATGGCGTTTTTAATGGCCTTCGCCTTCGACGAGCCGTGCGAAATTATGCACGTGCCCAGAACGCCGAGCAGCGGAGCGCCGCCATATTCGGCGTAATCGAGTTTTTTCTGAAGGTCGGTCATCACTTTTAAAACGCCGCTCACGGCCTCGCCGGATTTAGAGCCGCCGGCCATATCGCCCATGATCTTCTTCGCGGTCGACATTACCATTTCGCACGACGACTCGATGCTTTTGAGCATGACGTTGCCGGTGAAACCGTCGCATACGATGACGTCGCATACATTTTTAAATACGCTCGAACCCTCGACGTTGCCGATAAAATTCAGCTTCGAGCTTTTTAAAAGCCCGAAAGTTTCGAGGGTAAGTTTGTTTCCTTTGCGGTCTTCGGTCCCGTTTGAAAGAAGGCCTATGCGCGGATTTTTGCGCCCGAATATGCGCTCGCTGTAAATGGAACCCATAATGGCGAACTGATGCAGGTTTAATGGCTTGCAGTCTGCCGTGGCGCCCGCGTCGATAAGAATAACCTCGCCGTGCGGCGTGGGTATGGGCGTCGGAATAGCGGGCCTGTCGATCTTGGCGATCTTTTTCCAGTTGATTACCGCCGCCGCCATGCAGGCGCCGGTGTGGCCGGCGGAAACATAAGCGTCCGCCTTTTTTTCTTTAACCAGATTACAGCAAACGGCGATAGTGTTTTCGCGGGAACGCGAAACTGGATCGTCGTTAAACGAAATAACTCCGGTTACGTGATTGATCGACACATTAGCGAGTTCTTTAAAACCATCGACTTTTTTAATGGCTTCTTCATCGCCAACTAAAATTAACTCAATGCCGGGCGTCGCTTCGGCCGCTTCTAAAGCGCCCTTGACGATCTGTTCCGGGGCATGGTCGCCGCCCATTGCATCAACCGCTATTCTCACAAGGATCCTTCCCTTATATTAAATTTTTTTTCAAAAACGGGGGTGGCCGTAAGTCTGAGTTATTTCTTCTTTTCTTTTATCTCGATGACTTTCTTTCCGTCATAAGTGCCGCAAGCGAGGCATACATGATGAGGAAGAACGGGCTGTTTGCATTCGGGATTGGTGCAGGTGGCTATCGTTTTCGCCGTTTCGACTCTCTTCGACCAGACGGCTCTGTCGCGTCTGTTCCTCGTTTTACTATGCTTGTGTTTTGGATTGGGCATAAGTCACTCTCCTGTCAAAATAAATTTTAGGTCATTAAATTATATAACAAAAGCGGGCAAATTGTCAAGAATTGTTTTCTAAAATTGATAAATTCGGTATTATGTTGTGATAAGATAGGATAAGATAGGATCAAACCGCGGAATATTTTTTGGCGTAGTAATCCGCGCCTATTTTATTGAAAATTTCGACAGCATAAGATCTTTTGGCGTCGGCCATGTCGAAGAGGCCGTTGAGTTTCATTATATTGGCTTCGTCGATAAGGCATAAGCCAGTTTCGAGGGGCATATTCATCTTCTCGAAATTGATGAGCGCCTGGTTTATGAAGCATGTCGCGCGGTGATAAGTGCCCGACGCGGTCTCGTAAGCGCAGCGCGCCCTTAAGATCATGGACTTCGAAACGATGTCGATCTCGCGCGAATCGATGAGCATGAGCTCGTTAACTATATTCTGGGCCTGCTGGCTTAAAAGATGGGCTGGCGTACTGGCTATGAGCCCGCACGCCGAAAGTATGAGCGGCCTTAAAAACTGGCTCTTCCTGGATATTTCGAAAGACTTTAAATAATATTCCCGGGCCGCGTCGCTTTTGGCGTCCATATGGCAGGCGTCGCCGAGATAGGCGTAAGCGTGGGCCAGTCCGTAAAGATCGCCCGTGTCGTTCAATATGGCGATATCTTCCCTCAGGGCGAAGAACGCCGCTTCCATGTTGTTAAGCACGGCCTGCACACGGGCGATATTGCCGTTCAATATGGCGACGGCCTTTTTATTAGAGGTGCTCAGCGCCACCTGCATGCTGCGGTTGAAAAAATCGAGGGCGGTCCTGTAGTTGGCCAGGTTGTAATGCGTCACGCCCAGCGACGTCCAAATGCGGCTCTGCGCAAGGATGTCGGAAATTTCTTCCGAGATCTCGATCGCCCTTTCATAATTTGACGTCGCCTCCGCGTACTCTCCCCTGCTGTGATGGAGCATCCCTATATAATGATATGTGTTGGAAAGCATTTTTTTATTGCCGGCAGCCGCGCACAACTCCTCGCACTTTTTAAGGTAGGCCAGCGCCTTGCGGAACTCGCCCTGCCTGAGATACACTGATGAAAGCCCGCGCTGGGCCGAATCGAGTTCGAGCCACATTCCCGGGTCGTTCTTCTTCATCGCCAGCGTCTTCAGGCTGTCGCGGTAGAATATGGAGGCTTTTTCGAGTTCGGACCTGTGGTAGTGCGCGAGTGCTATAAGATTGGTTATCTCGATGCGGCTTTTCACGTTCGACATCTGACGGTTAAGCGCCGCCATGAACCGTTTCATCGCGCCATCCTCACCTTCGGGGGCCAGGGCCGGCTTGAGCATATAAATATAGCCGAGCCATTTGTCTATTTCAAAGGCGTGCGCCGTCCGGAACCCTTCGTCGCCAGGGGACGCCGTTTCCAGCTCTGCACGAAGCAGTATGTCGCGCGCGATTTTATAGCGACCGAGCAATATCAATATTTTGGCGTGCGCCAGTTTTAATTTCGTTTTCTGCTCGCCCGTCACGGAACTTCGAGCATCTTTCTTCGAAAAAACCACTATCTCGACGAACCTTACGAGTTTAAGCGCCCTCCCGGCGCTTCCTATCGCGCACAGCGTGTCGGCGAGGCGCTCGGCGAATATGGCGATATCGGAATAATTCGCCGTCTTCATTGCGTGATATATAAGCCTGCCAAGGGCGATATTGGGCAATTCGTAAACCGAACCCCTGAAAAATTCGATAACGCGAAGATTGTACTCCAGCGCTTCGTCCTTCGAGACAAGGGACGCCGCCGCTTCAGCGAAGGCCGGGTGAGCGAACGAAAAAACGCCGCCGTAGGCGGTCTGATATAAAATCCCGGCACTTTTAAGGCCGTCGAGTTCTTTTTTTATTTCTTCGGCGCCCGATTTCAGGCAGACGGCTACCTCTGCGGCCCTGAACTCACCGTGAAAAATAGACGCCGCCGCGAGAATTTGGCGGGCGGTCCCGGTGAAATTGCCGATAACCGCTCTCGCGAATTCCGCCGGGCCGCCCGAAGCGAGCGCGGCGCGGATATCGCCGGCCTTATACGAGGGCGCCGGATCGTATTTCGCGGCGCCCGAATTAAAAACAACCGCCCCGCGCGCCCGCAGATATTCCAGCGCCGCCGCGAGCAGCGAACGCCGGCCGGAAACCAGGCTGACCAGGAAAGCCGCATCGTCGCTGTATGCGCCTTCCGCCCGGAATATCTGCGCGAGGCCGTCGGCCGATACCGGGCATGTCCGGAACTGTCCGAAAATAGAATCGGCGAGTTTCGACTTTATGGAGGCCACAGCGGGCCGGTCGCCGCGGTAGGTCAGAACGAAAAAGATCTTTTTGTTCTTTACGTTCCTGCAGATATAATTTATGAGCGAAACGCTTTCGTCGTCCATCAGATCGGCGTTCTTTATCTGGAAAACTATATTGTTCTTTTCTGATATATGAAGCAGCACGTTCAGGATCTGCTGGAAGATCTCGGCATCCGCAAACGCCTCCGAATCGCGGCGCTTGAACCCGTAAAAGCTGGTTATAAGCTCGAACGGGCGGGGCCTTTCGGACGCCTGAGCGCCGCCTATTTTAAGCGCGGCCGCGATCTTGTCGACCCTGTCGGCATCGATGCTCATGAAATTATTGAAACGCTCCCTGGCACAATATATAGCGTAAAAAAAAGCTCCGCACGGCACTAAAAAAGGATACGGCGACAACGCTTCGCCTTCGATGTAGACCGCGTCGGGAATGTCGGCGCAGAAAGCCCTGACGGCAGAAGCCGCGGCCGCCCCGTCGTCGTCATGCTCTAAAAGCACCGCCACGGGAGAACCGTGAGATTCGTAAATGGCCCTCAGTTCGTTATTCAATTTCGCGTCGCTGAAAATTGCGATGTCGTTCATATTAAAATATTAACATAAAATATTCTAATTTTAAAGTAAAATTTAAATTTTCCGATAATAATAATATGTCTATCAATAAGTTCCGTTTCAGCTATAAAATCAGAATATTGAATATAATTATCCTCGCAATAGCGTTCGCCGCCGGCTGCGCCGAAAGCCGGATCAATTCCTCGGACAGCGACTCTCCATATTTGAACGTGGAAAGGCCTTATCTGGCCTTAAAAAACGAGCATTTCGGCGGAGGCTACACGCTCGACAACGGAAAACGCTCTTATTTCGCCGGCGGGGAGATATTCAATTACGGCCGCCAGCCTGCTTATTCGGCGACGGTCAGGATCAGGATATATCAGACGAACGCAGCGGCGTACGACGATCACAACATCTATTTAGGCGATATCGCGCCGGCCAAATCGGTCGTTTTTGAAGAGAAATTCGAAGTGATATCGCCCTACGGCGACTCCGAGGTCACGCTGACATACCAGGATGATTCAAAAATAAATTCAGTGGTTTTAAAGCCGGGCTCCAAAAATATTAACAACCTCGACAAAAATAGCTATTAAAAAAATCTAAATACTACCGATACATTAAGTGTAAGTCAAACGCAAGCAAAATTTTATCGTAAAGGGGATGAGGCTGATGACGATCGAAATATTCCTGAAAGAAAACGGTTATTCAGACGTAGAAATCAATCACGAAATAGTTGGAGTGAACATCGCTAAACCTGAAAATTTTGTTCGCGGCATTTTAACTAATTACCTTGGCAAAAATTCTAATTTGTAAATTTTTGTTAAAGGTTTTTTATTTTCGGCCGATATTTCATGAAGAAAGACGAACCGGCCAGAATATAACTTGACATTAATAAACAAACCCGGATCAACGGTAATAAATAAAATCATACAGGTATATCAGGCGCACGTTTCAATGGGTAAAAAGAGTATTTACGGAGTAAGGTTTAAAGTTCTTTTAAAAAATTCGAAGAGTTATTTTAATATCGAATGTAAACGCTTTAGTTTATGAAAATCGGGTACTGCGGAGCTCTTAATACAGTTCCGGGACCGAAAAAATTGTACACAGCATTATTCGTAGCATTATACGCAGCATTTTATACGGCGCAGATGACATAGCATCAAAAATTGATATCGGTTTTAAAATAAAAATTCGAAACTTACAACACGCTAATAGTAATTTTTGGCGCATTAACAATTTGAATAAATCCATTGAATTAAAAAGGCCCGCAGCAATACGGGCCTTTTTGATTTTTCAGTTTTTCCTTTTTCTCAGTTTATTTTATACATTTTTTCGCAGGCTTCAATAAAACCTTTGTAGTCTATTCTTTTCGCGGATTTCGACAATTCGATCGAAGCGATGTAATCTTCCCTTTCAAAAGGGATGTCGGCCGCCAGGTTGATCAGGCCGTATAAAAAAAGATGTTTTAGCAGTTTTAAAGTATATGAAACCGTGAGGTTCTCCCTCTGCTTTATCTGCTGCTGGCCGCCCCTGGCTTTCAGAGCGGAAGCGAGCCGCGACGGGCGGGCGGCCTCCGAAAGTTTTCCTGCGCTTTCGATCTCGAGCAGAATCGCATACAGATCGTTCAGGTCGCGCTCCAGATTCTCCGTCACGCGTTCTATCTGGATCTGGCTCAATACCCTTTTGAAGCCGGGACTGCAGTTCTCGCTCCTGGTGAACTCGCACGCGTTGTGCCATTTCAAAAACGAAAATTCGCGGATATAGTAAAAATCGTTGGGCGACATATCGTGAAAATCCGATATCGGAAGGGCCACGAGCTTTCCTTCCCTGAAACCGTCTATATCATAAAGGCAGCGAAGCATATTTTTTCTGACCCGCGCCATTTTTTTGAGCAGATCGAAGCCGCCGGGGCCGTCCGCGATCATTTTCACGCTTATTTTGACCGGATCTTTGCAATGGGTGTAAAACCCGTCGATAAGTTCGTAACGGTCAGCGACGCGGATCAGGCCGAGGCGCAAAAGATCGGGGAGCGAGTACTTTTCGCCCGGCGCTGGAGTGAAAAATATCCTTATCGCCCCGGAGACGCTCAATTCGTTTAAAAACGAAGGATCGGCGTCCCATGCGCCCGGCTCTTCAGCGCCCCTGCCGGCACGGGAAACTTTCACGATATCCATCTTCGATAGAACCGCGAGGCAGCGCGAGGCTGACGCTTTTGAAAAAACCGACGCCGGAAGGTATGTGGACAATTCCTCGAGACTTATGACGATATTTTCCGAATTATATTGCCGGATGAAGGCCACCATGAAGGCCGCCTCGTTATAAAAAATGTCGGGGAGTCGCAGATGCGCTTCGCCTTCCAAAAACTGATAGCGGGCAACGCTGACGCCCGGATATGCTTCGAACTCGCCGGCGCAGGAAGCGGCCATACGCGAATCGGAGTCGCCCGAAGGAGACCCGGTAAGATATATCCTGACGCGGCACGGCAGATTCTTTTCGATGATATTTTTGACGGCCGTCCCGGCGTTCTCATATGAAATACAATATGTAGCACGGCGGCCGTCTTCCGCCTTAAGCAGCGCGCGGACCCCGGAGTGAATTATTTCGGTCAATTCCGGCCGGGAGCATATAATGTGAACATCCTGCGGCCGCTCCTTCACCGCCGCGCACGCGAACGCGTAAAAATCGCCGAAGGTCCCCTGGTCCGGACATTCCTGCGGAGGCGCTATAGAAACCAGATTCAGGGCGTGGTCGAACCGCGATGAAAACGCCTGCCATTTTTCATATTCGATAACGTTGAACTCGCACGAATTAAAGACCATGAAGCGCGCGTTAAAGTTTATAAGCAACGCTTCCGAGTGCCGGACGCCCTTTTCCTGCATCGCAAAATTTTCATATTCGCGGCCGAGAAGTATTACGACGCGGTTCCTTTCGCTTTTATAAGAGTCGCCGGTCAGTTCGAAACGGTATAAAAAATTGTCGAAACGTGTTTTAAATGACGCGCGGCCGAGGTAAATTATTATATGTTTTTTGAATCTGGTGTAAAGCGCCATCATCGTTATGATAAAAGCGGTTTTTTCGGACAGCTCGCTTCTTTCGTCGCACAGCGTCCTGATGTTGCATTCGATGATGTTATCATATGCCTGCTGCCAGAATTTCTGTGCCTGATCGTGAAAACCCGGATAATAAATATCATACTTGCCCGGCATTTCTACCGCGCCGGAGCCGTCGTAGTAAACGCCGGGAGACTGGCGGCTTAAAAAATTGACGTTGTCCTGTTCGCCATAAAAAGCGTTGGCGTATTCGATCTCGTTAGAGTAAAGCCTTACCCGGTCGATATTTAAAAAGTTAGAGCCGCGCGCAAAAGCGTTTTCGAAAAGTTCCGTCGAAACGACCATCCAGAAAAGGTTTACGTTATATTTGACGATCAGGTTCTTCAGCATGGTCAAAAACGAGCGCGCGTGCTCCCTGTTTTTATAATGGTAGTTAATTACAACGCAATCCAGGTCCACCAGGTCGGTTTCGATGTCGGAAGGAAGGTCGATGAACTTGTAAAGGATCCCGGACGGTTTCGCGGGAATGAATTCCGTCTCGTCCCTCTCGCTGCTGTTAAGAAAGAAAACGGCCGCTTTTTTCGAATTCGAAACGAATTTATTGACTATATTTTTGTATTCCGGCCCGTTCTCGGCCTGAACCAGAATATTCGCGGTGATGGCGGCCGCCTGGAAATATTTTTCCGCGATATTGACCCTCTTGAAAAATTTGAACAGTACGCAAAGTTTATTTTCGTAGTATTCGTCAGGGTCTTCCTCGCTGATAAAATAAATTTTACGGACCGAACGGTCGAAAATTATATCCCCGGCCCAGCGTTCGTTGTATATAACGAGAGACACGCAGCCGTTTTCAGCCTTCAACAGCGCTTTCGCCTGCGGGCCGGACGCGCTTGAGAGATCGCCCGCCATCTTTATCAGCCGGCCGGTCCGCGAATCCGCGCCGCCGAAGTGCCTGCCGGCGGCGGAGGCGCACGGAGCAAGAGACGCGCAAAGCCTTTCCACCAGCGCCGCGTCGTCGGAACGGCGGATGAATTCGTTGAAAAATCCGGACGCGCTTTTCAGGGCGGCCAGGGTTGAAGCGAAAACCTTTGCGTCTTCTTCAACGAGGTTTTCATCACGCATGGCCTTTTCTATCTGCCCGCAGGCCTCGGTGAGAGAGGCTTCGCGCTTGTGATAATTTTCGCCGGCGATGTAAAAGCCGGCGGCGCCCAGAAAAACCTGCCTGAATTCTGAAAAAGCCGGCGTTTTTTCACCGCGCCGGTTGACGAAGAAAAAATTGCCGAAAGACGATATGTAAAAAGCCGGAGCCGACGACGCGTAGCCGTCAAGTATATTACTAATTTTGCATATGTTTCTCTCGGCGCAGGTTTCATAGTCGCAGTCGCCGCCGCAGAACTTTATTCGTTCCATAAGGCCGTCGCTTATCGCGGCGCCGGAGGATCCCGAAGAGCGGACGCCGGAGCTCATGGAAAGAACGACCGAGAGGATGTCGAACGACTCGTTTTCGCTCGACGCGCGGCAGCCCAGAAGTTCATTAACCTTTTTCATGCAGAAAAGGCCTTCTATATCGTCGAAAGATAATATTGACGATCTGGCGTATCCTAATTTTTTTAATATGAACTCGAGTATTTTTTTGAAGTGGCCGGCTTTGGCGGAATCCACGAAAAAATGAACGCCCGGACGGCCGTCAATGTCGGCCTTGTTCTCGCGCAGGTAATTGTAAACGAATATGTCCGGGCTGCCATTCGCCAGAACGCGTTCGATATCGTCCCCGGAGCGGCCGCACGATACGTCGATATTTTTAAAATTGATTATGAACGGCCACAGGCGGCTTTTATCATCTTCGGGGCCGCCGTCCTCGCCGCCGCAAGCCGCGGCGCGGGTGTATCCGGTAAAAACGGCGAAGCTCCTGACGCCGGTCTTGAAAAGTTCATAAAGCCTTAAAATTCCAGAATAAGAACCGCTTCCGGGACCGTCGGCGCAGCCGTCGCCGTCTATATAAAGCTGAGGCATATTGTTTAAATTTATTCGGCCCATGAGCGAAATAAAGACGATGAAAACGGCCAGACATGGATCAGGCGAAGAATAACCGAGGGGGTTGTCCCTGAGCGAAACGCAATAGCGGCCGGAATTTATGAAACCGAGATGTTTTTCATAAACCGTTATCTTTCCTTCGAAGGCGTCGCGGACGGATGCGTATTCGGCGGGGCCCAGATCGCGCGAAACCAGGACCAGGGTGTCTCCGTCTGAAATTTTTTCGGCGAAATCTTTAATTTCGCCGGCCCGGGTACAGGGAAGAACCAGTGACCCGTGTTTGACGAACCCTCTGAAAACATCGGTTCTATCTTTATTTACAAAGATTATATAAGGGGCCGATTTAAGCTGGTTGAAAAACATCAGAAATTCAGCGGCATGGAACTTGTCTTCCTCGCCGGAAGCGCACGATCGGATCTTTTTCACGGCCTCCCCGGCCAGGTCATATTTGTTAAGCATTATAAGGCATTTCGCGGCCAGAAGAAGCGCCTGAAAGTAATCGCCGCCCGGCTGAGCGGAATTTTCAGCCAGAAAGGGGTCGAGGATGCCGAGGCATTCGGAAAATCCGCCTGAGGCGTAATGGCATTTCGCGGTCAAAATCGCGCAGCTGAACTGGTTCTCGGCGCCGTCGGGCAGGGCGCCTGCGAGGTAAACCACCGCTTCGTTGTAGCGGCCTTTTTCATAAAGCATCGCGGCAAGGCGCAAGAGCGCGTCCGTATCGCCGGGATTGGCCGAAACGTAACCCGACAAAGCTTGAACGGCCTTTTCAGTTTCGCCGAAATGGTATTCGTACAGATTAGCCAGATCGAGCAGAACGCAGTCGCGATCGGGCGCGCCGCGTCCGTTTTCGCCCGCTATCTCGAGCGTTTTTTCCAGCAGGCCGCGCGCCGTTATGAAGTCCGAAACGCGCATTTTAGAGCAGGCCATCTTATAAAAACAGGCGGCCTGGGTCACGGCGTCGTCACGGCAGAACGACGCCTCCTTGTAATATTCAAAGGCCGTTTCGTAATTGTCGATAAAAAAGTTGGACTCGGCCGCTATGAATAAAATTTCGTAAAGGAAATTATTGAGTTCGAAAACGCTTTCTATAAGGCCTTTTATATAGAACGCGTCGACGATATTGAATTCGACCGGCGGCATAAGCTTCACGTCGTTCTTCCGCGCGCTTAAAATATCTATAAGTTTTTTTGCGTCGCGGGCGGCTTTTTCGTATTCGCCGTCCTCGAAAGATATCTTAAGCTCCATCAGTTTGAAATAGTGGTAGTCGCTGCCGTCAGACGCGTACTGCGCGATATAGCCGTGCGCCTCCGACCGGCTCTGCCTCGAATCGGCCGCGGCGGCCATAAAAAGAGAAGAGTAAGCCGAAAGATGCCTCACCGAGACGCATTTAGCGAAACCCGCGCGGCTGCGGGAAAGATTGCCTAGTTTAAAATTGATCACAGACGCGATGAAATTGAGTTCCGAAACGAATATGCGCCTCTGCCTGAGATCGTGAATCTCGAGTCCGCTTTTTTCCAGCAGCGAATCGATAGCGGCGAGGGCGTCGGCATAACGGTTCTCGCCTATTGCCGCTTTGAGCGATTCGAGCTCCGAACGGGAATTTTTATTTGACAGAAACCTTTCGATGAAGTTAACGGTGAGCGAGTATATAGTCTGCACGGCTAATTCCTGTAGTCTTTCAGCGCGCCCTGATGGCGGAACTGGTAATTTATCTTCCCCGGGCGGTTATATTCGGAATACAGCGTCCCCCAGACGCCGTCGGAATTCGATTTGACGCCCTTTTTGCATATGCCTTCCATGAAAGTTCGCGTTATGATATTCCTGTACACGTAAAATGCCGGCGTAGGAGTATAATCGTAGGTATGCGTGTTGACGGCGTAAGAAAGATTGATAAGCGGCATTTTATGATTCAGCGCCCAGCGGTAAACCAGATATATGAAATCTTCGGCGTATTCGTCGATATAAATGACTATCGAGTCCCAGAATTCAGCCACTATGGTCTTTTTGCGAACTTTGCACATTTTCGAATACTGGTTGTATGAAAAAATATCTTTCAGAGAATAAATAAGCGCGCCGAAGGCTATGTTTTTGCCCTTTACCTTCTGAAATTTGCTGAACAGTTCGTAGTCCGCGTCTGTAGAAACTCCGTTTTCAATCGTGATAATGGTCCGCGGGGAAATTTTAGCCGATTCCCGGGCCATCAGGGCGAAACAATCAAGCCAGCCGTCGACGCCTACCGCGTGTACCAGCTGCTCTTGAAGGTCTATGAGCGGTTCGCGTATAACGCAGGCGTATTCGGGTTTGTATTCTCCTATTATGTTCAGCATGGCCTGTTCACAGCGATAGCGCCAGGTGATGAAATTGACCTTGCCGAACACCCTTCCGGAACGGGGCTTGAAAGAATAATCTTCGCCGTACCATTCGCGCACGCCGAGAAAAGTTATGTATAATTTAAGTCCCCTGCTTTTGATAAGTTTTATCGTTTCGTCGATCTCATTGATGCGAGAGGTGTTTTTGTAAACCCAGTAATCGAGCAGCACAGTAATCTTAACCGTGTTGACGCCCATTTTCATCGCCCAATCGAGTTCTTTCACGATCTCCTCTTTAGGCCTCCAGGCGCTCCAGACGCTGTCGACGCTCATATAATTGAGCGTTATGGAGAAATCGAAATTCTCCTCTATGAAAATGGTATGGTCGAGCGAGTTATAAAATAAAAAATAAGCCGGCTTGATGAGATTGGTCCTGACCTTCTGCACCGCGTTTATAATGGAACTGAGCTTGGAGTAGATGCCGAAAAGCTGCACCTTGATTATATCGCGGTCGAGCCTTCGCACTCCCCAGACCTCCTTGACCAGAAACATCATGTCGTTTTTCAAAAACTCGATGTCTTTTTTCAGGTCGCGCACCAGGATTGCGTATTTTTTTCCGTCGAGGCCTTCCGGGATATTGCTCTCTATGAACGATATCAGCCCCCACAGATAAAAAAACGCCCAGACGTTCATTTTCGAGATCTCGTTGTCGGAAGGAAAGAAACTTTTGACGAAGTTTTCAGAATACTTCGCAGGCGGCCATGAAAGCTTGTATTCGCTTTCGACGGCCGCCGCGGGCCGCAGTGAAAGAAAGATCATCGCGGCGGCGAGGGCGAATACAATTTTTTTCGTCATTTTACCTTTTTCACCACTCTGTCGTAAAGGACGCCGCTTCTGGACCTCAGCGCGTTCAGGAGTTCAGCGTATTTTTTATCCCGCTTCGCGGCTTTGTAAATATTGAGCAGGCCCGCGTAAGCCTCCTCGCAGTCGGCGTCAAGCGAAAGGGCTTTGCTGTAATGAAAAACGGCGGCGGTGTGGTCCGGCTTGAGCATGTAGACGCGCGCGATGCCGAGGTGGGCGTTTTTATTGCCGGCGTCGAGGTATATAGCCTTGTTGTAATATTCAGAAGCGGAATTATAGTCGCGCTGTATAAAATAAACGTAAGCCGCGTTATTGTAAAGCCCGGCGCTGGAAGGAAATTTCGCGGTCCCTTCTATATAGGAGTTGAGCGATTCGTTGAGCATGCCGGTGTCGAGGAAAACATTGCCCAGATTGATAAATGCCATGGCCATGGCGTCGGGCGGGCCGGTAAGTTCGAGCGCTTTTTTGCATTGTTTAAGAGCTTTTTTATATTCTTTGCATAGTATTAGCGAATCGGCGTATAAATTTAAAAACTCAAGATTCGCGGGCGACAATTTAATGAGTTCTTCATAAGCCGCCGCCGCGCGTTTATAATCTTTCAGGTTGGTATAGCACCTGGCGGTCATAAGGTGAATATCTGAAGTGAGCGGGCCGGCCTTCGCCGCTTTTTTAAGAAGCGCCAGCGCGTCAAGATTGCGTCCGGCCGCGATAAGCAAAGCCGCCGCGCTCAATATCTGCGCGGGCGTATTCACCGGGGCGCCGGTCATTATTTCGGCAGTGCCCTGCCTGTCGAGCGCTTTAAACGACGCGGCGATGCGCCCGAATGTATCGGCCAGCTTGGAGTTGGAGTAAGAACGGGGGACCTGCCAGCTTATTTCGAAAAGGTCTTCTGATCTCATCTTATAAAGGCTGACCTCGTAGACGGTTTCTTCCGAAGCCTCGTCCACGAATTCGCGGCATACACTGACCTCGGAGGTCAGTGTCCCGTCTTTTATATAATTGAGCCTGTAATAAGGAAGGGCCGTCATCTTCTTTTCGATGTGGCCTATGATGGTTTTCAGCGCCTGGCCTTTAATGACGAAATATTTCGATATCACCAGCGCCGGCACGAAGCGATAAATTCCGATTTTTTTAGGGGTTATGGTAACGGCGCCGCCGCGTTTCACGCTCAATTCGAAATCCGGCGGATAACTCAAGGCGAAGCCGTAAAAATTATTTTCGTAAGCCTTTTCTTTAACCGACGCAGGACGGGGAGTTTCGCCGTCGGCGACGATCGGCTGCCGGGCATAGGCCCAGGTAACTGAAAAAAAACAGAATAATGCGGCGGCAAGCGCCATAAACCAAATAAAAACGCCGCCGCGGCAAGGAACGCCCTGAGACCGCGACGATATTTTATTTTTATAAAGTCCATAGTTGTCTATAATATTATTACCATGCGCGCCCGGTTTTGCGTTCAATTTATATTTTCCGCCTTTTTAGAAAGTTTATGCGCCATATTCTATCAAAAAGTATCTTCGGTGTCAACGTTTTAAGAAGTTATAATTTTTTTCTTGATTAATAAACGGGCTTTTGGTATAATACCACTTATAGTTGTCTTAACCACAAAAATTAAATAAAAAACAAATATCAAAAGGAGTTAATCATGCTTGTTAATCTGCTCTATTTTCTTCATTTCTTAATCACCTTAGGCCTTATTGTTGTCGTTTTAATGCAGGCCGATAAAGGCTCGGGGCTCTCCGGCGCATTCGGCGGCGGCGCTTCCCAGACCATCTTCGGCTCGACCGGCGGCATCGATTTCATCGGCAAGGTCACTACCACTCTCGCTATCTTATTTATGATAACCTCTCTCGGCCTTTGCGTAGTTCTTACCCAGCCTTCGGTTACCGGCTCCACCAACGTCCGCCAGACCTCAGGTCCGCGCGCGGCCGACCAGATTCCGTCCGTAGATTAGCTGCAGCATTTTATACGCCGCATTTTTTATTGCATTCCGAGGTTTTTGAATAAGTGAGCAATTTCAAACTGGAATATTCCATTGAATATAACCAAATCAAAGAGCGCAGACGTCTGGCCAAAACTCCCATGAATACAGGCGGCGATTCCTCAACGGGTTTCGTTAACGCGGTCGCGGCGATCATCAGGCAGATGTCCTCGGAAAAACTACCCAACGATTCCGCGCCAGACCTCCTTTCCAGACGTAACGCGCTTTTCGCGAAAGTAATAACCTCCGAAAATCTCGAAGGCATAATCGGCGAAGTTTCTTCGAGCGTCGCCAAAAGCGTCGTCAACGCGTGCGCGATAGCCAACTTTTCGTTCGCCGAATATCTCTTCTGGTTTGAATGCGAAGGGGCGGAGCTGAAAAAATTCCGCATGGGCGCCGGCGCCGAAGATTCCAGCGTGAAACTCGCCCGCACCATCAGGCGGCGTGCTGAAGAATCGTACAAGCAGGGAAATTTCACCGAGGCCTTAAAACTTTTCAAGGAGGCCGACGAAAAGTTTCCAGGCGATTTTACCGTTCATTATCAGCTCGGGCTTATAAATTTTTTCGAAAAAGCCGATTATCCCGTCGCGCTGGATTATTTCAGAAAAGCCAGCAAATATTCCCAGAACAAATCGAAACACGTTTTTATCAACGCCATGATATTCACGGGCCTGCTTTTGAGGCTCTGCGCCCAGGCGTCGTCCGACGCTAATATGTACAGCGAATCCTACCAGGCTATAGTCCAGGCTTACAATTCCGATCCTTCCAATATTTTTTCCATTTACGCTCTGGTCCAGGCCAACACATTCAACGCCGCGTCTAAAAAAGAATCGCTCAATCTTTTAAAAGACCTCGTTAAACGCGAAAAGTTTTTCAACATCCAGATCATTTACGACAGGGCGTTCGACCCGCTGCTCGACGATGTGGAATCTCTTTACGACTCTCTTCTCGGGGACGCGTCGAACCTGGTCAGCCAGAATTTCACGAAAATAGACGAACTGCTTGAAAATCTTTCTAAATCGGTCAAATTTATGACCATCCCGGCCAAACTCGCGGCGCTTAAAAAAGACTACGAAGAAATAAAGAAAATGGCCGAACGCAGGAACTGCTTCGACGTTATCGCAGCCAATGAAAAGTCCGCGGCAGTTTTAACCAGTTTAAACGATTTTTCAGAAGAAGTAAAAAAAAATAAAGCGTATTTCGAGATCCGCGATCTTATCGAAACGCTTGCAAAACGCTTCAACGAAGAATACAAGGAATCGATCAAAGCGCACACTAAAAAAGAGGAAAAATACGCGGCGCTGAAAGCCGGCCTGGCCGAAGTAAATAAAAGCTATCCCGTGGCCGAACACGAACGCACGGTTAAAAAGAAAAATTCCGACGCCGAAGAGGTCATTCCCGCTACCGTCGGCTGGGTACACGGCAAAATGTTCGTGGCGATAAAGTTCATTTCCGGCTGTTTCGCATTCACCTTCGTTCTGGCCGGCATATTCATAGCCTACCTTTTCATGCGCGAGCAGTTCGAGCAGCGCATGTGGGTCCTGATCTGCCTGGTCGTGCTTAATTTATTTTTCATACCGATTTACGGAAGCGTACTGGCCGAAATATATTATGTCTACGTTGAAAACAAGCGAAAAAGTCTTCTGCACTCGATCGCCCGCCTTGAAAGAGAGATAGAGCTCAACAAAAACCGCATCAATGAATACGATAAAAATCTCCGCGAAAAATATTCGAACATGGTTATAGAGCATATCAAAGTATCCAAGTTCACAGCTTCTCAAATGCTCGACGCCGGCATCGAAGGCAGTTTCGAAAAAATAAAAGCGCTAATGCCCTGATTATAAGCCTTCACAAGGAAAACCCATGCAAGATTTCAACTTAGAAAACTCCGTCGAATTTCAGAAAATAAAAGAAATACGAAAGATAATAAGCGGCGCGGCCCAGAGCATGCAGGGCGGTCATCTGAGTCCCGTGCACATCGCCGCTTCTCTCATAATCAACAGACCCGATAGCGAAATAGAAATTGTCGGCGACCTGTCGCCGCGGGCGGTGGAAAGCACGCCGGGCGGCAAAGAAACTATCAACAAAGAACTCGCGCTGTTCAATAAAAAAAAAGACCTGCTTTCCCTTATGGCCAGGCCGGAGCTCATCAACTCAGCCATCGCCGATTTTAACTCTAAACTTTCCAAAAATATATATTCTATCTTCGCCGTTTCTAATTACGCCTTCGCCGATCACGTATTCAGGTATGAGTGTGAAACCGAAGACCTTAAAAAATTAAGGACCGGCGCGAACGAGGACCCTCAGGCAATACCTATCAGAAATTTGAGGCGGAAAGCCGAAGAATCTTACAAAAACGGTAAATTCGACGAAGCCATAAAATTTTTCGGCGACGCCGTAGCCAAATATCAGGGCGATTTTACCATTTATTACCAGCTCGGCCTGATCTATTTTTTCGAAAAAGCCGATTTCAAAAGTTCCATGGAAAACTTCCGCCTCGCCAGCAAGTACGCTTATAATAAATACAATCCCGTTTTCATACACGGCATGGTCTTTACCGGCATGCTTCTGAAACTGTTCGCGCTGCATACGAAAAATGCCGATATGCTCAGCGAGGCTTATCAGGCTATTTATCAGGCCTATGCCGCCGATACCGGCTATAATTTTTCAAAATATGCGCTCGCGCAGTGCTCCGCGGCGATGGCATTCCGCAGCGACCTGGTCGTCCAGGCCAATTCGTTGCTTAAAAACCTCATAATGTCCGACAAATTATTTGCGATCCAGATCGTTAGAGATATTGCCTTCAACACGTATATAGACGATCTTGAAAAATTGATCAAAAGCATGTATGACGAGCTCCTTAACAATATTACCAGGCTCTTCGAAAAGATCGATCTTGCTTTAGATATGATCTCCAATAACACACAATATCTCACCATTCCGGCCAGAGTCGCTTCGATCAAAATCGAGTATAAAAAGCTTGTCGAGCACATCAGCGTCAATCGAACATTTTTCGACGCAGACTCGGTTTACGCTCAAAGCATCCGTATATCAGGCGAACTCGAAGAACTGGTCAAAGAGATCGAGCGCAACAGAAAATATACCGAAACACGCTCACTGGTCGAGTCCGCGATCAAAAATTACCGGGAAGATTACATCGAACTGACCGGGCATTACGCGCAGGTCGAAAAAAGATTCACTGAGATTAAAGAGCAGTATATCAAACTTGATTCATATTATCCCAATCCTGAATTTTTCGATACCGTTTCGAGTTTAATACACCCGGACGTTCTGTACAACGATCCCGACAAAAAACTATGGCATGAAAGCGGATTGTTCGTTCTTATCAAAGTTATTGCGGGCGGATCGACTTTTTTGTTTTTATTTATAACCATCGTCATATTAGCGACCCTGTTCTCGACAGGAATAGGAAGTTTTTTCAGCTTCGTCAGCATGATCATATCGCTTGTATTCATGCCTTTGTACGCGACCGTGATCGCTGAAATATTTTATAACATGATCGAGATAAAAAGGCGCGGCCTGCTGGCCGACCTGAGAAAATTCAAGGCTGAGATCGACGCGAATAAATCCAAGATAACCGAGATCGACAAGAAATTATCCGCTAAGTACATAGCGTATATTTCAGAGCAGGGGCATCTGACGCCATTTACAAGCGAGAAAATGTTCGAAGCCTGCCTGGACGGCAATTTCGAGCAGATCAAAGCGATGATGCCTAATCCATAAGCCGCGCGCGGCGTAAAAAAATAAATAAATATGGTGTTCGTAAAAATGGCCGACTTTAACTTAAACGAATCAAACGAGTATCTGCAGATAAAAGAAAGACAGCAATCGATATACAGATCAGTCAGCAGTTCCTCGAGTTCCGACATATTATCGTCGATAGCGGCGATGATACCTGCTTTCGTCGGCAATATCCAGAAATCGGGTATTTCTATGCTTTCTTCCGCCGGACCCGCCGAAAGCCAGGCCAAGCGCGATTCTATAACGAACGCCCTTTTCACGCCGCAATTTCTCGAAACGAGGGCCGCCGCGCTGAAAAATGACGTTACGCGCGACTACGGCCTCCTATATTCCCTTTCTAATTATTCTTTCTCTCCCTTTATTTTTCAGCTCGACTGCGAAACGGAAGAGTTGAAAAAATTCAGGTCGCTTAACCAGTCCAACGAGGATTCCCGCTTTAAAATATCGCGCATCAACCGCCGCAAGGCCGAAGAGTCATACAGAAACGGACAATTTGACGAAGCTATAAGGCAGTTCAAAGAATCGGAAGAAAAAAACGATACCGACTACACCACTCA
>MGFH01000201.1 GCA_001791795.1 Candidatus Wallbacteria bacterium GWC2_49_35
CGATTATCTTATCGAAAATTTCAGAGGCGACCTTTTCGCGTATGAAATCGAATACGATTATATTATCGCCTATCCTGTTGAGTATTTCAGGCCGCCCGAGATTCAGCTTGAAATATTTATCTATCTGCTCGCGTACCTTCGCTTCGACCTCGCCAAAAGGCATTTGCGGATCAACGTTAAGCGTTTTATTTCCGGAACCGTTCTGATTATAAATGCCTAGATTCGACGTGAAAATGATTATGCTCTCCGAAAAATAAACCGTATTTCCGGAACCGTCCGTGAGCCTTCCGTCTTCTAATATCTGCAGGAATTTATCGAGTATCTTCGAATGCGCTTTTTCTATCTCGTCAAAAAGCACCACTGAAAATGGTTTTTCGCGTATCGCGTTGGTGAGCTCTCCGCCCGCGTCGTATCCGACGTAGCCCGGCGGGGCGCCGAGGAGCCTCTGATCGGAATGCTCGGCGGCGAATTCGCTCATGTCGAACCTTATATAGGCCCTTTCATCGCCGAAAATCAATTCAGTGACTGCCTTGGCGAGTTCGGTCTTGCCCGTTCCGGTGGGCCCGGCGAGAAATAAAACCCCGCGCGGCTTGCCTGAATTCTTCGAATGCGCGGCGCCGCTGAGGCCCGTGACGGACCGCTTGATCACGTCGAGCGCCTTGGTTATGGCCTGCGGCTGGCCCTTGATGCGATTTTCGATGTGAGCGCGGGCGTTTTTTATTTTTTGCTTATCGAGCCTTGCCCAGGGGTCTTCGGCGACGCCTATTTTATAGCGCCTGACGGCCTCGGCGACCTTGTCGAATTCAAGGCCTTCTCGCCTGGCAAGCTGCGTGATAGCCATGATATCGGAGTTGTACATGCCCTCGGTGGCTTCCGAAAAAATATTTACAAGTTCCCGCTTCAAACCGGGATCGCATTCGTTGAAACCCTTTATGGCCTTCGATACGATCGTTATGAAAGGCTTCCTCATCATAAAATCGGGCCTTGAAATATTGACCTGCCTTATCCGGGGATTATTGACGTAAAACCATGAAGGAAAATCATTTTCCTTGTCGCATATCCAGAATATCGGATTGAATTTGGGGCTTCTGTCCTTTTCGGATATGTGCGGAAACGCGGTATATGATAGTTTTAAAAAAGACGAAAAAAAATCTTTTTCCTCGACGGACAGCGACGATGAGCTTATAGTTATCCGCGAAGCGAATTCGACGAAAACGGCTATGAAAGAGTCTTTAAATTCGACCATTTTTTTGATGTAGTCGAAGGCCTTGACGATCGAACATGCGAAATATCCGTCTTTGAAAGTGATCCCGAAATTATCGTAAAAAAAGCCGGCAACTTCCTTTTCGCTTTCAGGCGTAACGTTTTGCGCCAGCGAAAATCCGTCGATCGGATCGTAACTGATAAAATACCGGAATCCCTCGGTTTGAAGGCTTTCCATCATGTAAAACTTCAGCTGAAGCGGGACGACCTTTTCCTGGTTATAAAAGGGATAAATATCGCGGATATTTCCGGAAAGAATGAATTGAGACTTGATATTGATAAATCGTTTGATATCTTTGACCCATCGCGGAATAATCTGCTCAGCCATAAAACGAATCTCCCGAAATAAAATAATCTCAAATTATTTTAACAGACGAACCCGCTAAAGTCAAGGATTTATTTACGATGGAAATGTTGTAATAAGCATTGAAAATAGTTAATATTTCTGATAAATTCGACGCAAATATAAAGATATTAAGATATTCTAATTAACTCGTCTTTATTTACCCGCAAGTCGGACGGTTCTATCGGCCTCGATTATCTCGTCGAGAGAAGGCCCGGCGACAAATCGTTTCGCGTGTTTTTTCATCGCGGCGGCGATCCGCTTTGGAATATCGGTGAATTTGATCTGCCCGGCGAGGAATTTTTTGACGGCGGCCTCGTTGGCGGCGTTCAATACGGCGGGCATGGTGCCGCCTTTTCCGGCGGCGGAATATGCGAGCGCGAGGCACGGAAAGCGTTTCAGGTCGGGCGCCTCGAAAGTGAGCGTGCCGGCCTTTACGAAATCGAAAGGCCTGATATAATCGACGCTCAGGCGTTCCGGGTAGGACAGCGCGTAGTTGATGGGAATGCGCATATCGGGATAGCCGAGCTGCGCGAGCACGGAGCCGTCGGTCAGTTCGACCATAGAATGTATTATGGACTGCGGATGGACGACGACAGAGATCTCGTCGAGGCAAAGGTCGAAAAGCCACATGGCCTCGATGACCTCGAGCCCCTTGTTCATCAGGGTCGCCGAATCGACGGTGATCTTGGCGCCCATGCTCCAGTTGGGATGCTGCAGCGCGCGCGCCACGGTTACTTTTTCAAGGTCGGCTTCAGGCAGGTTTCTGAAAGGGCCTCCGGAGGCGGTTATTATGACGCGCCTGACCTCGGAGCGCTTTACGCCCTCGAGCAGCTGAAAGATCGCGCTGTGTTCGGAATCGATGGGAATAACGCGGACCTTTTTGCGGCGCGCCTCGCTCATCACTATCGAGCCCGCGCAGACGATAGTTTCTTTATTGGCAAGGCATACCTTTTTACGTTTTTCAATCGCTGCCAGCGTAGGCAGCAGGCCGATGCCGCCCACTACCGAAACGACGACCGTGTCGGCATGTTTATTGGAAGCGGCCGTGATGTTGCCTTCTTCGCCCGAGTAGACCGGAATGCTTATTTTAAGGCGCTTCAGTCTGCGCGCGAGTTCTTCCTTCGCCTCCGGCGAATATACCGACACGAAAGAAGGATTGAACTTTTTTATCTGCCCGGTCAAAAGCTCGACGTTGCTGTTGCATGTAAGGCCGCGCACGCGGTATTTAGAAGGGTTGTTGGCGATAACGTCGAGCGTCGAGACCCCGATCGAGCCGGTGGAACCGATTATGACAATATCTTTTCCCATACGGCCGCCCTTCGGGTTTTTGTGAGGAATATCTTGTAGGTTTTGGAATATTTGCGGTGCATTTCGGCCTGTATCTTTTCAAAATGCGCGGCGAGCGCCTCGGGCGTTTCACGCGGGTCGAGAAGCGCGTACATGGAAGATCCGGAGCCGGTCATAAGCACGTTCTTATAGCCGAACGAGTAAAGCGATTCTTTAAGGTCGCGTATCTGGTGCTTTCTAGCAAAAACGGGCTCTTCGAGTTTATTGTAAAGCGCGGGACCGATGCCGGTAAAATTCGCGCCTCCGCCGCCCAGAAGAGCGGCCGTCTTTTCGGCTCGCGCCAGGGCCGACGCGCGCGCCTTCTCCTCAGCTTCCGGCTTCATGTTCGAAAGGTCGTACTTGACGAAATTTTTAACGGCGCTGTATGCGTCGCGCGAAGAAACCTCGAAATTAGGATAAACGATGACCAGCGGCCACGGACTGAAATCGTAAGACGCATGGATCTTTTCGCCGATGCCGGCCGCCAGGGCCGCTCCGCCCCTGAGAGTGAAGGCGACGTCGGCGCCTACGCGCTCGGATATGGCTATAAGCGTCTCCTCGGAATAGCCGAAGCCGAACAGATAATTGAGTGATCGCAGCGCTGCGGCCGCGTTCGACGACCCTCCGCCGAGGCCGGCGCCGGTAGGTATTTTTTTATCGAATAATATATAAACATAAACTTTTTCATTGAGCTTTCCGAACGCGACGTGCGAAAACAGCTTCTTGACAGCTATCGAAACGGTATTGAGACCGTCTATCGGAACGCTGTAGCACTTTTCGGTATCTTCCTCAGTAACCATTATAAGTTTGATGTTTTCCGCCCCGAGATTTATCGAACCGGATGATATTTTCTTATAGGGCAGTCTGAAAATTTTTGCGACATAATCGGGTTTATGCTCGATCTTCGAAACGTAAAAATGAAGATGGTCGCACAGCTCTATGCTCGAAAAAAGCGTCACTATCTCGTGGTAACCGATCGGTTCGGGCATTTTTCTGACAACGTCTAAAAACAGGTTTATTTTAGCGTACGATTTCACCTTAAGAGCTTTATTGAAAATTATATTAGCTTCCATGATTATTCAACACCACTTTTCGCTTTCATAATTGATTTTAAATAATCCAGGTCCTCCGGCGAGGTGATCTTTAAATTATTCGAAGGCGCCCTGTAAATTTTTACTTTGTAGCCGAAATGAATCGCCAGCGAGGACTCGTCGGTAAAAGCGGGCCCCGCCGAAAGGACGGACCTTTCAAGTTTGCCGAAGCAGCTGGTTATCGAACCGAGGCTGAATATCTGCGGGGTGGCGACCCGGTAAATTTTATCGCGGTCTTCATAACCCTCGATTAAACCGTCTTCGCCGGCTCTGCACAGCGTATCGTGCGACGGCGAGGCGAAAACCATTCCGGCGAGAAGTCTGTCTTTTGACGCGCCTGCAATAAACTCTTCCAGAGCCGGTTTTAAAAGCTCCACCGCGAAGTTCGGCCGCGCTCCGTCGTGGATTATCACGACCGAATTATCGGAGCAGCCGCCCGCTATTTCAATGATTTTTTTCAGGCCGTTGAGTATGGATGCGGCCCGTATCGCCCCGCCAACGGCTTTATAGAGCGGCATCGCACCGTGACCGGAGCCCGAAGCGCCCTTATAAATTTCATCGAAAAGCCTTTCGTCGCGCTTCGCGACGACCGTGACCGCGGCGTCGATAAAACCGACGGCACCGAATTTATCTATAGAATGAACTATAACCGGCGAGCCGTTCAGATCGGCGTAAACCTTGTTAACGCACGCCGCCGCGCCCATTCTGACCGCGCTTCCCGCCGCCGCTATCAGGACGTATATCTTATATTCGCGGCCTCCGAATGAAAACATAACGCCTCCAGGAAGTACCCGCCGGGTTTGCCGCAGCGGCCATGAAAGGCCGCTGCCGGTTCGTTACTCGGCTTTATAAATATATTCGTCGTTTTCCTTGACGATCTCTTTCATCGCGATAAGCGCGTCGAGCATTTTAGTTATCTGTTCGACTTTGTTATTGGCGCCGAATATATATTCGCTCACCAGCGGAAGGTCTTCGGTCCTGACGTTGGTTATCTTGATGATTCTTTTAAGATATAAAATATCGAGTTTCTCGCGGATCTCGCTTATCGGGCAGTTAATGCGCATCGGCTGGGAGTAGGTTATATAAGAGGAAGCGTCCATGCCCTCAAAAACGCCCGTAAATTTAAGCGCGGTAAAGATATTGGATATCGAGCTCTTGCTGAACGTGTTTTTATTGCGGTGATAAACCTCGCGCGCCAGGAAATTGAGCGTGCGTTTATTTGTGTCGCCGAAGCTCGAATACACGTCGATAAAGTTTTTGACTATTGACTGTTTCATGGACGGATTGATATATATGCCCATCCGCTTCAGGCCGCGCTCTATCTGATAGCGCTTCGAGTAGGAGAACATATTGCCCGCAAGGAAGAATTTTCCGGATTCGCAGGCCAGATCGATGGCGTGCCTGAAATCTTTAATATCGTATTTTTCAAATTTGATCGACGGATAACTTTTGTCGAAAAGCCTCTTGACCCTGTCAAGCCTGGCCGCCTTGTCCGCCAGTTCGTGCTTTTCGAAAAGCTGAATGAAGAAATTAATGAAATTAGCCTGCTTAAAATTGACGCCGATATTGATCGATTCGCCGCGGCCGTCGCCTTTCATGGCATCGTAATCGCCGTCCTGCGGCTTATGCTCGTCGCCGTTGGCGAACTCGCCCTCGGCGGAAGGGCGTACGCCTATTTCCGTCTGACTCCAGGTCATTTCGATGGCGCGGATAAGCGATTCGGCGTTTTTGAAATCGCTCTTCTCGAATTTAAAGGAAGGGTCGAAATGCTTTATGGTGGCCATCATATTGTCCATGGTCGGCTTTATGCCCCGGTTTTTGATGACGCCGTAAGCCTTTCTGGCCAGCAGCATGTAATAATCGCGGTGGTCTAGCGGAGGCGGTTCTTCGCTCTTGACGAGGTGCTCATAAAAAATGAAGCGGTCGCAGACCTTCGCGAGCAGTAGCGACGTGTTGTTTTTAGACGCTATTATGACGACGAATTTGCCGTATTCCTTGAGCTTAAGCACGAGCGGAATGAAGTCAGCGTCGCCGGTAACGAAAACGAAGACGTTGATGTTCGGCCGGGTGAAAACGACCTCCATGGCGTCGACCGTTATGGTGATGTCGTTGCCCTGCTTGTCGCTCAGATTGAACCTGGGCCTGTCGATGAGCTCGACCGAATATGACGACATCTCCGGCCTGTAAAGGGCGTCGCGCACCCAGTCGCCGTACGCCCTTTTTTTAACCACCCATCCGAAGTTGTCGGAGTAATCGAAGATTATCCTGGGATCGACCTTCTGGTTGTCGTAATCGAAAAATACCGCTACCTGAGAGTTCCTTTCTTCCATCACCATTAAAAGAAAAGGGTCGTGCCGAAATTAATGAGTTTGGAGCTGTCGCGCCTGCCGGCGGGATAAGCGTCGCCGGGTGAGAATACGCCGTAGTTGACATATATGAGCGTATCCGAAAAAAGGCGCCAGGTGAGGTACAGATCGTAGCCGGTGCCGAGATTTTTGCTGGCGACGGTGGCGAAAGCGTCTGAAACGGCGCCGTTAGCGTCATCTTTATTGTAGATCATGTATTTCGCGCCGAGCTGCATCTCTTTGAAGTATTCTGATTTATAGAACGGTTTGATGAATCCGCCGAACTTGAAGACGTTGATGTTCGAAAGACGCGGATGCAGCGCCAGGCCGAGATCGTAAACGCCGTAGGGCATGAAGTTCTTATCGTCGGTGCCGGCGAGATTGCCGCCGACGACGTTGGTGACCGAGGCCCTGTCGGGATCGCCGGACGCGTGCGCGTATTCGAGCGTCAGGAAGGGTTTGTATTTGTTTTTCTGGAAGTAATAATCGGTGCCGAGGTAATAAGAGTTCGCTTTTATGTCATCGGTGCCGGTCACAGCGTTCGTGGAAGCGGTTTTTCCGTTCTGAACGACGTATTCGAAATAATACGGCCAGTTGGGCTTGAAGCTGCCTTCGAGACCTGCGCCGTAGTAATTGGCGTCATAGGTGTATTCTTTGGCAACGTAAGGTATTTTCACTTTGCCGTCGCGCTCGGCGAGTATATAGCCGTAAACCTTCTTGTTCTTCAGTCCGAGATAGTCGGCCTGTACGCCGTAAAAATCGCGATAGCTGCGGTTGAGATAACCGGCGTTGCTCTGGTCTGAGTTGGTTTCGCGCGGCTGGGTGCGGGCGCCGAAGCCGGCGAGGACCCATTTCGGATATAATTTTTCGATGTGCAGGCCGTCGCTGATACCAGCGTAAGTGAAACCGCGGCCAACCCTGAGAAACTGGCGGCCTATCCTGATATTGGTGTCGGGCTTGCGGTTGAATGTATAGTAGAGCATGTCGAATTTGAGGCCTATGTTCTTCGAGTTGGGGGCGGCGAGGTTGTTGTCGCCTTTAAGGTTGAGCCGGCCGTAGCGCGCTCTCATGTAGTAATTGTCGTTATTTTTGAGGCGTTTGGAGATCCAGAAGCGAAGATCGGGAGCATCGGCGCCGGTCGGGGAATCCAGGACGGCCGAGTTCTTATCTTCGTCGATGAACTTATAATAGTTGTAAGCGAAAACGAAGCCCCAGCGGCTCGAAAGGTCCTGCGGCAAAAGATAGGTCATATCATTTGAAGCGAACATCAGGTTGGATATATCGGATGAAACGGGAACGCCGCTCAAGCCGGAACGGACGTTTTCACTTCTCATGTCGGACGCGTCTGAGGTATTCGAAGCGGCGGGTTTTACGACCGGGTCAGGCTGGCCCTCGATGAGGGGTTTCAGCGTTTCTTCGGCCGCAGGTTTGGCTTCGCTTATCTTTTTAGCCGCTTTTTTCTTCTTTGAAGATGCCTTTTTCGCTTTCTTAGGCGCGTCTGCCTTCTTGCCTTCATCAGGTGTTTCAGCCGCGATAACCGGACCGAACGCGAGCGTCAGGCTCAGCGCTATTACAATCGTTAAAGTAAAGGTTAATAACTTTTTCATTTGCTTATGTCTCCCGCCTTCCAATTTATAAATAATTAATTTACTTTTAAAAAACTCTTTAATATCGTACTTTTTCCGGGCATCCCGCCCGGGGCCTTGCATTACTTACGGGTTTCGATCTTTTCAACCTTTTCCTGCACGACCTCGGATGCCGCCTGGGGCTCTTCCGCAATGCCGGCTTTAGCCAGGTTGAATTCTTTGGCCCTCTGAAGCAGCGAAACGAGTTCAGGACCGCTCATCTTGTCTTTCGCAGACGAATCGGGCATGATCTTTAAATATATCATGTCCTGCAGGCAATTTCTCTGCGAACGGCCGGTAAGCCTGAGCGTAAGCCCGCCCCTCAAATTCAGGGCGCCGTGGAACAGCAGGGCCGCGAAACCTTTGTTCAAAAGGCCTTCTCCGTTTATTTTAACGCGGCCGCCAATAACCTTCGCGTCGCGAAGTATCTTTACTTTTTCATCCAATGAAAGTTTTTCGATGCTTATGTTTTTGAAGATCAGCAGCGTGTCGATAAGGTCGTTGACGGATGCGACTTTTTTCTCCATGAGCGTGAAAACTATCGACGATCCGGTTACTTTAGCCCGGGATGAAGCCGCTTCCGCTTTATCGGCGCAAAATGACGGCGACGACGAAAAGACCAGGGACAATACCAGAACCATGAATACGCTTTTTAAAATTGACTTATACACTATATCACCTCATTAAAATATTTGCTTTAATAATTATTTCCACCTGACGGTAAGGCGGCCGAATTCGTTTCTGGTTTCCTCGAGAACTTCATTGACCTCTTCCTTCGCTGTGGTGACTTCCGTGCGCGATTCGGTAAAGTTGTCGACGAACGTTTTTTCTTCGGGAGTGAGCGACTGGCTGGTGACATTCACTTTTGTTTCTTCGGTTATTACTTTAGAAGTATTTTCAGGTATGGAAACTTCGCTTTTTACCGAAGTCGATTCGTTTTTAGCGATGGTGACCTTCTGGCCGATATTATTCGAAACCTCTACTACGCCGGAAATCGTATGGACCTGGGTGCCGAATCCGGGATGAACAGATATCTCTTTTTCGGTGCCCCTGACCGATATTGTGGATACCGGCGTTTTGACCTGGAAGTTGGTGTTTTTGTCCACGTCTTTATGCACGGTGGCGCGCACCTTGCCATTATATAAAGTGACCTCGGTATCGACTTTTTTCAGTTCGCTGGTGAATTTATTGACCTGGATCTTAGATAACTCTTTTACCTTCATTTTCGACTTATCCATGAACTCAAGCTCGCAGTTGGACTCGAACGCCGTCATGATATAAGCGCCCTGGCGGAGCTCCTGGTTGAGGCTCGCGGGCTTCCAGTCGGACGCGTCGTCGGTTTTGACCGTAACATCGCCTTCGAGCGCGACGATTTTCGCCGAAACGTCCTGAGCGCAGGCTGGAACGCTAAAAATAAGGCAGGCCGCCGATACGGCAGCGCACATCATTACTAACGCTCCTGTAAATCTGGTAAATCTGATTTTCATCATAACCTCCGTAATATATAAATTAAGCAAAAAAACGCGATAACTTCGGGCCGCACTCCGGCTGCCCGGCTAAATTTCTTATAGCATAGTATTGTACATTATCTAACAAACACAAAAAAAAATCAACTATAATTTTTTTTTTTTATTATAACCGCTTACCATTTTTCAAGATACGCCGGTTTCAGAGAGATAATCAATTAAAGCTTCCTGCCACGTACGGAATTTTTCGAACCCCGAATAATAAAGCGCGGTCTTCAGAAGCCTCGAGTTTTTGGGGCGGTCCGCCGGTCTTTCAAAAGCCTCGGACGGCACCGCGTATAATTTGACGCCGGAAAGGCCGCATGCCTTAAGTATTTCCGCAGCGAAACCGTGCCAGCTGCAGAAACCTTCGTTCGTCGCATGGTATATGCCGTATTTTTCGGTTTTGACCAGTTCGATCAAAAACCTCGCGAGGTCCTTGGTATAGGTGGGCGATCCGATCTGGTCGTCGACGACCGAAAGTTCGCCGGCCTCGGCCGCCTTTTTCAATATCGATCTTACGAAGTTCGGACCGTTGCTTCCGAACAGCCACGAGGTCCTTACGATAAAACTATGCCTGCACAACTGGGCCGCATAGCGCTCGGCGTAATATTTGCTCATGCCGTAGGCGTTTATGGGCGCGGGCTGGTCGTACTCGCCGTAAGGCGACTTTTTTTCGCCGTCGAAAACGTAATCGGTAGATACGAGGGCCAGCCTTATGGAACGCCCGGCGCATATCGAGGCAAGGTCGCGGACGGCCATGGCGTTCACTTTAAAAGCGGTTTCAGGATCGCTTTCGGCCGCATCCACATTCGTAAAAGCCGCACAATGTATGATCGCATCTGGTTTTACCCTGTCGATAAAGCCCGCTGCGGCTGCCGGATCGAGAATATCGAACTCGCCGATGTCCGAGCCGACAATTTTTACGCCGCCTCCGGAAGCGGAAGGGCAGTTCATTATATCCGAACCGAGCATGCCGCGAGAGCCGGTAACTAAAATTTTAAAAACATCGCTATTCATTGAATCTCCCGGGTTGTTTTACTGTGTTTTTTAAATGAGTATATTAATGACTATATTTTTGCTAATAACTGAGGGCGCGACGCCATTTTTTTTCGCGTTTATAACCGTGTTTAATATTTTCACATTATATATCTTAAAACTAAATATGTCAAACCATCTCTAAAATTTAATATTGTTTTTTTTTTCATTTTATGATAAAATGTTTGTTGTGTAAAAGTTAAGTCTTTTATATTTTATATTTTCTAAAAAATAGCCTATCATTTAATATTAAAGGAGAGTAAATTCAAGATGAGAAGAAAACTGTTCCTGCTCGCCGCGATAATCATGTTCGCGATCTCGATCAACGCCGCGTTCTCGAAAGACACCGTGAACCTTGCCGGCGAATCGTTCAAAGAAGTCGATGCGGCCGCATGGCTTAATTCCGAGCCTTTAAAAGTAGCCGACCAGAAGGGCAAAACCGTCCTGCTGGAATTCTGGGCCACCTGGTGCCCCCCTTGCAGAAAATCGATACCCCATCTGATCGAACTTTATAACAAATATAAAGACAAAAACGTAGTATTCATGACGTTCACCGACGAAGCGAAAGAAACGGCCGAACCGTTCGTCACCGAAATGAAAATGCCATATCCTATCGGCGTCGGCTCGAAAACCGGCAACGATTACGGCGTAGCCGGAATACCTCACGCCGTCATAATAGGACCCGATCAGAAGATCGCGTGGACGGGACACCCGATGGATCCCGAATTCGAAAAAGCCCTCGAAAAATCAGCCGCTGCTTCTACAGGCGCCGGCGACGCTAAAACCGAAGCGGCCCCCGCTACGGGCGAAGTGAAACTCGATGCGGCTCCCTCCGCCGGAACCGGCGAAGCCGGAGTTAAACCCGCGGAGGACTGCGGCACCGGAAAATGAGGAGGCGGCCATTAATACCGGCGGTCCGCCGGTCAAACCGTCAATAAGCTAGTTCAATTCAACATAAAAGGCCCTGGCTAAAAAGCTCCGGGCCTTTTTACTTGAAACAGGGAAGGGGACGTTCATGAAAAAATATTATATATGCTGCGATATGGAAGGAATAGCCGGCGTTTCGAGCTTCAAAGAAATGGAGATCCAGCCGGCGGCCGTGTCGAAAATGATGACGGCCGAGGTCAACGCGCTGTGCGACGCTATCAACAGGAATTCGCGCGGCGAAACCAGCCGCGACGTCGACATACTGGTGGCCGACTCTCATTCGACCGGGATGAATATCGTCCATTCGGAGCTTTGTGAAAACGCCCGGCTGATAAGAGGATTTCCGCGCGCCTATTACATGGCGCCGGGAATGGATCCGTCGTTCGACGCCTTTTTCGTCGCGGGCCACCACGCGCGCGCAGGCACCCCCGAAGCCGGAATGGACCACACTTTTTCGGGGTCTGCGATATTTTCAGTTGAGCTTAACGGGCGCGAGGTAGGCGAATTCGAGATCAACGCCGGGCTCGCGGGCCATTATAAAGTGCCGGTCGCTTACGTTTCCGGGGACGATAAATTCATCGAGCAGGTGAGCGTTTACAAAGAACAACTCGGCTTCGAAACGGTCGTCACCAAGCATGCCATCGCGCGCTATTCATCCGTTCACCGCCACCCGAAAAGGGTGTTCGCCGATATCAACGCGGCGGTCGAAAAGACTCTCGAAGAAAAAAAATGGGCGGGAAAATTCATGGCCTTTGAATACCCGCTGAAGGCGAGAATCACGCTGACTAATACCGTCAAGACAGATATGGCCGCGCTTATTCCGGTTCTGAAAAGGACGGGCGGCCGCGAAATATCTTTCGAAGCACCCGATTTTCCTTATTTTTACAATATGTTCTGCGCGATAACTCTTATATGCTGGAACGACAAATAATATGGCCAATATTTTAAATTGATACAGGAAGTGCTGAGTTTATGAAAAAAACGGATATGGAAAGCCTCAAGCGGAGAATCGACGGCGAGCTCAATTCCGAATACTGCATATACGGCCGCAGCCACGCGGTCCAAAAGATCTGCGACATAATCAAAAAAGTGTCGAGGTCCGCGTCGACTGTTTTAATACTCGGCGAATCCGGCACGGGCAAAGAACTCGTCGCCAGCGCTATCCATCTTAACTCGGCGCGCGCCGCAGGTCCCTTCATAAAGATAAACTGCGCGGCGCTCAACGATAATCTTCTCGAATCCGAACTTTTCGGCTACGCCCGCGGCGCGTTCACGGGCGCTTACGCCGACAGGGCAGGAAAATTCGAGGCTGCGTCGGGCGGCACGATATTTCTCGACGAGATCGGCGACGTATCGCCCGCCATGCAGGCAAAGCTTCTTAGAGTGCTCCAGGAGAAGGAATTCGAGCGCGTCGGCGAGACCAGGACCAGAAAAAGCGACGTGCGCGTGATATGCGCTACCAACCGCGACCTTTCGGAGATGGTCGACGCCGGAGA
>MGFH01000202.1 GCA_001791795.1 Candidatus Wallbacteria bacterium GWC2_49_35
CGTCGTCGGCGGCTCCGTTAACGGCTTCAGGGCGATTAACGCCGCGCTCGCTTCCGCGCAGAGCGGCCGGGTCGGCGGCTATCTGTCAGCCATGGCGGCTGGTTTGGCTGTAATAACGGTTTACGCCCTCTACGGCGCCCTGCGGTAAACCCGTCGCGGCGAGCGAATTTTGATAAAGGTGTGAAATGATCGAATTAATAAATATTTTATACGCGAATTTAATAGTAGTGCTTCTGGCATCGGCGTTCTTTTCATTCGCGTTCACGGCCGCTTTCGGCCGCAGGGCCGGCGGCGCGAAAATTAAAAAGGCTGCGCTGAGCTTCGCGCTGGCTATTTTCATCGCATCACTGGGGCTCTACGCCGGCTTCGACCCGGCGCTGCATTCGATGCAGTTCGCGAAAAGTTTCAGCTGGATACCTTCTCTGAACATTAATTTCAGCGTCGGCGTCGACGGGCTGTCTCTTTTCATGGTGCTGCTGGCGACGCTTCTGACGCCCGTGGTCATACTCAGCGTAAATGAAAACACGCCTGACATCGGATATTATCTGTCGCTCTATTTCCTGCTCGAATTCACCATGATCGGAACATTCTGCGCGATGGACATAATTTTGTTCTATCTCTTCTGGGAACTTATGCTCGTCCCGATGTATCTTATAATCGGCGCCTGGGGCGGCAAAAACCGTATAGGCGCGGCTCTGCGTTTCTTCCTTTTCACCGCGTTCGGCTCAGTATTCATGCTGTGGGCGATCCTGTGGATAACCAGTTATTTCCAGAATATAAACGGGGCCGCGTGCTTCGACATCAGGCAGCTGGGTTCCATAGAGTATAACTTCCGTTCTCAGTGCGTCCTTTTCTGGATGTTCTCCCTGGCCTTCATGGTCAAGGTGCCGCTCTTTCCTTTCCACACATGGCTCCCGCACGCCCACGTAGAGGCCCCGACCGGAGGCTCCGTAATGCTGGCCGCCGTTCTTCTCAAAATGGGCACTTATGGCTTCCTGCGTTTTTCGATACCGATGTTCCCCGACGCCGCCGCTTATTTTGCGTCGGCGATGACGCTTCTTGGAGCGTTCGGAGTGCTTTACGGATCACTGATGTCATACGCCCAGACCGACCTTAAAAAACTTATTGCCTATTCGTCGATAGCCCATCTGGGCGCGGTCACTGCCGGCATTTTCTCTCTGAGCGCCGCCGGAATAAGCGGCTCGATAATACAGATGGTCAACCACGGCATTTCCACGGGCGCGCTCTTCCTGCTTACGGGAATGATTTACGAGCGCCGCCACACCAAAGAGCTCGGAGAGTTCGGCGGGCTCGCCGCCGTGATGCCGGCGTATTCGACGGCGTTCGCGATAGTCGCGTTCTCTTCGATAGGACTGCCGGGGCTTAACGGCTTTATAGGCGAGTTTTTAATTCTCGCCGGCGTGTTTTCCAAATCATGGCTCAGCGGCGCGCTCACGGCCTCCGGCGTCGTTATCGGAGCCGTATATATGCTTTCGGCCTACGAGAAGATCTTTCTCGGAAGCGTCGCCAAAAAAGAAAATTCAGAGCTCGCAGACATGACCGGCGCCGAAAAAGCCGGCCTTGCCCCGCTTATAATCCTCATATTCGCGATAGGTATATATCCGGCGTTTATCAGTTCGAGAATCGACGCCACCGTCAAGAATATAGCAGCCGCCCCGCGCCACGATATCCGGCAGATTCGGGCCTCGCGCGTTAATTTAAATGAAGATCCGGTGAATGCAATATGTCAAAAGAAGAATTAGCCGTCAATTTATACGCCATATCACCCATGATAGCCCTGCTTATAACGGCGGCCGTCGTCGCGGTCATTTCCGCATCGAAAGACGCGCTCACGCCTGCCGGAAGGATCAAAGCCATAGACGCCGCGGGCAAATTGACCGCCGCCGCGTTCGCATGCGCCGCGCTTATCTCGGCCGGCCATTTCATCAGGATCAAAGGGCCGCTCACGTTGTTTTATAACGCCATATTCTTCGACCATTATTCAGCGGCCGCGTGTTTCATATTTTCTGTCATGGGTATCTTCACGGTCCTTATAGCCTTTAATGAACTGAAAACCGATAATCCGCGCTACCGCCCCGAATACTTCACGATGCTTTTATGCGCGGCCTCGGGCACGATGATAATGGCCATGGCCAACGATCTTATAGTTGCGCTGATAGGCATTGAAATACTCTCGGTTTCCACTTATATAATGTGCGCGATCGACTTTAAAAATAAGCGCGCCGTCGAAGGCGCATTCAAATATTTTCTTACAGGCGCCGCGGCCAGCGCGATATTTTTATTCGGTCTCGCACATATTTACGGTGGAGCCAGAACGACCCTTATCAGCGAGATGGCCCGTTTCGCGTCCTTGAACGCCGACGCCGCTTCGGGCGGCCTTTTTACGCCGCTTCTTACCGGCTTCGTTTTCGTATCGTGCGCGCTGCTTTTCAAGGCCGCCGCGGTGCCGTTCCATAACTGGGCGCCCGACGTTTACGACGCCGCTTCGGTCAGCGTCGCAGCGTTTATGACCTATTTCGTCAAGGCCGCCGTCTTCGTACTGATATTCAGGATCTTCGGCACGGCGTTCATCTTCCTCGCCCCGCCGCTTCTGCCGATATTCGTTATAATATCGGCCGTGACTATGACGCTGGCTAACATTGCGGCGCTCTTTCAAAACAATATCAAAAGAATGCTAGCCTATTCAAGTATATCACACACCGCCTATATACTTATAGCCGTCATCAGCTCGGTCTCGGCGTTTAAAAATATCACCGTCGAAAGCGGCGCCTATATTATTTTTTACCTCGTCTCGTATTTTTTCATAAACGCCGCGGCGTTTTCGGCCCTCGCGCTCGTAAAGGCGCATAACCATCAGATACACACAATAGACGACCTCAGGGGATGCGGCTTCAGCCGGCCCCTCTTTTCGGCCGCTTTCGCGCTTTCGCTGCTCGCGCTGGCCGGGATCCCCTCCACGTCAGGATTTATCGCTAAATTTTTAGTGTTTTATAACGCGTTCCTCGCCAACCATCACGCGCTGGTGCTTATAGCGGTCGTTAACAGCCTGATAGCGTTCTATTATTACATCAAGATAATAATGGCGATGTATATGCAAAAACCCGAAGATCGTAATGAAGTTTCGTGCGAACCCGCCACGGCCGGCCGTGCTGAAACGTTCTGCCTGGCTTTTTCAGCGGTCATGGTCCTTGCGCTCGGCATATTCCCGGGACCGGCCATAGAACTCGCTAAACTCGCCGTCATGAAAAGTTTTTAATTTAATATACTTGCGGAGATGATAAAATGAAACAGTTCAAATGCCTGGTGTGCGGCTATATCCACAACGGTGAAGAGCCGCCCGAAAGATGCCCGGTCTGCAAGGTCGGCCGCGAAAAATTCGTCGCGGTCGACAATAGTTCAGGACAGTCTGAGCCGGCTCCCCGGTCCGCCGAAAAGCTGGCTCCGTCGCCGTCGTCCATGGCGCGCAAGTTCAGATGCGTCGTATGCGGCTATATCCACGAAAGCGACGAACCGCCCGAAAGATGCCCGGTCTGCAAGGCGCCGCGCGAAAAATTCGCGCCTTATTTTCCCGAAGAGAACGAAAACGGAATCGTGTATGACAATTTATTCGACGTTTTAGAGACCGCCCACGAGGCAACCAAAAAGATAACGCATCTTAAAACCGAAGAAATGGTATTCGAAACCTATTATTTTCTGCCAGGCCAGGTCATCGACTACCACAAGCACCCGGCAGGCGACCAGATATTCGTCGTAATGCAGGGCAGCGGAGAATTCTTCTTCAACTGCGGAAGCGAAACCTCGACGAAATTAAAGGTCGGCGATTATATTCTCGCGCCTAAAAACGTGTGGCATAAAATAGTCAACACCGGAGCGAATATTCTCGTAATGACTCAGGTGATGGCACGCAACGCGGGAATGATACTCAAAAGCACAAGATAAAAAGTTCCAATTCATTTTTTATGGGTAATATCAGATTAATTTAAGTGGAGAGTTAAGAGTGGAGAGTGGAGAACTAAAGGTTTTTTGACTATTTAAATAATAAATATCCCCAACATTAACTCTCCACTCTCCGTTGCCAACCCTTAACTAATAATTACTCACATGCAATGAAAAAGCCGGCCTGTTTCTGCCGGCTTTTTTTACTTTCATTTTCTAAAAAATAAGCGTTATTTTTTAACTTCTATGAGCCCCTGGTGCTGCGTTCCAAGAAACAGGCTTTTCTTAACGGTTTCGATGCAGGTGATCCTCATGGGTTTTCCTTTTGAAAGGCTGTTTTTGATCGGATAGTGCGTGAGGGTATCGTTATATATCTTCAGCAGCCCGCTGTCGGTCCCGATATAAATATCGAATTTATCGGCTTTAATGGCGAGAATGATGTTGCTGCCGAGCCCCTTTTCTTTGGTATAAGATTTGAATTTGATCCCGTCGTACACCGAAAGCCCTTCGTTGGTGCCAATATAAAGCCTTCCGGAAACCGCGGCCAGGCAGTTTACCTTATTGGATATCAGATCCGAAGTTCTGGCGTTGACGCCCGTGAACCGGTCGTTTTGAAAAAGGTAAATTCCGTCGTCGTAAGTGGCGAACCAGAGCTGCCCCCTGACGTTATCGTAAACGATAGCCGATATGTATTTTCCGTCCAGGCCCGCCTTGCTGGTATAATGCTTCCACTTGTTGACCTTCACGTTATATATCGAAACGCCCGAACCCCATGTGCCGACGTACAGGAACGGGTCCATGAAATAGAGGCACTGGATGTAATTGGTGGGTATCGTCGTGTTGTCGTCGCCCTGCTCGAAATGGGTCCACTGCGAAAGTATCTTGTTATAGCGGGAAAGCCCCGAATCAGTGGCTATCCATATTTCGGAACTGGTCGGCAGCACATAATTTATGCACGAACCCACCGGAGAATTCCTGTAGTGGCCGGCATCTTTTCCATAAGTCCTGAAACTCCTCCCGTTATATTTGCACAGGCCTCTGTCGGTGCCCACGAAAAGCGAGCTGGCGTCTTCGGGATCGGCATAGAGCGCCTGAACGTTGTTCGAAGGTATCGAGCGGCCAAGAAATGAAAGATAATCGCTCCTCTTCGAATGAGTGTCGAAATCGAGCGCAGAAGCCGGCGCCAGAAAAAATCCTGACATGAAAGCCGTCAGAACGGCCATAACTACAACCAGGCGGCGTATGATGAATGAATATTCGTGATTTCGCATATCAGTCAGCTGAAGTCCTTTCGGGCGCGTCTTCGCCCTGTTTTCCGGCGGCCGCGGCCGCGTCAAGATCGTTTTCGACCGTTTCATAGGCGGTCTGGCTCTTCAGCGCGTTCGCGAAGTCCTTGCCGAAAACCTCTTCGAGTATGACCACGATGGTTTCGCGGTATAACTGCGTTTCTCCCTCGTTTTCTTTTTCTTTCATAAGGAACTGATGCGCCTCTTCGGAGCCGGATTTGGCCATGGCCACCACGGCGGTTTTGCGCACTATCCAGTCCTCGCTCTTGTTCTGCATTATGTCGCAGAGAATCTGCACTGAATTGATGTCGCTTATCTTGCCAAGGGCCTTTATAACGTTGATCTTAACGTCGTTGTCGTGATCGTTGACGGCGGCCTGAAGTATTTCGCCGACCTGTATGACGCCAATTTCACCGAGAGCATACGCGGCGGAGGCCCTCATCCATTTATCGCTGTCGGTGAGCATTTCGCGCAGTATCTGCAGCGACCTCGCGCCGCCGAGCTTCCACAGGCCTTTCGCGGCGTTGGCCTTCACGCGGTTATCGAAATCGTTGAGCGCGGGCTTTATAAGATCGATGACCGTTTCGTCGCCGAGTTCGGCGAGCGACTCTATGGCGTTAGCTCGCACGCGTTTGTCGGGATCTTTGATGCATTCGCCCAGCAGCGGCACGCTGAATTTAGCCTTCGACAGGCCGATTATCCTTAAAATGATCGCCTTGACGCGTTTATCGTCGCAGTTGCGAAGGAGTTTCGCGAGCGATTCTCTTGCTTCATCGGGGTTTTTGACGTTTTTCAGAGCCATCACGAGATCGAGGCACTGCTGCTGATTGATTATCGTGAGCTGCTTTATCAGCTGCTCCATCTCTTCTTTTTTGCTGACGCTCTTGATCATTTTACGGATCTCATAGCGGTCTTCGAGAGTGTCTATCTTCAAAAATTCCCTTATTTTCTCGCCCATGACGACGTTTCCCACATCGTTGAAGGCGCGCACGACCGAAAATTTTATATTTTCGGATTTTATCGTGAGCACGTTCTTAAGAGTCACTTCAACCTCTGAGCCTTTCAGCGTGGAGATAAAAGTAAGGGCGAGTGCCGCCGCCTGACGCGTGGGCCATTCGATGAATTCCTCCGTGAACAGATTAATCGCGGGAAGCGAGGCGGTAACGCCGTATTTGGCCAGAGCGTCTACGGCGTAGTAACGGACTCCCGCGGACTTATCGCGAAGAGCGTCCACCAGGACCTTTATCGCCACATGGTTATTAGCATAGCCGAGCGCCCTTACGCAGGCCATTTTAATATACTCGGCATCCCTGAATTTGTTGAATGTGTCGAGCACGTATTTAACGTTGATCTGCGCGTCGTTGAGCGCAAGATCGCCGATGCGCTCCATGGCGAATAAAACCACGAAATCGGATTTGTCGGCGAGCATCTGGTAGAGGCCGCCGATCGCGTCTTCGGTCGCTATCTCGCACAGAGCGTCGGCGAGTTTTTTCTTGCGCGCCTGCGACTGGTCGTTGATTATCTTCAGCATCGCTTCTTTATGCATTTGATCCCTCCCCGTTTTACTGTTCGAAAATAGCCCTTACAAAATCGGCGCCGTTGAACCGTTTCAGGTCGTCGATCGCTTCGCCGATACCTATCAGTTTTATCGGGACCTTCAGTTCGTCCGATATCGAGATAACTATGCCGCCTTTAGCCGTGCCGTCGAGTTTCGTCAGCGCTATTCCGGTGATGCCGCCCATGGCCTCGTTAAATGTTTTGGCCTGTATCAGAGCGTTCTGACCGGTGGTGCCGTCGAGCACCTGCAGTATTTCGTGCGGCGCGTCGTGGATTTCGCGGGTAATAATTTTTCTGATCTTCTTAAGTTCTTCCATCAGGTTATATTTTGTGTGCAGCCTTCCGGCGGTGTCGATGATCAGCACATCAATATGGCGGGCCTTTCCGGCTTTTATCGCGTCGAAGACGACGGCGGCCGGATCGGAATTCTGCTGCGCCTTCACTATGGGAATGCCGACGCGGCGCGCCCATATCTCTGCCTGTTCGATGGCGCCGGCCCTGAACGTGTCGCCGGCCACCATCATTACTTTTTTGCCTTCTTTGACCAGGTTCGACGCAATCTTGCCTATGGTCGTGGTTTTTCCAACGCCGTTGACGCCCACCACGAGCATAACGGACATCCCGGGACGGTCGATATTAAGCGCCGTGTTGTCGTAGTCGACGAGCGAGGTCATTATGTCTCTGAGCAGGGCGAAGAGTTCGTCCATGTTTTTGACCTTGACCTCGTCGAGTTTTTCCTGCATGCGCTTGATTATTTTCTGCGTCGTTTTAACTCCGATATCCGCCTCTATGAGGATTTCTTCCAGGCGTTCCAGCGTCTGCTCGTCGATGGTCATCCTGTCGCCGAACAACTCGCCGAGCTTGCGCACGAAACTGTTCTTCGTTTTGCCCAGGCGCTCTTTGAGGTGAGCGAACCATGATTTTTGCGAGGCCTTTTCCTGGAAACCGGCGTCTTTGTCGGACGCTGCTCCCGCTTCGACGATCACCGAAGTGTTAGAAAGCGCGGTTTCGTCTGTGCCGGCTTCTTCGGCCGGGCGGACGGCGTCTTCCGTTTCGCCGGAGGCCGGGACCGCCGCATTATTTTCAATAGCGGCAGCGTCGTCGTTTTCGTTTTTGACGGCGGGAACCTCGCCGACGACTTTTTCTTCGACAAAATTACCTTCCGCGCCCGACAGGCCTGCGCCGGCTTCTTTTTCGCCGTCCGGCTTACCGCCCTTCAGGTAACTGACTATCTTCTTGAACATTTCACTCTCCTCGCGCCGCGGCGCTCAGGGCCCGTTCTCACGAGCCGCTCGAATTGCGCGGCGACCTGATAAAATTAGAATATATAGTTAAAATGATTATCTTGATGTCCAGCAGCAGGCTCATGTTGTTTATATAGGCCAGGTCGTACCTGAGCTTGTGCTCGAAGTTGGAGTCGTAGCGGCCGTGAACCTGGGCGAGGCCCGTGATGCCGGGCTTCACCAGAAAACGCTTCGAATATACGGGCAGCATCTTGCAGAAACGCTCGACGAAATGCGGGCGCTCCGGCCGCGGCCCGACCACGCTCATATCGCCTTTCAAAACGTTGATAAGCTGGGGAAACTCGTCTATGTGATATTTTCTCAGGAACCGCCCCAGCGCCGTTACGCGCTCGTCCGAGCTTCCGCTCGAAAGTACCGGACCCGTCCTGACCTCGGCGTCGTTGACCATGGTCCTGAATTTATAGATTTTGAACTCGCGGCTGAATCTGCCGACGCGCACCTGACTGTATATGACGGGCCCGCGCGAGTCGAATTTGATCAGAATCGGCACTATGAGAAAAAACGGCGACAGAACTATGAGTCCGGTCAGCGCCATACCGAAGTCGAACAGCATCTTGACCTTCGCGTAAAATTTATCGTGCGCCCCGAAATCTACTTCGAGAAGCGGTATTCCGGCGATCTGCTTGATGTCGACGCGGCCTATGACGATCTCGTAAAGGTTCGGCAATATAGCCACTTTCGCGTTCAGGCCGTCACAGCGGAAGATAAGGTCGATCAGCTTCGAAAGGCTTATTTTTTCGGAGCTGACTATCACCAGGTCGATCTCATTTTCTTCTATGACCCTTTCGATGTCGGAAAACCCTCCCAGCACCGTAATTCCATTCTCAGGAGCGTCATCGACGTATCCGGCGATCGAGTGCAGATTATTCGAGTAGGTCTCGATATCGTTCTTGATCAGTATTCCTTCGCTGGAAGTGCCCACTATAAGGGTTTTGAGCGGCTTAAGCTCCCTGGCTGCAAAGGCTTTTTCAAAAAACCTCCATGCGGAAAGGAACGCAATATTGACCACTATGGACATCATTATGACCGTTCGCGGAAAAGCGAACGAGCGCGCGTAGAAAATGAAGGCGACCATTATGACCGTGCCTATTATAACGGCGCGCGTAACGCCGTACAAAATGTCGATATAGGTGTTTTTACGGTCGTAGTCGTAAAGATTGTTGAAATAAACGCTCGCTATGCCTATTATAGTTGTTATAAGCGAAATGTCGATATAAGCCTGATAATTGACATGCGGCGGGTAGCCTTTATACCTCAGGTAAAAAGTGGCTATGACGGCGGCGTTTAAAAACACCGAATCGAGCAGTATATATAAGCCTTTACGCCAGTTGATCAATTATATCAGCCCTTTTTTCGACACCAGGTCTATATAGCAGCGCTCGGTGCGCTCGAGCATCATCTCTTCGCTGAATTCCTTTTTGACCCGCGCTTCGAGGGCGGTCCCAAGTTTTTTACGGTCTTCCGGCTTTAATTCGGCCATTTTTAAAAGCGCGTCATAAAACGAATCGGACGATCCCGCCGCGGACAATATGCCTGTTTCGCCGTCACGTATCACTTCGGCGATCCCGCCGGCGTCTGTACAGACCGACGGAAGCGCGAAGCAGCCCGCCTCGAGCAGCGAGTAAGGCAAGCCTTCCTTTACGGACGACAGAAAGAATATATCTAAAATCGAATATATCTCGCTCACGGCCGCGACCTCGCCGGTAAGTATCACTTTACCTTCGAGGCCGAGCTTTTTGATCAGCGCCTGAAGTTTTTCACGCTCATAACCCTCGCCGGCGATAAGCATGACGGCGTCGCCGCGCTTCTGAACGAGGCGAGCGAACGCTCTTATGGCCGTAGAATAGGATTTTTCATGAACGAGCCTTCCGACACTGCCTATGAGCAGGTCGCCTTCGCCGGCGCCGTATCTGGCGCGAAGCTCGTTCCTTCTCCCGGAGTTTTCAGATGCCACGGCGGCGAAAGCCTGCGGGCCTATACCGTTATGTATCAGCCTGAGCTTGGTTTTCGGCGCGATCCTGTATTTGACGGCCTTTATATAATCGGCGCGCGAAACGGTTATTATGGCGTCGCTGAAAAAACCGCCGATCTTTTCGGCCAGGACGCACATATATTTTTTGACGGGGTTCATGCCGTCATGGAAAACAAAACCATGCGCGGTGAATACCTTGACCGGCACCCCCGCGAAAAAAGCCGCGATCCTTCCGAGTATCCCCGCCTTCGTCGAATGGCAGTGGATTATGTGAAAATTATTCTCTATCAATAGTTTCGAAATATCATAAAAAGTCAGAAGGTCTTTGAACGGATTGATCGATTTCTGCAGGTGATTGAGTACGACGGGCATAACGCCGAGTTTTTTCAGCGTCGAATTCATAGGCTCGCCCGGAGAAGTAGCGACCCTCACCTGATGGTCTTTCGAAATAAAGTAGTTAACGAGCGATGTCAGGTGTTTCTGTGCGCCGCCGACATCGGAGGAGGTTATCAGATAAAGGATATTGAGCTTCACCTTGAATTCTTCCGGGCTGAAAAATCTGCTCGCGATATCCGATGCATTCTGCACCAGAAGGTTTTTATATATCGCGCATGTCTTCGATATTAAATTGACGCACGAAAATTTGGTTTTAAGCCGTTCTACGGCATTTTTTGCTATAAATTCAGCGAATCCTGGATTTTCGATCAGGTGAACGATCTTTTCGGATATGGCTTCTACGGCTTTCGGCTCGCACAGAACGCCGTTGAAATTATCGGATATTATCTCGGAAACGCCGCCGACGTCGGTCGCGATGACCGGAATGCCGCAGGCCTGGGCTTCGAGTATGGCATTTGGTATGCCTTCGTAAATGGAGGTGAGCAGAAAAAGATCGGAGGCGCGCAGAATGTCTTTAATGTCGGTGCGCGTTCCTAAAAATATGACGCTTTCATTCAGCCCGAGTTTTTCGGCTTCCTGCTTCAGTTCGTCCATGAGCGCGCCGCCGCCGGCAAGAACGAATTTAACGCGCGCTGTGAATTCCTTTCCCTTTTTTTCATGAAGCGCGCCGAGCGTATGGCGGGCCGTCTTTAAAAGCGTAAGGTGGTCCTTCTGTTCTTCAAGGCGAGCGACCGTGACTATCATAAAATCGCCGGGTCCGACGCCTATCGAATTTCTGAAGTCAGTCCTTGAATATGATTCGCCGGGGATGTATTCGTCGAGTTTTATGGCGTTATAGACGACCTTGATCTTATCGGAGGGTATCTTTTCGACGTTCGACAGCCTCGCGGCGCCCGCGAGCGAATTCGAAATTATAGCCGAAGAAAGCCCGTAGGTAAGCGAATCGATAAAAATATGATACGGCTTCCGCCAAAGATCGATATTTCTCATCGAGGTTATCACGACGCGAACGCCCGCAAGAAGCCCGGCCGCGCGCGCCATAAGGTCGGAATAAAAAAGGTAGGAGTGTATTATGGAAATATTTTCAGCCCTGACGATCCTGATCAGATTAAAAAGCGCGAAAGGCACCCTGTAATAGTTCTGCATATCGAGCGTGTAATATTTTATGCCGCGCGTCTTTAAAAAATGGCGGTATTCGCCGCGGTCGAGCAGAGTGCAGACCACGGGATTGTAAACGGTCCTGTCCAGGCCTGAAATAAGATACAGCAACATCTTTTCGGCGCCGCCTATCTTCAGGTCGTTTATGATAAATAAAATATTAATAAGCCCGCTGCCACCGCCTGCGGTATTCGCGGTCTGGCGGCGGACGGATTGTGAAGTTTCGTTATTCATATAAATCCATGTTATTTTATAATATTTTAGATATAATGTCAACCCTATTTTTACTTGACATTATCAGGGCCTCTGTTATATAATATCAACAAAAACAGCGGAGGTTCGTTCATTTATGAAAAAAGTTCTTGTTTCAATTATAATCGTGGTTTTCGTTCTTTCATCGGTATTCGTTCAGGGCGCCGCCGCCGCATCGTCCTGCGACAGCTGCGCTTCGAAAAAAGTGTGCAGCGAAGCTAAAGCCGGCGGCGCATGCGGCGATTCACCCGCCAGTTCCCTCGAAAACGTCAATTTCGGCGGCGCCGAAGCCGCAAAAGACGGTCAGGCCAAAGCCGCTCCCGCAGAAATCGGTTTCGCCGCGCTGAGCGCGTCCGTCACGGCCACGCCGAAAAGCGCCATAATAAAAGTAAAAGGCGAAAAAGCCCTTCTCGAAAAACTTTCAGCCGATTTCGCCGCGCGGTTCGGCATCAAAGACAAAAAAAGCGCCGACTGCGAACTGGTGAATATCGCTTCAGAATTGTGGATCAAAATATCCGCCGGAGCGGAAAAAGAAAAGATAGACTATCTCGAATCGGCAGGACTTAAGATCGAAAAAACGGCGAAAAAATAATATGCGGGCGGCGTTTAAATGCAAGCCATAAGATTTATTTTCCAATTATTTTTCATAGAGCTCATATTATATCACGCCGTCTTATTCTCCCTCGGCGAGTCGTATAAGAATTGCGAATCATACTGCCCGTTCGGGGCGGTAGAAACCTTCGCGCTTTTCGCGCAGTCGGGCAAATTCCCCTGCGCGGTGAACGAGCTCAACTACTCCATTTTCGCTGGCGTGCTGCTTCTCACCGTTTTTTTCAAGCGCGCCTTCTGCTCGTGGATATGCCCGCTCGGCGCCGTCAACGAACTTATCACGCGGGTGCGTTCATATTTTATCAAATACAAGCCGCTCGCCGAGAATATAATGAAAACGTTATATTCGGTTAAATATATATTGCTCGCGGTCATCCTGATCGCGACTTACCGCAACTACGACCTCGTTTTCAGGCCATACTGCCCTTACTTCACCGCTTTCGGCCTCCACGGACACACTACGGTTGTTTTAAGTTATTTCATTCTCGCCAACGCCCTTCTGGCAACGTTGTTCATAAAGATGGGATTCTGCAGGACGCTCTGCCCGTTCGGGGCTTTTCTGAACGTCTTCAATATGAAAACGGTCTTTAAAATATACCGCGACGAAGGCGCCTGCGTCAAATGCAAACTTTGCGACGGCGCTTGCCTCGCCGAAATAAAGGTCTCCGAAAGCGCGAAGATCGAAAACGCCGGCTGCACGATGTGCCTGAGCTGCGTATCCGCCTGCGCGAGAAACGGCGCGCTGAAGGTCGGCTTGTGATATGAAGCCTAAATTCACCGTAAATCCTGTTTTAATACCGGTATTCATAGCGGCCGTTTTCACGGCGGCTTCTTACTTCGCGTGGTTCTTAAGAATGCCTACCTATGCAGAAACCAACACCGAGCTTATAAAGTCGGTAGCGGCGGCTAATTTCAAAACCGCCGAATTCGAGGTCAACGGCGTCGTGTGCCTCGGCACTTCGAAGACCTTCGCTAAATGGCTAAACGAGCTCAGCGGAATATTGAGCATAAACACATTCACTTCCGACAGATTCGTCGAGATCGGCTATGACGATTCAAAGGTCTCGGCGGACGAGATGATAATTTCGATCGAGCGGGAGGTAAGCGCGGACGGCGAAAAACTCAAACCGTTCAGCGTAATGCGCTACCGCGCGTCGAAAGACTCCGAATGGGTTATTTTAAGAACGAATAAAAAAGTAGAGGTTGACGAACTGTGAACGGTATTCTACAACTATTTGTCTCCACATATCAGGATCTTATATTTTCGATCGTCCTGAAGCTAAGGCAGCTCGGAATGGGCTTTATGTCGGTAAACATACTTAACGGCATCCTTCTTCTTATAATGCTTTTCATCGCATACAAGATGTTTGAGATGGCCCAAAAAGCCGCTATTTATCTGATAATTCTGGCTATCGTGCTTCTGCCTTTCATATTATTAATAATTTCCTCCTTCTTTACGAGCGGAGCCAATTTAAACAATATGGTGCAATAAAGACCATGATCGGGGGTAGTTAACCATGCCTATCGGAGAAACCGGCGTAAGAAAAAATTTCAGGGCCGTTATCGAATTCATAAAATCGAAACCCGTGCAGAAGGTCGCCGTGGCGTGCGCCGCAGACGAGGCCGTCCTGAAATCGGCCGGGATCGCCTCCAATGAAAAGATCCTCGATTTCATATTCTTCGACAACGCCGAAAAAATTAAAAAAGCGGCGGCAGCTCACAAGATCGACATTTCGCGTTTCGAGATTATCGACACGCGCTCAGAGCAGGAGGCGGCCGCGCTCGCAACAGCCGCCGTCAGAGAGGGCCGCGCTCAGATACTTATGAAAGGCCACCTTTCGACCGGCATGTTCCTCAAGGCCGTCCTCGATAAAAACACAGGGCTCAGAAAATCGAAACTGCTCTCGCATATACAGGTTTTCGAATGTCCCATCACCGGCGATATTAAAATGATATCCGACGGCGGGATGAACCTGTATCCTAAATACGAAGAATTCTGCCATATAACGGCCAACGCCGTCGAGGCGTTCTACAAGATCTGCGGCCGCGCGCCCAAAGTGGCCCTGATTTCGGCTTACAACCGCGCGAACCATCTGCTGCGTTCGTCGGTCGATATGGCCGCTGCGCGCGACGACATGAAAATCTTTGCGGGCGGCGAGCGAGTTCCCATCGAAGGCCCCGTGACGCTCGACGTCGCGCTTTCGGCCAGGGCGGCCGAAAAGAAAGAGGTCAGAATGAGTTTTGAAGGCCCGGCGGATATATTCATAGTTCCTAATATAGAGACCGGCAACCTTCTCGGAAAGTCGCTTTTATTTTTCACCAAATCTCAGTCGGCGGGCATCATCTGCGGAACGTCAAGACCCGTGATCATGCTGTCGCGCGCCGACAATTTCAGCACCAAGTTCAATTCGATGGCGCTGGGTTCGCTTCTGGCGATAAACGGCTGAGCATAAATTCTAAATTTACTTCATATTAAACCAATGATTAACCGGCCGCGCGACGGATTTTTTTATTTTTCAGCCGATATTCTCAAGTCGTTAATAAAATTTAAATAAATATATAAAACAAGAGGAGCAGTCATGGAGTCAAAATATCTTATCTTAACCATCAATCCGGGGTCTACGTCGACTAAAGTGGGGCTTTACAAAAACGAGGAGAAAATCTCGGAACGCAATATCAGCCATCCCGATTCCGAGATCCATAAATTCAGCTGCATATTCGACCAGCTCGAATACCGCACGGACATGATCAAGAATTTTCTGGCGGAGCATAAAGTGAGCGTCGGCGATCTTGCGGCCATAGTCGGCCGCGGCGGCCCGATCCGCTCTCTCGCCTCCGGCACTTATGTCATCGACGATAAAATGGTCGAGGAACTCAAAACCAAATACAGCGTCCTTCACGTTTCCATACTCGGCGGCCTCATAGCCAGAAATCTCGCGGGCGGCACCGTCAAGAACGTGTTCATAGTCGACCCCGTATGCGTCGACGAAATGTGCGACGAAGCGCGCGTAAGCGGCCATCCGATGATCGAACGCGAAAGCCTCTCGCACGCGCTGAACATAAAGGCCGTAGGCAGACTCGCCGCGAAAGAGATCGGAAAGCCCTACGACAAATTGAATCTGGTTATCGCCCACCTCGGCTCCGGCGTGTCCGTTACCGCGCACGACCAGGGCAGGATGATCGACGTGAACAACGCCTACGACGAAGGCCCGTTCTCCATCGACCGCACCGGCGGCCTTCCGCTGCGCGCGCTCATCAATTTATGCTTCTGCGGAAAATACGATAAAAAACAAATTCAGGAAATGTTCATGAAAAAAGGCGGCATTATAGCCTATCTTAACACCAACGACGGCCGCGTTTTCGAAGACATGGTGAACGCCGGCGACAAAAAGGCCGAGCGCGTCATGCTCGGCCTCTGCCACCAGGTCTGCAAGGAGATCGGCGGCATGTCAACGGTCCTGCGCGGGAAGGTCGACGCGATAGTCCTTACCGGCGGCCTGGCGCGCTTTAAAAAACTCGTCGAACTCATACGCGAGCGCGTTTCGTTCATATCGAAAATAATAGTGTTCGGCGGCGAGGATGAACTCGCCTCGATGGCTGCCGGCGCCTACCGCGTGCTTTCAGGCCAGGAAATAGCCAAGACCATAGAG
>MGFH01000203.1 GCA_001791795.1 Candidatus Wallbacteria bacterium GWC2_49_35
CGACTTCCCAGGCGACCTGGTCGGAAGGCAGGTTCGAAAGTTCCTTTATGAAATCGGTAACGATATCGCGGGGAAAATCGAGGAGGTGATATCCGGAGAGATAGTTCTTGAAACCGGCAGCGTGAAGGGAAGCGGCCGTGAAGGTGGCGCAATTTTGCTTGCGTTTCTTGTATTCCCATTTAGGATCGCCGGTTACGCTCTCGGCGTTTGCTTTCGTCCAGTAGGCGGGAATGAGCTCCGGCCTGATATTGGCGGGAAGTTTGTACACTCTAACGCCCCAGACGCTGCGGCCGTAGCAGGAACCGTAGCTCGAAGCGAAAACATGAAACCCGTCAGGCGGCGTCGTGCCGTAAAGGTAGTCGACCACGGGCAGGAGCGCGCATATCTTTTTGGTCTTGTCGTAATATCCTTCGCTCACGGTGTAAGTGGTGCCGTTGACCGCGACGCTGATATGGCCGCCGGGATTTCCGGAGATGGCTTTTCCGGCCGAAAGGACCGCCTCGGAAAGCAGAACTTCGATCACGGGCGTTCCCCGGGCGCTGTCGAGTTCGGAAATGACGGACGAATAGTTGGCTATCGGAGCGCCGTTTTTGACGCCGAACGCCTGTGGGGCGGCCTCGACGGTTCCGCCGTTATCCGCGGCCGGCTGCCCGTCCTGCTGGCAAAAAGCCGGCGGGGTTTGAAAAATAAAGGCGCAAGCGGCCGTCAATAAAGCGGCTTTAAAAAATATCGATGAATTTTTCATATTATCTGCCTCCTGAATAAAGCATAAAAATTAAATACCACATAATTATACTAAATTTTCAAGAAAATTTCAAGTTTATGAATTGATAATTTATAAGTTGAATTCTATTATAAATTTAGTGCAGCTGCCGCGTAAAAAACTAAATTTTACAATCTTTTAAACATCTCGATCAATGGATAAAGCATTCCAGCTACAAGCAGCGAAGCAAAAATAGGACGATTTATATTCTGCCATTTGTAATTTTTTCGCGTGACAGCGTCAATCAAATGATTAACAGCGGAACAAATCATAAAAAAAATGAAAGCGAAAAAGATGGTCAACTCCGCTTTGATTCCCCAGTTTAAAATATAAACCAGCAGGGTTACAAAAGCGTAAGACAGTTGTGAAATAGCCGACTGGCGCTGATAATTACTGCCGGTTTCAAATCCTTTGATCTCTGAAGCGAATTTCGCGAAAAATAAACCTTCGATGCCCGTTAATCCGGAGATGACAATTACAATGATAGGAATCATGAAATGCAGCTGAGCTTCAGGATTATACCCGCCGTTTTGAAAGCCGATCCGATAACCGAAGAAGAAAGAAACCGCCACAGCTAAAATGCGAATATTGTCAAAAGCCGCTAATATTTTTTTTTCGTACATTTTAATATTTCCTCATGATATTGTTATTATTACCATTGTTATTATTATTGATTTTTTTAAGATTCCTGTATCTGCCTGATCATTTTCTTCGTCAGCGAGTTCAGCACGAGATCGTAGGACATGTCGATCATCTGCTTCAATAATTCAGCGGGCGTGTCGCCGTCTAAAAATACCGAATTCCAGTGTTCCTTGTTCAAATGATATCCGGGGACGATATCGCTGTATTGAGATCTCAACAGCTGGCCCGTCATTGGTTCGCATTTCAGAGATACTATGGATTTTCTTGTATTGTCTTCGCCGACCAGGGCAAATATCTTTCCGCCGATACGGTACAGCGTAGCTTCCCAATCGGGCTTGAACTCTTTCTCCACGCCTTTTTTCGTCAGACAGTATTCTTCGAGCCATTTGTATTTCATAAAATCACACCTCTTTGAATTAAATTATATCAAATAATTCAACGGATATCCAATATATTTATCTGATGCGGTAATAAAACCTTTTTGCGGACGGATAGCAGCGCCTGGGTTCTGCCATTCAAGCATTACTATTCAAAGCATAATCAGGCATCAAGGCATTGATCGCTTGACACGCGAGCGTTTTTATAATATAATTGATTGTAAATTGCGATCAGTAAAATAATATGGCGGTGATATTTTTTGAAATTTAACATACGATATATACTGACCTTTCTATCTATAACTGCTCTTATTTTTTTTATAACGCACGGAACGCTCCCTGCTGCATATGCTTTTCAGGATAGGCCCGCGTTCGAAGTCGAAATAGGCGGCGAATCGCCCGAACAACTTGGACGTCTGGTCGATGAAGAAAAAATAACCGATTACGACAAGTTTTACTACCCGGCTTCGTTCGGCGTTTTTGAAAATTTTGACCTGGTCCTCGTCCTCGATTCGATCAAAAACAGAATCTGCGCGTACTCGCTGAACGGAAAATTCAGGGGCGAACTCAAACTCGGTTTCAATGCGCACCCGGTCGATTTCGCATGGTATCCGGCGTCAAAAAGAATATTTGTGATATTTCAGGGCAGCCCCGATATCGGAATAATCGACGGCGCCGATCTTTCGTCGAAAATATCCGCGCGATCGTTTAAAACCATTAACGTTCTCGAATCGCTCGGACTCGACAGCAAAGATAAACCGCATATTCTGAAATTCTGGCCGTGCGAGATCGAAAATACAGAAGAAAATAACTTCATACTGAACCTCGCACTCGGCCCGGCCGTGAATCTGGCGCTGTCATATAAAAACGGTAAAATCGTTCCGCTTAAACCGGTCGATCCGAGCATCGTCGAGGCGGCCGGCTTTCAGGGCAGGAGTTTCGCATTCGACCTGCATAAAGGCTTTATTTGCATTAACCAGAATTTACGCACGGGCAGCCTCGATTTTCTCATGCTGCTGAAAGAACTCAGCCCCGCCCGCGGATTCTCCTGCCGATTTACGAACATTATCGGCGCCGACGCGAAAAATAATTTCTACATCGGCGCGTATATGGGCGCGGCGGAAGACGGCATCGAAACGGCGTACACTTATAAATTCGACGAAACCGGTAAATTCATCGCGCGCGCCGAAATGCCCGCATCGCCCGGAATGCTGGTGAACCGCTTCATCAGCGTCGACGCGGACGGCGCGGTTTATTACATGAGAAGGCTGCTGAATTCGAACAGGATATCGTTTTACAAACTTAAGTTCTAATAACTGCATCACAACACGACGCGAATTCGCTTCGCAAAATCACGACGGCATTTAATTTTTTTGGCAATACAGAAGGGGGACGACTAAATGACGAAAGCGCGCTTTAAATTTTTACCGGCCGCTGCGGCCGCTTTAATTATTATTTCAGGCTTTTACGCCACGGCAACGGCCTCTGTGCATCCCGACGTTACAAAGGCCTATCAGAAATACACGTCGCTTTATACCGAATATAAAAACGCCATGGCGTCGAACGCGGCGCAAAGCAAGATCGACGCAATTTACATCAAACTTAAAGCGGCGCAGGATAATTATAAAAAGATCGAGGCCGAAAATAAAACGCTGACCTCTTTCGACGACTTCTCAGGCGACGCCGTGGTCACTAAAAGCGACGAGGTCAATAAAGCGTTCAGCGATTATCTGGCGAAATACGACGAATATAAAAAAGCCGCCGCATCCGGCGTATCCGGGCGGCAGCTCGCGCTTCTGGCGGCAGAACTGCGGCAGGCGCTTTCAAACCACGCCGCGGCGATGAGCAATTTAACGAAAAATTCGGGCGCCGCCGCTTCCAACCTCGATGAAAACGGCGTGATAAAAGTGCCGGTCAGATACCAGCGCGCCAAAGAGAACGGCAAGCCCGGAAGTTATTACTGCGGCCCGACCTCGCTCGGAATGCTGCTCGATCATTACGGCAATAACACGCCCACGGCCGAACTCGCCACGCTATGCAAAACCGACACCAAAGGCACCATTATCTGGAACATGGTCGTTACCGCCCGAAGCCTCGGATTCAAATCGAGCACTTATAAAGAAAAAACCACGCTGGACTGGCTGAACGAACAAACGCGCGCCGGCACTCCCGTTATGGTCGCCGTCGACACCCAGGGCTACTGGCCGGGCGGCCATTATATGGTCGTAAGAGGCATATCGGGCGATAAAGTTTACGTGAACGACCCGTGGGGCGGGCCCCGCACCTACTCGATAACGCAGTTCATGGCGCAGTGGCAGCCCAGCAGATGGTCGATCATAGTTAAAAAATAAGACTGTCAGTAATAGCATCAGAGAATATCAGCATAATTTAATATACTATCGGCGCCCTTTTACTTTTAACATTTCCGCGACGCGGCCCATCTTTTTAGCTTCGGCGAGAGACAGGGCCGTTTTGCCTTTCAGGTCGGCTTTTTTCGTGTCACAGCCCTTTTCGATAAGATAGAGCGCGGCCGGTTCGTTGAAAAACGCTATGGCGGACAGAAGAGCGGTCCGGCCGTCGGCGGCGGCGTGATCGATATCGGCGCCGCGATCGAGCAGCCTGGATATCGTTTCCACCCCGTATGATGCGGCCGCGAGCGTAAGCGCCGAATCGCCGCCGGAGCCGGCAATGTTCACATCGGCGCCGTTTTCGATCAAAATGTGCATTATGTCGGCGTTTTTCTTCCTGCGCGCGGCGATGATCAGGCCGGTGTTGCCTTTGTCGTCGAGCGTGTTAATGTCGGCGCCGTGAGTGAGCAGCGTTTTAATGACATCGGGATTTTTCGACTTCATGATAGAATTGATTAAATTATCGTTTAATATAGCCCGTTTGAAATCTTTATCGCCGATGTTGTTCAGGACAAGTCCGATGATCTCCGCGTCGTCAGGAGCGTGATAAAGCACATGCCCAAGAGGCTCTTCGTGTATGTAATATTTTCCGGGGCCGAATTTCGCGCCGGCGGATATTATCATCCGCAGCAGGCGGTCTTTATTTTCTAGTAACGAGCGCACGTGGCAATAACTCATCCGGTGATAACCGCGGTAAACGGTTACACCTTCAAGCGCATACCACAGCGCGGCGTTGTCGGATTCGAATATATTCGCGCCGCGCGCCATCAATAATTTCGCGGTTTCATAGCATCCGCCGGCAGCGGCGGCTATGAACGGCGTTATCTTAACGCCGTCGGGATAAAAACATACAACGTCCGCGTGAGATATGTCTTCTTCGATGTCCGCGCCGCGCGATATCAGCAGTTTTATTATTTCAAAATAGTCGCTGCGCGAGGCTTCGTACAGCAGATGCTTTTCGGAGCCGCCGCTTGAGCCGGAGTAAATTTTTTCGTGAAAACGCGCCAGCCCCGAGTCGGCGCCGTAAACCCTTAACGCGGTCTCCAGGTAAAAAGCCGCCTCGTCGGAGCGAACATAGCCGCAATCGTAACGGAAGGCATTTTCAATGCGCGCGCCGGCGTTTATTAAAATCGAAGCGACTTCAGGCCGCTTGCGGTTAAAAGCCTCGCTCAACGGATTGTCGCTTTCGCCGCCGCTCAGATCGGGATCGGCGTTTTTATCGAGCAGATGCTGTATCACGTCGGCTTCGCATAATTTTATGGCGAGCGTCAGCGGACTGACACGGCCTCTGCAAAAAGACGTGCCGTCGGCCGAAAACACGTTCAGCGCGGCGCCCATATCCGCGAGCGATTTTATTATATAGGCGTTTTGAGAAAGAAGCGCGCACATGATCGGCGTGAAGCCAAAACTGTCGGCACGGTTAATGTCGGCGCCGCGCGCGGCGAGAAGGTCGAACAGATCTTTATCGCCTTTGAGGCACGCCGCCGCGAGGGGCGTAAAGCCGCCGTGGTCGTCGCCGTCTTCGTAATTTCTCTGATCGACGCGGTCGTCAAAGGCCACAGGACCGGTTTCGTAAAATCTGCTGAACTCGATAAATTGTTTATCGTCCGTGACGGCGTTTATCAGTTCCGGCGATCCGGCGAGATATTTTTTGACGGCGGCCGCATCGGATCGCTGTATCGCTTTCCAGAAAAGGATTTTAATATCAGCAACGGCTTCGGGCTCGGGGACCGCCGCCGGTTCGACGGGCGGAGCCTCGATTTGAAGGTTCAATGAATTTTTGAGCCAGTCAGTCAGAAAATTGATCTTAAGCATGAATTACCGCTTTACTTTACATTATTTTATATTTAGATAAAATAAAAATTTAAATCCAGTTTTTAACATGTCAATTTCAAAACTTTTTCATTTTAAAAATTTATTTGATTATTAAGATGACGATTTGAAATTAATTTCAAGCAAAATCATTATACAACGCGGCGAATGAAACGCCGGATGCTGTCAGACAACAAAAGTCTTTTGAAAAGTAAAAAATAATTAAACTATTTTAAACAGTTTAATTATTTTTTGCTTTCCTGATCAGGTTACGAATTCTTTAAAGCCGTGTAGTGATAACGATCTTTTTTTTGAGTTTCACTGATACTTTAATTTTTTTTGAGTTCAAATTTTGAGGCTTCTTCTGGTGACAAACGGTCGTTTAATATCCGGTAAATGAATTTAGAGCCTCCGGCCTGTGAGTTAAGGTGCTCCATAACGAATGAAGGTTTGTTGATGTTTGTCTTTTCATAAACAGATTTAATATATTTATCGGAATAAATCATTTCATAATTATTGACTTTTGGGGTGTAAATGTTCGGAACTTTCATTTCTTTTGCAAGTTCAAACTTTGCAATTTCTTCTTGCGATAAATAATTGTTTAATGTACGAATCATTTTTTCGCCCCCGGCCTGCGAGGTGAGATGCTCCATAACAAATACAGGTTTGTCTATGCTTGCTTTTTCATAAATAGCTTTAATAGATTTATCAGAATAAACTGCTTCAGATGCTAACGCCGCGGTAGAAGCAAAAAAAGCAATGATAATGATGATGACCCAAAATGTTTTTTTCATTGAATAACCTCCAAATATTTTTTTAAAATTTTAACATTAATATAGTTATAAGTCAATATTTTTAACTTGAAAATAATTTATATTCAATCCCAATTATTGTAAATTTAAAGCACTATTCCGTTTCGCAAACGGTGCGGCGATATGCTTTAAAAACTTAACGGTTCTAACAAGTTCCATCTATTGACAGCTGGCCGGCACAACCATATGATCGGGTAGAGCTCGCGATACTTAACGCCGCACAACCTATGCCTACGGAGGTTATACTGAAAAACACGGTGCCGACTTTAGTAATGCCGCCGCCCGCGACTTTTTCAAGATCTTTATCTGAAAGTTCTTTGTTCGCGTTTACGTTATCGATGAGTTCCGCGCGGGCGGCAATTAAATCATCTTTTGAAAACACTAATCCCACTGTTTGGCCCAATTCGACAAGTTTATCCGCTAGATTTTTTTCGTTTTCCTTCTGAAGCGTTTGCATCATTTCCGCGTACTTTTTCTGAAGTTGCACGTCTTTTTCCATTTTACCAAACATCTGTTTTACGTTTTCTTTACTCATTTTTTCCTCCATTTTAAATAAATATGTTGCGGGCGCTTTACGCTATTTCTACCCCTTTTTTAAATTAATTTCTTTGCCGCTGGCTTTCAATTTTTGCCATGTATCTTCAATTTTTCCCTTAAATATTTTATCTATAATAGCGTCTTATGCGCAGACAGGATCGTCCGCTGCAATCATCCCGTTTATGGATTGATGGAAAAAATTCAGTTGATATCTGTCACATCCAATATAAGCCATCAAAAAATCCTTTTAAACCTAAAAATATGCTTATATATAGCCCGAAAATATCTGATGTCAATAAATATGCTGAAATATTTATATGCTTTTTGTCAAAAATCTAAAGCGATGCTTTCACACAGTCTGATAATGGTGCTCTTAAATCAAGTAAATCGCTATTCGTATTTTCCATCCTTGTAAAACGCCATAAGTTTTTCGTGATTTTCCTTATTGAGCTCGCCGGCTTTAATGACGGCGCCGAAGACGATATTGACCTTTCGGAACAGGTCGGGGAATTTCTTCGCTCCGGCGGCGTGAGACGCCGGACTAAAATAAGAACTCTTCATGCCTTCGATACGGACGGGAATTATATCGAGACCGAGTTCGGACGACAGTTTCACAAGATCGATCTTGAATTCGCCGATAGTTTCATTGTCGTTGGTGACGAACTCCGGATAGACGCACAGGACGTGGCCTTCGCCGGCAAGCGCGCGCGCCTCGCTCAATTCGGCTTCGGAAAGTTCGGGGTTGTTTAAAAGTATCACTTTCATCAGCCGAAATAACGTTTTCAAATTGAAATTATCGAAGTAATAACGGTTGAGCATGAAGCGGATATGACGATTGGTGGAGGCGTTTATCAGAAAGGAGTCGGCGAGCGACGCGTGGTTGGAGACTATCAGCGCCGGGCCGTCGAACGGCACTTTTGACTCGCCGGAAACTTTGATCCTGTAGACGAAATTGGCAAGTATGAAAAACGCGAGGCGCAGCAGGAAATCGGGAAGCAGCTTTATGATGAAGACCGTGGCGATTATGGTTAATATCGAAATTATCGTAAATACATTAGCCGACGTCAGTTTCATCAGATCGTGCCACACATAGATGCACAGAGACGAAAAAACTATGAACGAATTGGCGGTGAAGTTGACAAGGCCCAGTATGCGGCCCGTTTCGCCGTCCGGCGCCTTCTGCTGGATGTAGGAATCGAGAGGCACTATGAAAAGTCCGCCGGCGAGGCCGATCATGAAAAGCGCGGCGCATGTGAGAGAAAACGACGCGTAAGAGAACTGCAGCACGAAAAGGAAAGCGCTCATTATGATCGCGCCGAGCGGTACCAGGCCGAATTCGATCATCTCGCCCGAAAGTTTTCCGGCGAGGCCGGAACCGAGGCCTATTCCGATCGAAAGCGCCGCAAGCATTATCCCGACGCTCGCTTCGTCGACCTTCATCATTTCTTTGGAATATACCAGAATGTTGTTCTGCACGGCCGCCGCGACGAACCAGAAATAGGTGATCGCCGCGATAACCAGCAGTATCGATCTTTCATTGGATATGCGCCTGAAATCGCCGGCGACCTCGGCCAGAAAATTGAAGCGGAACGGCCGCGAAACGCCGACCGCGGGAACGCGGGCCACGAAATGCGACGTGATTATGCCCGCCGCGGCGATCGCGACGAAGGCGACCGAGGCCATGTAGGGCGCGCTCTTGAAGAACGTAAAAATGAACGAACCGAAGACCGTGCCAAGGATTATGGACACGAATGTCGCCAGCTCAAGCAGGCCGTTCGCCCTCGAAAGTTCCTGCGGCGGGACCGATTCGGGCAGTATGCCGTACTTCGCCGGGCCGAAGACCGTCGACTGCGCACCCATCAGAAAAAGACAGGTGAAAAGAAAGGGCACGTTCTCCAGGTAAAAAGCGGCCAGACCCAAAAACATAACGATTATCTCGATATACTTCGCCGCGATTATGATCGTGCGCTTCGAGTATTTATCGGCGAAATAGCCGCAGTGCGTCGAAAACAGAATAAACGGGATTATGAAAAGCGCCGTTGCGAGGGCCACGTAGAACGAATCGGCCGCCCCGTCCTTCATTAAGCGGCTCATGAAGAATAGCGTGACCGATATCTTGAACCCGTTGTCGTTGAACGCGCCCAGAAATTGAGTGACATTCAGCGCCAGAAATTCCTTCGAATATATTCCGGATTTTTTATATACCTCTTCCATTTTTACGCTCCGCTTTCATCGTTTAATTCGCGGCCGAGTTTATTGACCGCTTCATACCATTTGCTCATCAGCGCATCGTAATCGGCTTCGGTATATTCGGCTTTTACCGGCGGCATTATCGCTTCGCCTATCCTGATGCTAAGCGGCGTCGGCGTGAAGCCCGGATTGGGTTTTGAAAACATTTTAATCGCGCCTTTGATGTAGACAGGGTAAATCGGCGCTTTATGCTCGCATGCGAGGATCGCGAACCCTTTTTTAGGCTTTACTACGGTCTCGTCGATGGTGCGCTGCCCCTCGGGGAATATGCATATCGGAAAACCTTCTGCCAGCGCGCGCGACGAATACTGCAGCGAGCGGATCATCGAATCTTCAGTGCCGGAAGTTATTATCTTGAACAGGCGGCGGAACCAGGCGAGCAGCGCGCCTCCGAACATCTCCTCGAGCGCGAAGAAAAACATGCGCCGCGAGTGAAACTCTTTCAGGGCGGCGAACATGATGACCGGATCGATGTAACTCGTGTGATTCGGGCACAGCAGGAACGCTTTTTTGTGTTTTATATTTTCCGCGCCGGCGATATCGACGCCGCAGCTTATCTTAAAGAACTGCCAGGCGCTTTTTTTCAGGAAGTGCTTGAACAGCCATCCGAAAAAACCGGGACGAAGATTATAAGCCGATTCGAAAGAAGTCTCCGGCTCTTTGCGCATCGCGCTCAGAAGCCCTGAAGCGCCGCCCGCGGCCGGCAGCGAAGCGTTCCCGTCTTTTACGACGCGCTCTAAAATGTCTTTTAAATGTATCAGCGACGCGGCCTCGCTATCTTTCACCTTCAGGCCGAACTCCGATTCGAGTATGACGAAAAGTTCAAGGCGCGTCAGCGAATCGACGCCCAGATCGAGCTCCAGGCTGTCGGAAGGATACATCTCGGTTTTGCCGGTGAGGTTCTTAAGCCGCTCCAGCAGGCGTTCCGCGATGGGCGCGCTCATGAGCTCTTTTTCTTCGGCGGTGAGTTCGGGCTTTTTAACGGCGTCGTCGCCCGCCCGGTCGAACAGCCCGCGCTTTTTAATTTCGTTGCGCTTGAGCTTGCCAAGGCGCGTGCGCGGCAGCTCGTCGGATATTATCTTGAAATCGGTGATGCGCATATACGTCGGCACTTTAAGCGACAGTTCCTCGAAATCGCATTTGATATAGTTGGTGCAGTTGGCGATGTTCTGCTCGCGCAGAAGCCTGTAATTCGGGACCACTATGGCTTTCAGCTTTTCGATGCGGCCGTCGGACGTTTCCTCGCCCATCACGCACATTTCAGCGACGAAGCGGCACTGCTGATAATGCTTTTCGACTTCGTCCGGATATACGTTCTTGCCGGAAGCCATTACTATGACGTCTTTGGCGCGCCCGGTGATGAATAGATACCCGTCTTTATCGAAATAACCGAGATCGCCCGTATAAAACCAGCCGTCTTTTATGACCTCGGCCGTCGACTCCGGGTGCTTGTAATAGCCCTCCATCAGGTTCGGGCCGCGAGCGATTATCTCGCCGACGCCTTCGGCGCCGGGGTTTAATATCTTCATTTCGACGCCCGGCAGAGGCTTTCCGCACGAACCGATGCGCGCCGCGCCGGGCGGGTTGAGAGTTAGTACCGGCGCCGTTTCAGTGAGCCCGTAGCCTTCGAGGATCTCGAGCCCGACCACGGCGAGGTTTTTCGCCGTTTTCGAATCGAGCTTCGCGCCGCCGGAAACGAAGAACCTGAATTTGGCGCCGAAAGCGGAGGTAACTTTTTTGAAGAGGAATTTACCCGCCATGACGCCAGTTTTATCGTAAATTTTCTCCGAAAGCCGGAAAAGCGCGTTGAATATCTTCTTCTGGAAGAATGAAAGTTTTTCGGTCTTAGAAAATATGTTCTTTTCGAATATCGAGAACAGCTGCGGAACGCCGGCCATCTTGGTAACGCCCGTCTCGTTCATGGCCTCGAGTATGTCGGGCCCCTTCAGCGACGGCTGGAAAGTGAGCGACGCTCCGAGCATAAGCGGCAGAAGCGTCGTCGCCGTAAACGAAAAGCAGTGATGCAGCGGCAGTATAGTTAAAACCACATCGGTTTCGTCCATCAGGCCGCCCATATTTATTATCGATTCGACATTCGAGTGGAAATTTCTGTCGGTCAGAACGACGCCCTTGGGATCGCCCGTGGTGCCGGAGGTGAAGATAAGACTCATGCGGTCGTTTTCTTCGCGCGTGACGCGATAACCTTCATAGGCCGGCATTTTAAAGATAGAATTATCCACCGCCTGATCGTCTATGAGATAGATGCTTTCGAATTTGAGTTTCTCGTCGAGCGTTTTTATGATTTTATCGTAGAGGGCTCGGGAACATAGAAGCGTTTTAACGCCGGCGAAGGGAAGCAGGTTTGAAAGCTCGCGCTCCGTATATTGCGCGTCGAGAGGCACGACCGCCGCGCCGGAAGCGTGGATGGCGAAATATGCGACGACCCATTCGGGCGAGTTTTCGGAGAACAGCCCGACGAAATCGTTTCTGGTGACGCCCGTTTCGATCAGGCGGTTCGCGACCGAACATACCATTTCATAAAATCGGCCGTAGGAGTATTTAACGTATTCGCCGTTCCGCTTGACGCACAGCGCCGTCTTCTGCGGATTTTTCGCGGCGTTCGCCTTCAGAGCGCCGAGGATATTTCCGTTCATTTGAATGCCTCCGCTTATATTTTTCAACCATTTTACGCCTCTAAAATATTAAAAAACGTGATTTTAAGAATCGTATTTTATAATAACATATTTGAGTTATAAAGTCTATTATTTTATAACCTTGAAACCTTGTAATTAAGTATTCAATGTGATATAATAAAAATATGAAATTCAGCGAATTGGTTAAATTATTATTGCAGAACGGATTCATACTCATCAAGGAAAAAGGCTCCGTCAGGTACTATCATAAGCCCGGATGCAGCAATTTAATAAGAGTCGACTATCACGGCTCTAAAGAAATACCAACCGGAACCTGCAATGCGATACTCAAGGCCGCGGGCTTAAAAAACTAGGAGGCAATATGCTTGATATCGAATATTCACTCATAATCGAAACAACTGAAGAACCCGACTTTTTCACTTTTTTTTCTCCGGATCTCGAGGGATTTACCGGAGTGGGACATTCGATCGAAGACTGCATATATAACGCGCGGCACGCGATGCGCGATCACGTGAAGCTGCTTATTGAAAATCAGCTTCCGGTGCCTCCTATAAACGAAGACCCCAAAATAACAATACAGAATTCTTTTAAGATCGCCGCTTAAACTTAAAAACGCTTTTATTCAAACATAACAAAATCGGAGGCTGCATGTTCTTTATCACTTATTACAAGGGCGAACCCACTGAATATATCTTCAAATATTCCGGCGGAAAAGTAAAAAAAGAAGGCGTCGGAATCTCTTTTTTCAGCTTCGACCTGAACACCACCATCATTTCGATACCGGTCAAAACCATCGACTTTCCGTTCATATTCAACGAAATTACCGCAAATTATCAGGCGGTCACCGTGCAGGGCCAGTTCACCTATAAGATCAGGAGCCCGCACGAAGTGATGGCCATCCTCGATTTCTCGGTCGACCCTAAAACCAATACATATAAAAGCGAAGACCCCTCCAAACTCTCACAGCGTATCATTAACTCCGTACAGGAATCGACGCGCGCCGAGATACAGCAGTACTCGCTCGAGGACGCCATAAAGAAAACTGGCATACTCGCTAAAGCGATACTTGATAAGATAAAAAAAGACGGGTTCCTCAATTCGCTTTCGATCGACTGCCTCAACATTTCGATAACCGCCGTCACTCCGACTCCCGAGATCGCCAAGGCGCTCGAGGCCGACTACCGCGAAACGCTCCAGAAAAAAGCCGACGAGGCAATTTATTCCAGGCGCGCCGCGGCCGTCGATCAGGAACGCAAGATCAAAGAGAACGAGCTCAACTCGCGCATCTCGCTTGAAAAAGGCCGTCAGCAGCTCGTCGAACTCGACGGCGCCAACCGCCTGCGCGAGGCCGAATTCAAATCGAAGGTCAGTGCGCTCGAGCTCGCGCCTTTCAAAGACCTCGATCCGCGCTTGCTTCTGGCCCAGGGTTTGAAGTCGCTAGGTGAAAACGCCTCGAAGATAGGCAATCTCACGATAACGCCCGACCTTCTCTCGGCGATACTCAATGAAAAGAGATGATTATGTTCGATAAAATAGTAGTTATCACAAAAAAAACTCCCCTGGAAGAGCTTATCGAAAGATTCAACACGCTTTCGCAGGCGAAGTTTTATATAGAACACTCGGGCCAGTCGTTCGCCGAATACGAGGCCTATCACGACGCCTACCAAAAATCGCTCGCCAAACTCAGGCAGTCGATTCCCGTCGAAATGAAGACGCAGTTCGTCGAACGCGGGTTTCTCACAAATTTTCTTTTCGGCGATAAAGACCTTGTAATCACGCTCGGCCCCGACGGCCTGGTGGTCAACACCGCCAAATATCTCAACGGCCAGTTCATAATGGCCGTAAACCCCGACAGCAGCCGGATCGACGGAATACTCGTTCCGTTTCTGATCGATAATATCGCCATCAGGCTGGAGACGGTTCTTGGCGGAGAATTCCGTCACGAGGATATTTCGATGGCTAAAGTAAAACTTGATAACGGCCAGACGCTCTACGCGGTCAACGACTTTTTCGTGGGACCGAAAAGCCACACTTGCCTCCGCTACACGATAAAACACGCGGGCCGCTCCGAAGAGCAGATGTCAAGCGGACTGATAATATCGACGGGAGCGGGCTCCACCGGCTGGTTCCGCGCGGTCATGGCAGGCGCGCAGGGCGTGTACCTCGGATTCAAAAACGAGATTGAGAAAAAGTTCGCCGCGCTCGAAGGCAAAAGCTCGGGCGCCGCAGCGCCAAAGACGACGGCGCCGGCCCGCCCGCCTGTAATTTCGGCTTCATCGCGCCCCGATCCCTACCCCGAAGAGCTCAGGAACGCTCCGCCCGCGAAGCTGTCGGCCCTGACCCGCTTCGACAGATCTTCGGATGAACTGGTCTTCATGGTGCGCGAGCCGTTCGAAAGCAAAACCTCGAAGGCGGACATGATTTTCGGGAAGATCACGCCGCGCGAGCCGCTGACGATAGTCTCGCACACGCCTTCAGGCGGAGTCATTTTCAGCGACGGCATTGAAAGCGATTATCTGGAATTCAATTCCGGCAGAACGGCCGTCATAACCATCGCCGAAAAAAAGGTCAAACTGATCAGACTGACTGTTTGACCCAAAGGATTTCATCTTTTTTTATTTTAAAAATAAGATTTTTCTTAATAAGCAATTTTTTATCCGTTGAATAAGGCCGCCTCATCCGAAGCGGCCTTATTCAATGTCCGGCTAGTCTATATTCGTTATTATCCCCTCGAGCCTTTCCGAGTTCGCGGTAACGGCCGCCAGAGCGTTGAAACAAAGCTCGGGCGCCATCAGCAGCCGCTGGCTCAGCTTCGCGCCGTCGATGGAAAGCAACCGCAGATCGCCCATTATCGCTTCGGCGGTGACATTCGACCGGCCGCCGAAAAGAGCGTCAAGGCCGATGAAATCGCCGCTGCCGAGTATCATTATCGTGCCCAGCCAGCCGGCTTTTGAAGTCTTCTGCAGCTCGACGTTTCCGGAAATTATAAGGTGGAAGTCGCTCGCCGGATCGCCTTCCCAGGTAACGTCAAAGCCCGCGCGGACGACGCGTTCCTTCGACATGAATGCGATCTCGCGGGCGACGCCATCGGGCACTCCCTTGAAAAGGTCTATCGACTTTATGAAATCGAGGCGCTCGCGCAGGGCCATGGCCATCATGTCGGTCATCTTCGCTTCATCGACGCGCGGCCATTCGACACCGAGCCTTTTAAGCAGGCGCGCCGTGCGCTCTGAAAGCGTCACCATCACGGTGGACTCATCTTCACTCTCGAGCCAGCCGCGGTGCAGCAGTATATTTTCAACATGCTGGCGGCGGCATTCGACGGAATATTCTTCCTTGAGCCTGTCAATGAATTCAGCGAACGGCAGCTTCTCGACGGCGAGTCCGAGCGCGGGCGATGTGAGAAGCTCCGATAATTTGACCGAAAAAGTATTGTGGCAGTGATATATCTGATTGTGAATCACGGATCTGTCGAAAAGGGCCAGCACGGAAGCGCTCGTCGAATCAACGAACGAAAGTTCCGCTTCGTCGGCAGTTTCGGGCACTACGCCCAGGTTCACGAACGACTTGACCGTAACGCTGAAAGCGTTCTCCTCGACGTTCTGTTGCAGATGGCCGGTTTTCGAGTTGAATGAAATATTGCCGACCCTGAATATATTGGTTCTGATGCCGTATTTTTCGCGGGCGGCGATTACAAGTTTCTCGGCTTCGAGTTTGGTCTGCACATAAAGATTATCCGACTTCTGGCCAATGTCGCAGCTGTCCTCGGTGAATACGGCGCAGTCGAGCCCGGGTATCGAACCCGCGCTGACCGAAATGGTCGAGACGTGGTTGAAGTCTTTCTTTTTGCCGGCGGCGGCGAATTCGAGAAGGTTTTCGACGGCCTTCACGTTCGGACCGTAAAAATCCTCGTAGCGGCCGTAATGTTTTACGTTCGCCGCGGGGTGTATTATCGCGTCGACAGTTGCCGCCGCGTCGTTATATTCTTTCGAGTCGAGCCCCAGCATGTCTTTTTCGAGATCGGCGCACAGTATTTTGATGCGCTCGAGTTCCGAGTTCTTCAGCTCAGAGCCGAAATAGTAGCGGTATTTTTCATTGACGCGCACCAGCGCGTCGCCGCGGGTTTTTCCGCGCACGGGCAGGTAGATGTCGCATTTCCAGCCCTTTAAAAGGTCATACAGCATGTGAACTCCGAGATAACCCGTCGCGCCGGTCAGAAGCACCGCGTTATAACTGAAGCGGGCATGGATATTAAGAGCTTCGTAGCGGGCGTTTTCGTCGTCGTAGGCCGCTTTCGCTTTTTTGAATTCGTCCGACGCGGCGAAGGCGTTGAGTTTATCCTCCATAGCGGGCACTTTGGTTTTAAGCGATTCCAGTTTGGTTTCGAGCGTGCCCTTCTTTTCGACGATGTTTTTCGCGAGCGCGCCTATGGTCTGATACTTGAATATATCGTTTATATTCACCTCATAGTCCTGCTGGAGCTTCGCCGTGAGCGAAACCGCTTTAAGCGAGTGACCGCCGATCTCGAAGAAGTTTTCGTTCACGCCGACCTCCTTCGCGCCAAGCACTTCGCGCCACGCCTTCGCGATCTTCTCCTCGCGCTCATTCGAAGGCAGTATGCGCTCGGCAGCGGCGGTCTTTATCTCGATGGCGCCGACAGCCTTGCGGTCGATCTTTCCACTCGCGTTCAGCGGCATGGATTCGAGCCTTATAAAATAGGAGGGTATCATGTAATTGGCCAGAGAGCGCGAGAGAAATTCCTTGAGTTCCTTATCTGGTATCTCGCGATTCGCAGTGTAGAACGCGCACAAAAATTTATTGCCGTTCTCGTCGTCCTTCGCTATAACGACGGCCTTTTCGATGTCTTCGAACTTCTGCAACTGCATTTCGATCTCACCGAGCTCTATCCTGAAACCCCTTAATTTGACCTGGAAATCTATCCTTCCAAGATATTCTATATTACCGTCGGGAAGCCATCTGACCAGATCGCCGGTGCGGTACATTCTTTCGCCGGGACGGAAAGGGTCGGCGGGAAATTTTTCGGCCGTCAGTTCAGGCCTTCCGAGGTAGCCTCTGCCGACTCCGTCACCCGCGACGCAAAGTTCGCCCGGAATTCCTACAGGCAGAAGTTTGTTTTTTTTGTCGAGCACGTAGAGCCTCATGTTGGCCAGAGGCTTTCCGATAGGGATGTTGTCGTATTGTTTATCGACCGGAAAAAACGTCGTGTAAACGGTGCATTCGGTCGGCCCGTAGCCGTTGTTCAGTTCATAAGATCGCCTGGTGAACGTCCTGAGTTTTTCGCCGCCCGCGTCGAGGTAGCGAAGCGTTTTGCTTTCAAAATTCTCGTTAAACTGCTCGGCGAGCTGCGTGGTGAAGAAAGCGCCTCGTATGCTGTTCTTATCGAAATACTCGTTGAGCTCGGCCAGGGAAAGTTTGATGTCTTCGCTGATGATGTGCACTTCTGCGCCCGCGATAAGCGGCGGGAATACCTCCATTATCGACCCGTCGAAGCCGAAGGACGCATGCTTTGCCAGAGCGTCCGCCGCGGTTATACGGTGCGATTTTACATACCAGAAGGAAAAGTTGAGAAGCGAATGATGCTCGATCAGAGTGCCTTTGGGCTTTCCGGTCGACCCCGAGGTATAAATGACATAGGCCAGGTCCTCCGGCCGGCTGACGTTCTTAAACGGCGCCAGCGCAGGGGTTTCGTATAGCGCGTCGTCATCTAGTTCGATCACCGTTCCGTCGAATTTGATAATTTCGCGAAGGTGCTTCTGAGTGACCAGGACCTTCGAGCTGCTGTCGGCGAGCATGAATTCGACCCTGTCGGAGGGATATTTCGTGTCGATGGGCATGAACGCCGCGCCCGACTTTAAAACGCCGACGGCCCCGACGAACATATCCAGGGACCTGTCGACCATTATGCCGACTATGTCGTCGCGCACGATACCCAGGCCGCGGAGCTTTTCGGCCAGTATTTCGCTTTTAGCGCGAAGCTCGCCGTAGGTCATGTATTTATCGAGATAGACCGCCGCTTTCCTGTCCGGAGTCTTTTCTGCCTGCTCATCGAACACGTCGACGAAAGTTTTATCTTTCGGATAATCCATCGCGGTGTCGTTGAAATCGTACAGGACCGACTTACGCTCGGCCGGCGACATGAGCTCGATGTCCTCGATGAGCATATCAGGCTTGCGGCTGACTTCGTCGAGAATATTTATAAGCTGCGACGACATGCGGCGGATGGTTTCTTCCCTGAAGAGGCATTTGCGGTACTCGAAATCGAAGCGGATGGCGTCTTCGCTCTCGAAGGCCTGGAGAGTGACGTCGAACTTCGCGGTGCCCGTTTCAAGCCCCTGCGGCCTGACGGTGATCTCGCCGAAAGTCTCGTCCCTGAGGCCGCGCGAAGTCTGATAAACAAAAACGGCGTCGAAGAGCGGATTATGGCCGCTCGCGCGCTTAACGTTGAGCCTGTCTATAAGCATATCGAGCTGGTAATCCTGATTATCTATGATATTAAGAAAATTCGAGCGCACTTCGCCCAGAAATTCGGAGAATTTTTTGCCGCCTTTCGGATAATTGCGGGCGGGCATGGTGTTTATGAACATTCCGACCATCTTCTGCGCCTCGAGCGAGGGGCGGCCGACGAGCGGAGTGCCGACGATGATATCTTCCTGCTGGGAGTATCTGGACAAAAGCACATTGAATGCCGCAAGCACGACCGTGTAAAGCGTGTTTCCGGTGGTAAGCGCGAGGCTGCGCAGGCGGGCCGAAATTTCGGAATCGGCCGTAAAACCGTAATGGTCGCCGGCTATGTCGGGTTTGGGCGGCCGCGTGAAATCGGTCGGCATGTTCAGCGTCGGCAGTTCACCCGAAAGCATTTCGAACCAGATCTTTTCCTGCTCGGCGGCCGCGCGCGAGGCGATGAATTTTTCCTGCCACAGGCAGAAATCTTTGTACTGCGCCGTGAGTTCCGGAAGCGTTCGGCCTGAATATATTTCAAAAAGCTCGCGAGTGAATATCTCAAGCGACATGCCGTCGAATATTATGTGGTGGACGTCGAGCATCAGCCAGTGCTCGTTATCGCCGACCTTCAGCAGCTTGACCCGGAAGAGGGGCGGCTCGCTCAGATCGAACGGGCGGACGAACTCGCGGAGATAATCTTCGAGCACGCCGGTCGAGGCGTCCTGAAAGAATTTTTTCAGTCTGACCGCCGGATGCACTACCTGCACTGGCTCGCCGTCAACGATCTCGAAAGAGGTGCGCAGCGCCTCATGGCGGGCAACCATCTTTTCTATCGCGTCGCTGAATTTTGGCATGTCGAGCCTGCCGGTTATCTTCAGCACGAACGGAACGTTATAAGAAGTCGAGGGGCCTTCCATGCTTTCCACTATGAAAAGCCTCTTCTGCACTGACGATACTGGATAAACGGTCCGCCCGCCCTCGCCCGCCGTTTTAACTCGCGCCTCCGCGGCGGCCGCCGATGAGGCCGCGCGTTTTTCTTCGCGGACGCTCTCGGACTCTGACACGGCGGCGGCCACGGTAATAATTCCCGCCATGGCGCGAACGCTCGCGGCGTCAAATAGTTTTTTGATCGAGACCCTGACGGCAAATTCCTTTTCGATCTTATACTGAAGCGAGACCATTTTCAGCGAATGGCCGCCTATGGCGAAGAAATTGTCGGCCGCGCCGACGCCCCTGACACCGAGCGCCTCTTCCCATATTTTGACGAGCCTTTCTTCGATTTCGTTTTCCGGCCCGACCCACGCGGGATCTGAAGCGCCGCGCCGGACTGTATTTCCAGCTTCAACGCCGGGCCGCCTGACCTCTTCCACAACAGGGCCGCCTCCGGCTTCAGTCGCGCCGGCCGCGCCCGCGGAGTCAATGCGGGCCGCCATGTCGCGCAGCACGCAGTTTTCAAAAAGCGTCCGAACCGACAACCTGCGCCCGAAAACGCTTTCGATCTTAGCCTGTATGATAACCATTTTCAGCGAGTGGCCGCCTATTTTAAAGAAATTGTCCTGCGCGCCTACATTTTCTGCCCCAAGCGTCTCTTTCCACAAAGACGCGAGCTTCAATTCGGTCGGGCCTTCGGGGCTGACGAAATCCGACGACGATTTTTCGTCCTTCACGTTCGGCGCCGGAAGAGCTTTCCTGTCGATCTTGCCGCTCGCGTTCACCGGCATTTCGGCGAGTTTAACGAAATACGAGGGCGCCATGAATTCGGGCAGGTTCTGCGAGATCTCTTTTTTTATGGATTCGGCCGTGACGGAATCTTCCGCGACAAAATACGCGCAGATGAACTTGTTGCCGCCATCCGTTATCACCGTCACAGCGGCGTTTTTAACCCCGCCGACCTTCATTATCTCGATTTCTATCTCGCCGAGCTCGATCCTGAAGCCGCGCAGCTTCACCTGATTGTCGATGCGGCCGATATATTCGATATCGCCCGTCGGAAGCCATCTGACAAGATCTCCGGTCCTGTACATCCGCCCGCCCTTTTCGAAGGGGTTGTCAACGAACTTTTCGGCGGTGGTTTCCGGCCTGTTGAGATATCCGCGCGCCAGGCAGTCGCCCGCGACGCAAAGTTCGCCCGCGTAACCTTCGGGCATGAGATTTCCGAACCTGTCGGTTATATAGAGCCTTGTATTGGCCAGCGGCTTGCCTATAGGTATATTGGCGTAATTTTTATCGACGGCGAAGCTGGTCGTGTAAACGGTGCATTCGGTGGGGCCGTAGCAGTTGTTAAGCTGAAATCTCCGGCTGGTAAAGGTTCTGATTTTTTCGCCGCCCGTGTCAAGATAGCGAAGCGACTTATTGTCGATGTTCTCGCAGAACTGCTCGGCGAATTGCGTCGTCAGGAACGCCCCGCTGATATTGTTATTTTCAAAATATTCGTTGAGTTCGCCGAGCGAGAGTTTTATCTCCTCGCTAATAACGTGGATCTCGGCACCGGCGATAAGCGGCGGGAAAACCTCCACTATGGAGGCGTCGAAGCCGAACGACGCGTGCTTCGAGATGCGGTCGGCGCTGGTTATGCCGCGCGAATTCATGTGCCAGTAAGAGAAATTGAGCAGCGAACGGTGTTCGATGAGCGTGCCTTTGGGCTTTCCCGTCGAGCCGGACGTGTATATGACGTACGCCAGATCTTCAGGCCTGCTTATGTTTTCGACCTTCACCGGCGCAAGCGCGTCGTAGCCGTATGACGCAGCGTCGTCGAGATCGATGATCGTTCCGCCGAATTTAATTTTATCCATCAGGTGCTTCTGGGTCACAAGCACCTTCGATCTGCTGTCTTCGAGCATGAATTCGATGCGATCCATCGGATACTTCGTGTCGATCGGCATGAACGCCGCGCCCGATTTCAGCACGCCTACCGCGCCGACGAACATTTCGAGCGAGCGGTCGACGAATATTCCGACGATGTCGTCACGCCCGACGCCCAGCGAGCGCAGTTTCGCCGCGAGCGACGCGCCTTTATCACGCAATTCGCCGTAGGTCATCGATTTATCGATATATACGACGGCCTTTTTATCGGGCGTTTCGGCCGCCCTGCCGTCGAAGATATCGCAGAAAGTTTTATCGGACGGATAATAAGCGACGGTATCGTTAAAATCGCGCAGCAAACGACGTTTTTCACTCTCAGAAATAAAATCGTATTCGGATATTTTTTTGTCGGGATCGCTTATGGCGGAATCGAGCAGCGAGAAAATGTGGCCGGCCATATAGTCGATCTCGCGCCTTGAGTAAATCGAAACGCGGTAGTCGACGATCATCTCCAAATAGCCGCCCCGGCCGGCGTCGTCGTTAATGTAGAATGTGAGCGCGCCGAAAGACTCGCCGCTGCCATATAAGACGCTGTCGACTTTATCGGCATAGGCGGTTTTGATGAACTGCGACAGTATGAGTGTAAAAAGATTTTCAGGCTCGCGGTTAAGGCGCCTGAGCTCGCTGGCCAGCAGGTCGCTCGGAAACGCTTGGTGGGAAAGCATTTCTTTGAATTCCGGCATGAATTTTTCGCAAAGCGAACGGAAAGTTGAATCTGCCGCGAACGAAAACCTCATCGGGAGCGTGCTCACGAACATCCCCGTCGTTTTTTTGAATTCTTCGCTCCTGCCGTGATGCGCCGTGGTGATTACGATATCTTCTCTGGACGTGAGCCTGAACATATAAGCGTACAGGGCACACATGAAAACCCGGAACGCGCTCGTTTTATTTTTATCGCAATAATCGTGAATTCTTTTTGAAAGGCCTTCGGGCGCTCTGTAATAAGCGCGCTCGATGGCGAGAGCGTCCTTCGCGCCCGGCGCCAGGCGCAATTCGAGGTTCTCTATGTCGGTTTTGTATTTTTCGAACCAGTAATCACGGTCTTTTTCGAATTCCTTCGATGCGAGGTAATCAGACTCCCGGCCGATCGCGTCGAAATAAAGCGGGAATTCCTCTTCTATCGAGGTTTCCCCCGCGGCGAGTCTTTCGTAATATTCGACGATCTTATCGCATACCAGCGCGAGCGAGACGCCGTCGAATATTATGTGGTGGCCGTTGAAATAAAACCCGCAGCGCCCTTCGCCGAGTTTGACGACATAAAAACGATAAAGGCGCCCGTCCGTGAATTCTGAAAAAGGCCGGCGCGATTCGGCTTCGGCCCATTCACGCATTTTATCTTCTCCGCCCGGGCCCGTGAATTCGACCGTTTCCGCCTCGGCGTCAGCGCCGGAATACTCCGCCACATATTGTTTCGGCCCGTCTTCGGTCTCGGCGAGACGGATGCGCATATTTTGATTGTTTTTGATCAGCAGGGCTATGGCTTTTTTTATAAGTGCCGGGTCCGCCGGACCTTTGAAAACGACCGATTTCGGAAGGTTCCACATCGCGGTTTCCGGATAATACTTTTGAAGATAGTACAACCTTTTTTCGGGATGCGACAGTTCGAAATATTTTAATTCTTCTTTACTCATGATAAGACTCCTTCATACTATAGGAAATGCTTTTACCACGAAGGCGATATAAACCGCAGCGCGGTGGTATTTCTTAAAATCACTTTCGGGTCGGTGCCGTCGGGGTTCACGGTAAATACGCCGCCGTCAGAGAGGCTCGACGTATAGGCGCTGAACACTATCTTGCGGCCATCAGGCGAATAGCAGGGCTCGAAGCAGTTAAGCCCGCCGGAAGTTATCCTGGCAAGGCCCGTTCCGTCGGCGTTCATGGTGTATATCTGCCCGGGGCCGTCGCGGTCGGACGAAAAAACAATCTTTTTGCCGTCGGGCGAAAAGTTCGGATCGGTATCGTTCTTAGCGTTATTCGTAAGGTTCGCGAGCCCGCTGCCGTCAGAGTTCATAATGTAAATTTCATTATTGCCGTCGCGGTCGGAGACGAAAACGATCTTCGATCCGTCCGGGGAAAACTTCGAGGTCACGTCGGCCGCCGGATTATTCGTAAGATTAACCAGTGAACCGCCGGTTTTGTCGAAAACGTAAATTTCGAGGTTTTCGTTAACTTTGGCCGTGGCGGTGATCTTTGCGGCCGCGGATGAATAGGAAGGATTATAATAACCCGTGATATCGCCCGAGGCTGAGGTTATTTTAACCCTTTCTCCGCCCGCCGCCGGCACTGAATAGATATCGTACATCGAAATCGACGAGATCTGGCCTATATCGAAAAATCCTATATTATCGATATCTGAATGATAGAATATTTCCGTTCCGTCAGGGCTTACCGACGGCGCAGAATTTTTATTGAGCGCGCGCACGAGCGAATATGTAGTCCCCTCTGTCAGAGAAGTGAAAAGCAAATGCGCGCCGAGGCTGCAGTAAAATATGAAATTCTTGTTATAGTTGAAGAACGGGTACGCGATGGAATAGCCGGCCGCCAGTTTTCCGAGGCTGAAAAGATCGGATGTCTGGAGCGTGTCGGTGTTCAATATCGTCAAACCATACTGGAAGTTATTCTCCACCACGTAAACGATGAAATTATCGCCCGATATCGACGACGGATGAAGCGCGTTGGCGGCCCCTGAAGTAAGAGCTTTCGGCTCGCTTCCGGCGCTGAGTTCCACCGCGAAAAGCTGCGACAAACCGTTACGGTCCGATTCGAACGCCACGCGGTTTCCGGAAATAAAGCACGGGTTGCGGTCGTTGCCCTCGCCGACAGTAACGCTCGTCTCGTCGCTCAGGGCGCCGCTCATAGGGTCGATCAGCGAGGCGTAGACCTTGTCGTAGCCGTTCCTGTTTGAAGTATAAAGCAGCATCAGCCCGTCTTTGGCCACATAAGGGCTGCTCTCGTCGTAAGCGTTATTGGTCAGCCTCGTCTGCGAGCTGCCGTCGGCGTTCATCGAATACAGTTCGAAATTGCCTTCGCGGTTGGATGTGAATATTATCTTCGAAGAATCGGCCGTAAAGCACGGCTCGTCGTCCGAACTCGAGTTGGACGTCAATCTGCGTTTTTTATAAGTTTTCAGGTCCATGACGAAAAGCTCGATATTGCCGTCCCTTATGCCCGAATAGGCGATCTTCGTGCCGTCCGGCGAGATCGCGGCTTTGATAAGCGCCGTGGTATCGTTGAAAGTGACCTGCGTCAGGCCGCTTCCGTTCGAATTGGCCGAATAAATATTCGATTCGACCAGAGAGTTCGAATCGGACGCCGTGTTATAGCCGGCCGCCATGAATATTTTACGCAAATTGCTTATTAGCGTGGACAGTTTTACTTTAATATCGTTCGTCCTGGTGATATCGTACTCGGTGTAAGACGCCCTTAAGATGACCGTATCGGTGTCTGAATAGGGATCGGCCACATACGAGGTGCCCGAAAGAGTTCCGCCGCCGGAAACAACCGACCAGACGGGCGTTACGGAGAGCGTGGTGTTGTCTTCGTAGAACGCGCTGCATTTTATCTTCGAAAGATCCACGGGCGAGCCGCTTATGTTTATATCCGAAAGCGTAATGCTTTTAAGCAGCGGGCGGGGCGGGGCGAAAATGACGTAGCCGGCTCCGGCCGTCGCGAAAAACTCCTCGTTCAGCGTGTTGGTGAGGCGCACCGCTTCTCCGCCTTCGGCGCTCATCGAATAGATCTGATTGGCGCCGGACTGCCTCGAGCTGAAAATAATGTTCGAGCCGTCGGCGGTAAAACGAGGATACGCGTCAAAGTAAGCGTTGTCGGTTATTTTACTTATCGTATTCGAGACCAGGTCGCGCACCAGTATTTCGAAATCGCCGTCCACGTCCGAAGTGAAAGCCAGTTTCGTGCCGTCGGGCGAAAACGCCGGATAATTAACGTTGAAATTGCCGGCGATAAAAGCCGCCATGCTCTTCGATTCGTAGTCTATTATGTAAATTTTATTTTTGCCTTCCTCCTGCATCGAAAACGCTATCCTGGTCTGGTTCGGCCAGAAAACCGGATAATACGCCGCGGTGTCGAAAGTTTGTATCACGGAAAGCCCGCTCCCATCTGCGTTGATGACGCCCAGCGTATAACGGCCGTCGAGCGTCATGATAAAGGCGATCTTCGAGCTGTCCGGCGAAAATGACGGATAAAGATATTCTTCTCCTGACGCCGAAACTGTAAGCCGCTTTTCGTTCAGACCGTTTGAATCCATTATATAAAGATCCGACTTCGAATTTCCGGCGCTCGTATAGACGATCTTATTTCCGTCCGGTGAAATGGCGGCGAAGTTCTCGTCGTTAGCTCCGTCGGTTAGACGGTACTGGTTGGTGCCGTCGGCGTTCATAATATAAATCTGCCTGCTTACACCGCGCATCGACATGAAGGCGATCTTCCCGACGGCTTTATTGGCGGGAATATTTATTGAAAAAAGATCCGAAGCCAGGGCCGCGCCTTCGGCCGCGCCGTCGCTTATGCCGACCTTTATCTTCAGGTCTTTTAAATTGAGCTCTGAAAAGTTGAGCGGTTTCCATAGCAGGACGGCGGTCGAGCCCGACGGCATGGCGCCGCTAAAGCCGGCGATATCGGTGATTGGCGAGTAGGTCGCGCCGCGGTCCGAACTGTAGTAAAGCTTTACCATGCATATATCGCTTTCGGGGTCGCTGACCGAAAAACTGATCAATAGATTCTCTTCGGTCTGCCCGATCTTAAGGCTGCTGACCGACGGCAGGCCGTTACTTGAATATTGCGAGACGACGCTTTCATTTCCGCCCCCTCCGCCTCCGCAGCCGCAGCAGGCAGCCATTACCATCAGCAGCCATGACAGAGCCAGCGCCATAAAAACAGCCGGGGGCCGGGCGATATTTACGGATTTTATTTCGCGGGAATTTATTTTTTCGGAAATTTTAATTTCATTTAAATTCAATTTTATCACCACTCAAATTTTTTTGATTATAATAACATATTCCATATATTTTTACAAAAAAAATAACAAAAATTGTCAAAAAAATTGCCTTAAAAATTGCCTTAAAAATCTAATCGAAAAATCAACATTTGATCCGCTTAAAATTTTTTGCCATTTTTTTAAATATCTATTGCATTTTTAGCCGTTATGTAAGATAATATAATCATAAAGAACCATAAAAAATCAAAATAGACCATAATCCCACAAATGTGACAAAGATCAATAAGAATAATCAACGGCAGTCAAAAATTCGAACAGCAGAAAGTGGAACGCTCATTCAAATATCTTTTCAGGCATATTTAAGCCTTTCGCTTTTTGCCCGGCAGCGACATTTTTTTAAGAATAAATTTATAAAAAGCAGGTAAAAATATGCGCAAAAACTACTTCAAAAATTTTCTCATATTGACCATTTTCCTGTTCCTGGCCTCTTTCGTTTACGGATGCTCCGGCGGCGGAAGTTCTATCACTTCGCAATCCGGCCTCATCGACGACAGCCGTCCGAAGGTTCCGATATCGCTTAATTTATTCGCCGCGCCCGGCACGGCCGCCATTCCAACCACGGCCGTCGGCAGCGTCGAAATAACGGTCTACCGCGGCACCATCTACGATCCGGCCAGGGAAGTTTTCAATATCACCTACGCCGAATTTTCAGCGCGCCAGGCTTCAATCGGCGTTTTCGCCGGCGACACCTACTCGATAGTGCTCAACGCCAAAGCGAAGAACGACCCGCTCGCCGATACCGAATTCGTTTATAAAGCGTCGATCGACTCCCTTTACGTCCCTCTGGAACCAGTTTCCGGCGAAAGCTACGTGGCGCCCGTCGCAATGAGCCTCAACCAGACCGCCCAGATTAAAATTTATCCGGCGCGCATCGCTTTCGAGCCGCTCGAAAAAAGGACCGTCAAATACGGCGAGGCCTACAGCCGCATCGAAGTGGTTGTCTACGACCAGTTCGGGCGTATTTTCGAAGGCATTAAAGACAGCATTACCCTTTCGATCGACCCCCTCGACAACACTACTATAACCCCCTCGATAACAGGCACCGCCACGGTAGCGCCTGTGAACGGCATAGCCGTGTTCACCAATATCTCGCTTGCCGCCTCCGAGACCTCGTCGTCCGGCAACACCCGCTTCGCAGCCTCCATAGGCGCCTCGGCGTCGGTGGCAAGCTCCGTCGTCACCCGAAGCGAAGACATACTTATATTCAACCAGTCGAATAAACCTGTAATAGCCGGCCTTGAATTCGAAAAACAGCCGCTTCCGCTCGCGGGCGCGGGCCGCGTCTGGGACGCCTTCAGAGTAGCCATCATCGACCAGTACGGCAATATCGTCGACACCAGCGAAACCGTCACGCTCTCGGCGACGGCCGGCTCACT
>MGFH01000204.1 GCA_001791795.1 Candidatus Wallbacteria bacterium GWC2_49_35
CGCGTTTTTTTCGTTAACGGCCATCAGTTGCTTATTATCCTCCGCAGTATTGATATCATGTAAAAAACCGCGCCTGCTCCGAATATAACGATGAACATCGTCTTGATGTCCTCGTAATTTATTCTGAGGCGCGGTGCATTGACAATTATGAACGCCAGGCTTATGAACGGTATGGCCGGAATGCCCTTATAGGTTATTACGACCGTCGTGAATGTCAGAAGAAAAGAAACGGCTACGCCGACGTATGTCTTTTTGGCGTTCAACTTGAAATTCATAGCGCAGCCCATTAAAATGGTCGCGAATAAAAAATCGGATATTCCGATATATTGTTTCAGATGGCCCGAGCCGAGAGTGGGATAGCGCAGCAGAAGAAAATCGAGCGCGGCCGATTTTTTGGTCACCAGTTCCGAGGTGACGCCGTAAAAGACCGACCAGATATCGGCGAAAGCGGCCACCAGACATAGCGGTATTAAAAACGCGATCTCGTCGATTCTGACGGCTATTATCCGGCCGATAAGGCCGGCGGCCGATATCAGGCACAGAAGCGAAACGAGCGCCCCGGACGCCTCGAAGTAAAAACCCGCGCCCAGCGTGAGCGAAACGAAAAGTATGTGAGTGAAAATGAAAAATATCGAAAGCGCCGCGTATGCGATCATATTGAAAGGGAGATGCAGTATTCTGTAAAGTATATATAGCGCGGAAAGCGAAAGCGTCATGGCCGATATCATGTATACCGTACGCGGGGAAAGGTCGGGGGCGAGTTTAGCGGTGAAAAGCAGAGCGGTGAAGCAGAAAATGAAAACCAGATAGGCGAGCTCGAGCGATTTGAGGTCTGCAGACGAAAAATGAGCGCGCGCTTCCGGCGCTTCGTTTTCCGCGCCGATGGGCTTATTGATGGATTTGAAAAAATCGATGATATTATTTATGAAATCGTTGAGTTTCCTGTTTAGCGGCTCGAAGAGGAAAGCCACTATAAGCGCCGATATAATTCCGTAGATCTCGGCGCTCGACTTGAAGATGCTCTGAAAAAAACTTTCCAGAAAATTCTGTATCACGACGTATACGCCCGAAATGATTATAGCGAGGGCCGAGTATATGAGGGCGTTATTGAACATTATGGAAATGTTGAAAGACTTGTGCCTGACTATCGACATGGCAAGAAGCACCACTGAAAGGAATGTGGTCGCCGGAAAAACCCCGAGCGGATAAATAAAGGCGCCGCCGTACGAGGCGTCATGGAAGAAGTTGAGGTAGGTCATAAAACCGAATGCCACGGCGGCCGGAACGGCTATCGAATAAAAGACCGATACGGTCTCGCCGTAAAAAGCGGGGTCGGCCGATCTGAGCCTGTAGCCTTTAACGAATGGCCAGAGCGAAAACCCCGCCGCAAGGGCGTAAAACGGCACCAGATAATCGGCGGGGAAACCGGCGTGCACCGCGAACCCGCCGTCGAAGACGCCGACGCTGAGCTTGAGCGAGGCGTTTTCTATAAGGCGCGCAAGCACGAGAAATACTATGAAAAACGGGAGGTTTATCAGCCAGTAAAGCCACTCGGGCTCGATCCTGATGAAGTTGTTATAGGCGTTGCCGAAACAGAAAACTACCGGCGGCAGGAAGAGAAATGGGAGCGCCTGCGCTATGAGATATGATTTTGCGCCTGCCGCTCCGCCGGCCATGACGGCTTTTATTTCGAATAAATTGATAAGTATGTAAACGCACATCAGCGCCAGAAAAAAATAATTGCGCGGATTTTTAGTGTCGCGCTCGTAGACGAAAAAACCGAGTCCGGCGGACAGTATGACTATTAATAATGGGGCGAGTATGTACAGGTCTTTCATAATTTATAAAGATTTTTCCTTATTTTAGTGGAGAGTGGAGAGTGAATAGTTGAGAGTTGCGGATTTTTGAAAATTTAATACAGGCTCGATATAAATAAATGCTTTTTCAAAAATTCAAAATACCTTAGTTCTCCACTCTCCACTCTTAACTCTCAACTCTGGCTAGCGCGGCAGTATTTTCAAGCGCGAAAGGCTCCCCTGCGCGCAGTATTTGCCGAAGGCGCGCGCGACACTTTCACAGGTGAGCGATTCGATGTTTTGGACGTAATCGTGGAATCCGCGGGCCGTTCTGTCATAAAAGACATACTGACCCATAATTTTAGATGCCGCCGAGGTGAACGACGCGGAGTTCTCGAACCGCTTAATAAGCTGGATCTTCGCGTCGGCGAGTTCGTCCGCGGAAGGGCCGGTTTCGGCGAACCGCAATATCTCTTCGGTTATTTTAGCGCATGTCGGCTCGATCTTTTCGGCCGAAGTGTTCGCGTAGCAGAAAAAAGCTCCGGCCAGGCCCAGCGGGATATATTCGGAAAAAATGTTATAGCACAGCCCGTGATTTTCTCTGATGTTCCACAGGCGTTTTCCGGCGTAATCGGAGAGTATGTAGTTTGCAGCCGAAAACGCCGCGCAGTCGGGATCGCTGAACGCCGGCGCCGCGGAGCCTATCACGATGGTGCACTGCGACTGTCTGGAGAGGAGCTCGCGGTCGAAAACGTCAGCACGCAGGCCGCGTCTGAGCATGGCTTTATCGTGCCCTCGTGTGCCGCGGCCGATCAGGCCGCTGAATTTTTCGCGGATCATATCGGCGCAGTTTTCGGGAGACGACGCGGAAATGACCATGAACGGGCTTTTCAGCATGGCGTCGTAGTAATTCAGAACGTCGGCGGAATCGACGGCGTTCAGTTTTTTTTCGTTGGCGAATACCGCTTTTTCGTAAGGCGTTTTTTCGAACAGGTTGGTCAGAAATCCCCAGAACGACAGTTCGAATACGTCGTCCTGAATTGATTTTATAGTGTTTTTGACTGTCGTGCGGGCTTTTTCGAGCATATTGCGGCTGAAATGAAATTCATCGAAAAGCGAGGAGAGATAAGAGAGTTTGTCGCCGGTCCAGCGGCCCGGCGTTACCGCCTCGAATTTCATATAGTCGAGGTATGAATTGCAGTCGAAATATATTCCGCGGCAGTCGGACAGCATGTAATTTTCGTACATCGATCTCCCCGCCGTTTTCTTGCCGAAAAGTTCCGCGAGGACGTTGGCGTCGCCCGCTTTGAGAGATGCCGACACTCCGCCGGAAGTAAAGAGAGTCAGCGTGGAATAGCCGGCCGAAGGGTCGACGAGCGCGCACAGCGTGGAATTGCAGTTTAATTCGGCGGTTTCCGCTTTCGGACGCGTGCCTCCCGGTGCGCCGCCCCTGCGGGTCCGTTCGGATTCGAGACGCTTCGCCGCGCTGCCGTCGAACCTATCGATCTTTTTCAGAAGCTTCGTCGTGGCGCAGCCCTTTCCGGCCGCCGTCCCGGAAGGGCCGGCGGTCAATTCGACCCGGTTATACACGCAGGGTTCGACCTGTTCGCGCAGGTATTTTATGAAATCGGCGTATTTAACGCCCAGCATGGTTTTTACGACGCGGTTATAAGAGCCGGGGCCGAGTATGTGGTTGAAGGTCGACAGTTCTCCGCAATAGGTGCGCGGATTTTCGATCTCCTGTATGTAGTCGAGAAGAAAGCATCTTTTGATCGAATCGAAATAGGTCTCGCTGACGAAACGGGAAACACCCGTGATAAAATTCCCGATTATTTTTTTTACAAGAACGGTTTTCGAAGGCGCGCAGGAAGCGAGCACCGTCACCATCCACATGCCGTATTTGAAGACAAGATCCGTAGTGAGACTGTTGACCGCGTTATATTCGTCTTTAAGCATATACAAAAGCGTCGACGACTTCAGCGAAGAAAAGACGTATGGCAAAAACATCGAAAATATGTGCTCGTCGTTTAGAGACGAAGGCGTCAGAAATCCTATCGCATAATAATTCTGGGCGAATTTGCCGCTCCTTTTCATGGAGTAACAGCCGCGGGCGTTGACCAGTTTAAGGTAATCGTCGTTTTTCGCCGGCGACGCGGCGCGGTTCCAGACTCCCGGCCCGAAATGCCTTTCGGCCGAGTTCAGCGTTTTTAGCGAGTCGAAACTTCCGGCGATCGTCAGCGAGCAGTTCGAAGGGGTGAAATAATTCCGGTGGTAGGCGTCCAGCGTTTTTTTATTAAGCCGCGAAACGCTTTCGGGCGTGCCAAGGATCTCTCGCGAATAACAGGACCCTTTATAGCAGGCTTTTTCAAGTTTAAGCATGACCAGATCTTCAGGATCGTCGCGGTAAAAGCGCATTTCTTCTATGATGACCTTTTTTTCGAGTTCTATTTCGCCCTCCGGAAACACCGGTCTGAGCGCCAGCTGCGAAAGCACTTCCAGCGCTTCGTCTATGCGCCTGTGGGGTATCAGGATCTCGATCCCCAGGGAATCGGAGGTTGTGAACGCGTCGACCGAGCCGCCGAGTTTATTTATGATGGATGTTATATCGTAGTTGGAGTATTTGCTGCTGCCTTTGAAAAGAATATGTTCGAGCGCGTGAGTGATGCCGTTATTCTCGGCGGTCTCGGTGTAAAGGCCACATTTGGCCAGAAATACGATCGCGCTGTAAGGACGGGCAGGACAGAAATCGCCGGCGAGCGTGACCGGCAGGCCGTTAGCGAGTTCGAAGGTCTTTGGGTTGATTAAATCGATATTAAGCATATTTAAGGATTATCATTGTATTATAAAGCGCGTAATAAGTCAATAAAAAAAAGCCTAAAGTTTTTCAATCCCCCGCCGATATTTAATTCACGGCATAAAAATAAATAAAGAGGTGAACATTCAATGGTATTACCGGCAGCAAATTCAAAACACATTTTCAATGTTTCGGGGACAAATGAATTGCGCGACAGGCTTAAAATGTGGATCAGACAAAACTATTCGGACATTTTAGGACCCGAAGTCAATATGCTCGATCTTCCCAACGGATTCGACCTTATTGAAAACAAACTCCACAGACTGATGCGCGACAAAGGCATGAAAACCCCCGTGGAAACGGCAAGCGAAAGCGCAGCCGCTTAGAAGCGTTGAAAATAATCGTCTATTATTATAGCAAAAGGCCGCCTTAAAAGGCGGCTTTTTAATTTCCCTTAATTTTTTTTTGCGCCGGCGTACCCGGTTTTTCCCGGCCGATAT
>MGFH01000205.1 GCA_001791795.1 Candidatus Wallbacteria bacterium GWC2_49_35
CTCCGATTTCAAGATCGGCGAATACCTCGGCGTTCTGATGTGGTCCGCCGGCCATTATAAAAACGCTTCAAAATATGTCCTGGCGCGATATATTCCTGGCACGTCGCCGCTTAGGATGTTCAACTACAAAAAGATCGTGAGCCCGGACGACGATTTCGAATACGTCGACATAGAACTTAACTGAAACATTAAAAAATAATTTTTAAAGTCGGGTTGGAAAAGATGCGAATCGAATTAAAAAAACGCGGATATACTCTCGTAGAGCTGCTTATGTACACGGCCCTTCTCGGGCTCGTGATGTCTTTTATCGCGCTGATATTTCGTCACATGCTCTGGCGCGACCGGCTCGAAAAGTATCTCGACGATCATCTCAGGCTCAAAACTGCGTTCGACATGGTGTGCGAAACCGTAAGAAATTCTTCCGAGATAATAAAGCCGGCGAGCGGAACTATCACATCGAAGCTGATAGTATTGAAAAATAACGGCATGTATGAAAAAATAGGAATGTACATGGTCAATAATTCGCCGGCCTTCATTTCGCGCAGTGCGAAGACGCTCGAAGAACTCGAGACCGACGTCGATTATGAAAAACCGGAAAGGGTGTTTTCGAAATACGTCAAAAAATTTTACGTCGCGCGCCCTTTCTATAATCATGTACTCCTGAAAGCGTCGACCGTAAATAATTCCGCGGTTACCGCGCTCAATCTCGATTCTGTGAAAGTACCGCGGCTGGTTTCGTTTCATAAAGATTTTTACCGCGAATACCGCGGCGAATTCACCCGCGATAATTACATCATCAGCGTGTCCGATAAAATGCGGTCGAATTATTCGAACGACAGGCGCGCCCTCGGTGAAGCCATGCTCAGCGCTAAAAATATCAGAGATTTTACGGTCGCCTTCGATCGCGGTTCGAAATCGACGAACATATTAAGGTCGAAAGCCAGGCTCAAGGAATTCATCAGCGAAAGCGGCGCGAACGAGATCGGCAGAATATTGTTTTTCACGGCTTATCTTATCGAAAAGGCCAGCGTGGAGATAAGTCTGGCGAACACCCGAAAGAGGCTCGTCGTTGCCGATAATGACATAACCGGCACGCCCGAAGATATTTTCGGGCCCGAAATCATATCCGGTTACGAAAGCGCCTCGCGGCTGATAGCAGCTAAAAGCCGCGCCGGAGTGATCATAAAGCCCGACTATAAAACGATGCTTTATGAAATAAGCCGCGTGTGCGAATATAACAAGACCGCGCTCATGACCCAGATGGGCATCGCAACACCTTACACCGGAAGCATCCTCGACGACCGCGGCAACGCCGTCAATATAATCAACCTGCATTTTGGAAAAACCGTTCCACTCGCGGTGAGCGATATCGATATTTTTTCCGATGTCGAGGCGGCACCCCCGTTCAACTCGCCCGACAAAGCGTTCTCTTCGATCTATCAGATCATAGATTCCAAACTTCCTTATCTCGGCGTTAATAAAACTTTTTCTGAAAACCTCGACGTCCTTATGTACGCGTCTAAAAACATAAAAAAAGTCACGGTCTATTCAAATAAGATCGATATATACGACCACAGAATAAAATTTCCCCTCAGAGTTATCTTTAACGGCCGCGGTTACGATCTGGCTTTTTTTATAAGGCAGGCCGCGGATATGGCGCTGACCGAGCTTCCGGATATGTCTAAAAGCATACCCATACCCATTTCGGCTAAATAGCCGGCCGCGGCGGCGGCGAAGGAGTGATTTTTTTGAACGGTCCAGAAAGTATTTTAAAGTGCCCCCAATGCGGGGAACCGATCAGTTTCGCCGCGAAAAAATGCAATGCGTGCGGCTTTTCATTCGGCGAAGAAACCTATAAAAAAATATTTTTTTATTTCGATCTGAAAAACGACTTCAAAAATTTGATGGCGGTTGAAAGTAACGTTTCCGAAAGGCTTTCGAAATTATCGCAAAAGATAAAAAATTACGAGCAGATCCTCGGCTCCGACATAATGGTGGCCGGAGGCGCGGGAAGTCCATCTGCTCTTCAGAACGCTCAGCAAACCCCTCAGGCGCCTCCTTCGTCTCAGCCCCGGCGTCCGGACGAACCGTCCGGCGTTCAGCGGGAGGTTCCCCCGGTTCCGCCTCCACAGGTACCTTCTCAGCAGCAGACCGTTATCGAGCCCCCGCTCCAGCAGCCTTCGCAGCAACAGCAGCAGACCGGAGCCGGCGGACAGGAAACCCGGAAAAGCGCTTTTAACGCGTCTTCGGGCGTGAATGAAGCGAAAAAGGTCATAGGCGAAAAAAGGAGCGAGACTTTCAGGCAGCCGGCGCCCGGAAGCGATTATCGCGACCAGCGTCCGCCCGCCGATACCGCCGATTCCGTCGACGGCGATTTTGAGCTGGTCGTCGGGCAGAAGTGGATGCTGATCGTGGGCATCATCACTATCGTTTTCGGCGTCGGATATTTCCTGAAATACTCTTTCGAACGCGAACTCATCGGCCCCGCAGGACAGGTGGCGCTCGCCTACCTTCTCGGCATAACTTTTCTCGGCCTTGGAAATTTATTTCACCAGAGAAAAGGTTTCGCGACTTTCGGACTTTATATGATCGGCGGCTCGATAGCCGTCTTTTACTTCGCCGCTTTCGCGGCCTTTCAGTTGTATAAACCGCCCGTCATCGAGCAGGAGTTCTCTTTCCTGATAATGATCATGATAACGGTGCTCGCCTGCGCGCTCGCCATACGCTTCGACGTCAGATGGCTCGCCGTGCTGGGCCTCATCGGCGGCTTTCTGACGCCGGTGCTCGTAAGCTCTGGCCGCGACAATTTTTACGGCCTGATGGCTTACATGACGCTTTTAAATCTGGGCGTGCTGTTCGTGGCGTTCAAGAAGAACTGGAATTTATTGAATACGCTCGGCTTTGCCGGCACCTACATACTTTTTTCCGGATGGTACGCTAAATATTATACCGACGAACGTTTCTGGGGCGCCATTTTATTCCTTAATTTATTTTACTTCATATACAGCATTGCGCCTTTCGCATACCAGTTCCTCAAGATCCAGACGGAAGATACCCCTTTCATGGGTTTTCTTGTCATGACGCTCAACGCATTCATCGGCTTCGGTTACAGTTACAACATGATCAATCTCCATTTCGGTGCTTCGTATTACGTGAGCATAGTCACGGTCTTTTATGCCGCGGTATTCCTGTCGATGGCGTCGCATCTGTTCAAGCAGGGCAAGCGTTTCGCCGATGCTTTCGTCGTGATGCTCGCGCTGGCATCGCTGTTTTTGATAATCACCATACCGATGATATTCTCCAACCACTGGGTGACGTTTTTCTGGGCGGCGCAGGCTTTCACGCTGCTTCTTATGGCGGCGAAACTCAACCGCGGCGCGGTTTACGCCGGCGCCTACGTAATGTTCGCGATATCGATATTCAAACTTATATTCATCGATTACCCGACGCCGGGCGTCTTTCACCTCGACAGCGACCACATGAGGATCATACCCGATTTCACCTACCTTCTAGTCGATCGTTATATCGCATGGATAGGCGTTCTGGCGATGCTGTTCGCGGCGGCTACGGTTGCCCGCAGGCACGGCGTCATGCAGATAATCAGCGGCGTACCCGATTCCACCGTAATATACACGATTTTCGGGATGTGCCTTTTCGTGCTTCTTAACATCGAAACGGCGGCTTTTTTCTTCGATTACCTTCCCGCGGCCCGCTTCGCTTTCATTTCCGGGCTCTGGGCCTGCTTCGCGGCCGCGCTCATGGTGATCGGGTTCGTTTACAATAAATACGGCGTCCGCAAGACCGCCATCGCGCTGTTCCTGCTGACGCTCATAAAGGTCTTTTTATTCGACATGGGCGATATGAGCACGCCGTGGCGCATATTGTCGTTCATGGTCCTGGGAGTCATCATGGTCACCGTATCGTTTTATTACCATAAGTTCAAAGATAAACTCATGGCCGCTTTTATTGAGGAAGGAAGGAAATGATATGCGAACGAAATTGAATTTATCCGCTATAGCCGCGATCCTGCTCGCTCTCGGGCTCTTCATAAGCCCCGCCGGCGCGCTTGAAATGAAAGAATTCATGTACAGCGTCGAGCTGAAGGCTTCCGGCGCCCCGAATAACATATACATGGCGCCGCTCACGGTCGAAATGGCGGAACGCTCCAGGGCCGGCTATGAAGATCTAAGGGTGCTGAGCGCCGATTCCGCCGAGGTTCCTTACGTTATCCTGGACGACCGCACGCCGCCCGAATACGTGAACAATTATTATTCGATGAGCGTGTCGGATTACCGCGATGAAACTGATTCGGCCGTGCTTGTAATGAAGATGCCCGACAAGCGCAAACCCGTAGAGATACTCGAGATCGAAACCTTCAACACCGATTTTAAAAAACATGTCATATTATACGGCGGAAACGACGATCAGAACTGGGAACAGCTCGCCGAGGAGCCCGTTTTCGATTTTTCGTCGCAGGTCAATTACAGAAAGACCGATTTCAAATTAGGCCGTAAATGCGATTTTAAATATTACAAGTTCGTAATAAAAAATTTCGCGCCTTCAAAGGGCGGCTCCGGTCAGTCCATAAAACTGTCTTACGAAGGCCTTGATTTCAGCGTGGATAAATTCAACGAGCAGAAGCTGAAAATAGAGGGCGTCAACGCCAGAACCGCTTTTAACGTAAAAAAAGACGGCACGAAAAATTACGACGAAAAAGTATTCGATAAACTGAATATAACAACCGATAAAGCGAACAACACCGTCATAGACATCGAGGCCGATCTATATTTCGACCGCATCGTTTTCGACATTTCCGCCGCCTATTACAGGCGCAACGTTAAAGTTTATTACAGCGAAACCGGCGTTGACGATTCTTATCGTTATATGGCCGATTTCAGCGTCTACAACATACCTCTCGACGAATACAGGACGACGCGCGGCGACTGGTGGTACTCGTCGCCGAAGCACCGCTTTTTCAGGTTCGTCATAGAAAATAAAAACAACCCGCCGCTCGCGGTCAATAAGATCAGCTTCGCCTTCGTCAGAAAAAATCTGTTCTTCGCGCCTGCCGCGGCCTCCGCCGGCTACTACATTTGTTTCGGAAATAAAACTTTGAAAAGGCCCGAATACGACATCTCGAGTTTCATAAACGAGAGAAACTGGCATAAGCAGAATTACTCGACGCTCTCCGGCGGCCCGCTTACGCTTAATGCCTCCTATAAAGAAGAGAAGGCGAAGGAGCCGATGCGGCCGGAAGTTGAAAAGGCCCTGCTGACGGTTATCGTGATAATCGTTATCGCGGCGCTCGGTTACTGGCTTTTTAACCTTATGGCCGCCGTTCCGCGCGAGGGAGAAACCGGAGGCAAAGAAGGTAACGGTTCGGGCGCGGGTCCCGGCGAAGAAGAAGATAAAAAATAATATTAACGATTAAGATTATAACGGCCGGGCCAGCCTTTGGCGGGATCCGGCGGGGAGGAAAAATATGCTTAAAGAGATAGGTATTTTCGACGAATATAATCTGCTGATAGACGCCCTGCGCGGCCGCGGAGCCTTTCTGATAACCGGTCTGGAAACCCCCAACCCGATGACGATCGGCTGGGCGACGCTCGGAGTGATATGGGGAAAACCCATAATGACGGTGCTCGTCAGGCCTTCGCGCCACTCGTTTTTCCTGATCAACTCCCACGACGAGTTCGTCGTTTCTGTGCCGCCTCCTGAAATGGGAAAACAGCTCGCGCTGTGCGGAACGCGCTCGGGACGCGACTGCGACAAATTCGCCGAATGCTCTTTCACGCGCGAAGACGGCGTCAGGGTGAAGGTGCCTCATATCGCGGAATGCCTCATGCACTACGAATGCAGGATAGTGCATAAGAACAACGTCGATTCAACCAGGCTCGATGCGTCTTTGTCTCAGCAGTATTATCCCGGCGGAGATTTTCATACGATCTATTACGGCGAAATTATGGGAGTTTTTAAAAAAGAATAACTGAATAAAATAATAAAAAATAATTAAATCAAGTAATAAAAAAATAAGCGTAAACATATTCGAAATATTGAATATATTTACGCTTATTTTATATGTTAGATTATCGCGTTTTATTTTATTTAATTATTTAATAAATCATCGATTAAGCCAGCGTTGAAATATTCAATATCGTTAATACCGCATATTCCATTATGCGCGTGGAGGCCCATTCGTTTTTGCTGTGCGGGTTGAACATTCCGGCGAATAAATTCATCGTAGGAAGACCCATGAACGTGAGGCGCGCTCCGTCGGTGCCGCCGCGTATCGCCTGGTAGAAAGGCTTCAGACCCGCGAGCTCGACGGCCTCTTCGGTCAGCTTCATTAGTTTCGGGTGCTTTTTGATTATCACGCCCATGTTCTGGTACTGATCGGTTATTTTCAGTTCTATTTTAATACCGCCGTGATTTTTTTCGACTGCTTTTACGATGCTTTTCAGCTTGTCGCATTTTTCGTCCATCTTTTTTTCGTCGAAATCGCGTATTATCATTTTTACCTTCGAATGCTCAACGTCGGCCTCGATTCTGAGCGGATGGAAGAATCCCGTCCTGTTTTTAGTGGTTTCGGGGCGCATCGATCTCGGTATTTTATTTATGAACTCAGCCAGGGCGTAAACCGTGTTTTTCATGCGGCCGAAAGCCGTTCCGGGATGGGTGTTGACGCCATGGAACTCTATGTGCGCTGCGCGTGCGTTGAAGGTTTCACAGTTGAGCTCGCCGGCCTCTTCGCCGTCGAGCGTGTAGCCGAATTTGGCGCGGCATTTTTTCATGTTGAAATGCGCGGTGCCGTTGCCGACCTCTTCGTCGGGCGTGAATACTATATAAACGTCGCCGTGGTCTATGTCGCAGTTTTTCGAGGCGAGTATTTTCGCGGCCGTCATTATTTCGGCGACGCCGGCCTTATCGTCGGCGCCCAGCAGCGTCGTGCCGTCGCTGGTTATTATGTCGTGGCCTTTCTCTTCGGCGAGCTGGGGCGATTCCTGCGGCGAAAGGCTTAATTTTGAATTTTTGGGATATTTAATGACCTTGCCGTCGTAGTTTTTGTGGACGATCGGTTTTACGCCCGCGCCGCTCGATTCGGGCGAGGTGTCCATGTGCGCGATGAAGGCGACCGGCGAAATTCCACCGTCGCTTTTGTGTGAGCGGTTCGAAGGTATTTTTGCGTAGATATAGCAGTGCTCTTTGTCGTATTCGACCTCTTTTATGCCGAAGCCCTTGAGTTCGCTATAAAGAAGTTCCGCCAGGTCGTGCTGGCACTTAGTCGAAGGGACGCGTTCGACGCCGTCTTCCGACTGCGTGTTTATTTTGGCGTATCTTAAAAATCTTTCCGTAACGTCTTTTATGATATCGGTTCCGTTGAATTGCATTTTAGAAATTCCCCTTTACTGATTTGATTGACTTATTAAATAAAGCGCGCGGGATGAACCGCGCGCGAAATTTTTATTTTTATTTTATATCGATTTCCTTATTAAAATTCCATCCCGTTCATTACGTAGTTTTTGACAAAATCGTAACGCGCCGAGTCTTTATATTTAAGCGTCGAGGCGCTCGTAACGTACAATTTTACCGATTCGGCCATATCTTCGAGCGGATTGGTTCTGCCGTAATCGGTCGGGGGCGCGGATACCGGCTGCCACTGACCGTTGTATGAATTGCGGGCCGTCCAGAACTGATTGGCCCAGCTCATGGCGGTGCTGTAATTGCCGTTGAACTGGAAACAGTGCGTCATTTCATGGACTATTATGCCGGCCAGGTCGTAATTCACGCCGAGGTTGGTCATATATAATCTTGACGGGTCGCCGCTGTTGACGTAACCGCCGACGCCGGCGCCGAGAGAGGTCGTAGAGATGCGCTGAATATTTTTGGTGCAGCTGTAGAATTTAGCCGGAAGTTTCGAAAGCGTGTTATAGGCTACGCGAAGGCTCGAAAGCACCCATTCGGCGGTGCCGTTTTCCATGGTGATGCCGAATTTCGCCTTTATAGCCGCGAGCAATCCTGAAACGGTGTTAAGGTCGGCCGAAGTGTCCGGCGACGTCGGCTGCTGAGGGGTCTGATGGATAGGATTGACGGCCGTGGAAAACTTGAATGTTTTTCCGAAATTGCCGATGGCGGAAGATTTGGTGATAGTTCTTACCGTCCACAGATAATCGGAGTTGTCTTCGAGCGTGCCGGTTTTTACCTTCGTTTTCGTTTCAGCCGCGTCGCGTATGGAGCGGCCCAGAAACATGTATAAACCGAACATTTTCTTGGATTTTTTGAGTATCCAGATATCGTATTTGACGGCGTCTTTATCGGCGCTCCAGCTGAGCTCGGGCGTGAGGGTCTTTAAAACCTCGCCGCTGGCGGGCGAAACCGGGTTAGCCGCGAAAGCCGAGGAAAACGGCAATATCAGGAATGAAAAAAGCAGAATGGCTATCAGATAAAAGGAAAAATTCTGTTTAGTTATCATAAAAACGCACTCCTTTGTATTTAATAAAATTTAAACTTATATGTTAATTATCACACTAAAATATGATTTTGTCAATTTTTATTTAATTTATTTAATTGATATAATATTTAATAAAAGTGTTGAAAATATTCGTAAAATATGTTAAAATAAAATGCTCAAACGCAGCTTAAGAAGAAAATAAATAAATAGTTAGGAGAGTTAATAATGTCGCATGTAAAATCAACGAAGGTATTGAACGTTCAGCAGATCGACAAGGACAAGGTGCTTTTAGAAATAGAGGTCGCCGCCGACAGAGTGCAGAAAGCCATTGACGGAGCCTACCGCGAAGTGGTCCACAAGGTCAACATCCCCGGTTTCCGCCGCGGCAAAGCGCCCCGCAGCATAATAGAGATGCGTTTCGGCAAAGAATATTTCTACGAAGAGGCGCAGAAGGAATTATTGACCCCCGCTTACATCGAAGTGCTCAACGACCAGAACATCCGCCCGATCGGCTCTGAATTGAAAGACGTTTTCATCGAAGAAGGAAAGCCCCTCGTATTCAAAATCGAGATCCAGAAAGAACCCGTTTTTGACATTAAAGAATATAACGGCATTCATCTTACCGGCGGTCCTATCGCAGTCGAAGACGCCGAGATCGATTCTAAAATCGAAGATCTGAGAAACCGCCACGCCAAACTCGAAATTATCACCGACCGTCCTGCGGCCACGGGCGATTTCGTAATCATAGATTATCAGGGTTATATCAACGAAGAAAAATCGGAAGGCATAAAAGGCGCCGACGTCATGTTCGAACTCGGCGCTAAAAAAGCGATAACCGGCTTCGAAGAAGGCATCGCCGGAATGCAGATAGGCTCCGAAAAAGACCTATTCCTTAAATTCCCCGAAGACTATCATAGCAAAGATTATGCCGGAAAAGACGTCCGTTTCAATATAAAATTAAAAGAGATCAAAGTCAGGATACTTCCCGAGGCCAATGATGACCTCGCGAAAATGCTCGGCGAATTCAACACACTGGCCGAGCTGAGAGACGATATCCGCAGGAAACTGCTCGAATCGAAAACCGAGCACCAGAAAGGCCATTACAGAGAACAGATATGCAACTTCCTTCTCGAAAAGAACCCACAGGTCGACGCTCCCGAAGCGATGATCGAAAAAGAACTCGACCGCATCATTAAAAACTACGAAATAGAGTTCATGTACAGAAGAATGGATTTCGCCCATTATCTGCAGGCCACCGGCCAGAACGTCGACGATTTCAGAAGCCGTCATACAGACGACGCGCAGCGCAACGTTAAAATAACCAATATTTTATCTTCGATAGGCGAGTACGAAAAGATCGCCGCGAACGAAGAAGAAGTTAAAGCGCGCATCGAAAAGCTCGCGCTGTCGGTCGGAAAAACATATGACGACATCCTCAAACACGTCGAAGAGCACGGCGAACTGGTTTATATGCGTGAAGAAATAGTGCATCAGAAGGTTTATGAGCTTATTATCGGAAAGGCCGATATCACTATCGACCCGAATTATAAATGCACTCACGATCACGATCACGAACATGATCATGACGGCCATGATCACGGCCACGAATGCGACGACGAGAACTGCGAAGACGGCCATCATCACTCGGCGAACAACGCATAAAAGGCGGCGCCCGAAATGCCTCGCCGGCGCGGCGATTAAATTAAATAAAAATTTATCCGATAACTATAAATTGAAGTCTTAATAATTTGAAAGATCAACAAAGGGGGAACTACATAGTGCTTGTTCCAATGGTAATAGAAACCTCGTCGCGAGGCGAGCGCGCCTATGATATTTATTCCAGGCTTTTGAAGGACAGGATAGTTTTCATCGGCTCCGACATCGAAGACTACAGCGCCAACCTGATAATAGCGCAGATGCTCTTTTTAGAGGCCGAAGATCCGGACAAAGACATAAACGTTTACATAAACAGCCCCGGAGGCGTAGTGACGTCGGGTCTGGCGATCTATGACACCATGAACGTCATAAGACCGGCCATTTCCACTATTTGCTGCGGACAGGCCGCATCCATGGGCGCGGTTCTTCTTGCGGCCGGCACCAAGGGCAAAAGGCTCGCCCTTACAAACGCCCGCGTAATGATACACCAGCCGCTCGGCGGCGCGCACGGCCAGGCGACCGATATAGAAATACAGGCCAAAGAGATACTCGGCATCAAGGAAAAACTCAACAAGATACTGGCCAACCATACCGGCCAGCCTTATGAGACCATTTGCCGTGACACCGAACGCGACAATTTCATGTCGGCGGCCAGAGCTTTAGAATACGGCCTTATCGACAGAATACTTGAGCCGCGCCCGAAGAAAACCGCTGAGGAGGTATAGACCAATATGGTATTCGGCCCGAATAAAGCATCACTCAAAGCATGTTCTTTTTGCAACAAGACGCAGAATTTAGTCAGAAAACTGATCGAAGGACCAAACGTTTATATTTGCGACGAGTGTGTAAGGCTCTGCAATAATATTATTTTAGAGCCGGAAGACGACGCGAACGCATCGCGCGAGCGCGAGGGGCTCATAAAGCCCCGCGAGATTCACACCGCGCTCGATCAGTACATAGTCGGCCAGAAGGAACCCAAGAAAACCCTTTCGGTCGCGGTTTACAACCATTACAAACGCATACGCAACCGCGCGTACCATAACGACGACATAGAGATCCAGAAAAGCAATATCCTTCTGATCGGGCCTACCGGCACGGGAAAAACTCTTCTTGCCCAGACGCTCGCGAAGATACTCGACGTTCCTTTCGCTATAGCGGACGCGACGACGCTTACCGAAGCCGGCTACGTCGGCGAGGACGTCGAAAACATACTGCTGCGCCTCATACAGAACGCCGATTACGACATCCAGAAGGCCCAGCAGGGAATAGTTTATGTCGATGAAATAGATAAAATAGCAAGAAAATCAGAAAACGTCTCCATAACGCGCGACGTTTCAGGTGAAGGCGTGCAGCAGGCGCTTTTGAAGATACTCGAAGGCACAGTGGCCAACGTTCCGCCTTACGGCGGCCGCAAGCATCCGAATCAGGACCTCATCCAGATAGACACTTCCAATATATTGTTCATCTGCGGCGGCGCTTTCGACGGTCTCGACAAGCTCATCGAATCTCGCATGTCGACGAAGGTCATGGGTTTCGGCGCAGAAATAAAGGCGAAGGCCCAGCGCGACGTGGGCAAACTCCTTTCGTCGGTCCTGCCCGAAGATCTGCTTAAATTCGGGCTGATCCCCGAATTTATCGGCCGTCTTCCGGTGCTCGCGACATTCCATCAGCTCGATGAAAGCGCTCTCACCGACATACTTACCAGGCCTAAAAACGCCATCTGCAAGCAGTATCAGAAACTGATGAAAATGGAAGGCGTAGACCTTCAGTTCACCGACGACGCGCTCAACTCGATCGCCGTCGAGGCCCTCAAGCGCCAGACCGGCGCGCGCGGGCTGCGCTCGATAATCGAGGGATTAATGCTCGACGTCATGTATAACATACCATCGAGCGAAAATAAGATCAAAAAGATAATAATCAACAGGAACGTCGTTGAAAAGAAAGGCTCTCCCCTCAAGTTCGGCGACAACGAAGAACCCCGCGAATACGCTTAAAAAATAAAGCATAAATCAAAAAGACGCTCCGCTGCGGGCGTCTTTTTTTAGTTTATAGTGCATAGTTTATAATCTAAAGTAATAGTGGAGAATGAAATGTCTGAACTAATAATAAACGATGAAAGCGGAATGCGTAATTTAAAAATAGAAGGCGGCGAAATAATCCTCGGCCGCAGCGAAGATTGCGGGGCGGCGGTCTTAAAGGCCCAGGCCGTTTCAAGAAAACACAGCCGCATTTTCAAGGAGGGGCCTTTCTATTATATCGCCGATCTAGGTTCGACCAACGGCACATTCGTCAACGGAACGAAAATAGCCGAAAAAACCGCGCTCGCGCACCGCGACGCGATCGCGATAGGACAGGCGAAAATCGAATTTTACGACGAGGAAGGCGCGATGCTCGAAGATACGGCTGCAAAGCTCGCGGGCAGTTTCCATAAATCGCCGGCGGCCCCGGACGATATGAAAGCGGCCGTCGATAAACTTATCGGAGGAATCATATCGGTGCGTGAAAAGGTTGAAAGCCTTAACGGAAAAATTCCCGATACCACTCAGGGAACCAGGGCGCTGAAAAACACGCTTAATATAATCGCGGATGATCTGTGCGCGC
>MGFH01000206.1 GCA_001791795.1 Candidatus Wallbacteria bacterium GWC2_49_35
AACGCTGCGCGGTCCGCGCGGCGGCATGATCCTCAGCCGCGAAAAATACGCCAAAGAGATCGACAAATGGGTGTTCCCTGGCTGCCAGGGCGGCCCTCTGATGCACGTGATCGCGGCTAAAGCGGTAGCGTTCGGCGAGGCGCTGAAGCCCGAATTCAAGCAATATTCGCAGCAGGTCGTTAAAAACGCCGCGGCATTGGCAGACGCTCTTAAAAATGAAGGCTTCAAACTCGTCTCCGACGGCACCGACAATCATCTGATGCTGATAGATCTTTCACCCAGAAACCTCACCGGCAAGGCAGTAGAAAAAGCGCTCGATGCTGCCGGCGTCACCGTCAACAAGAACACTATTCCTTTCGATCCGCAAAAGCCGATGGTAACATCGGGCATAAGGATAGGCACGCCAGCGGTAACGACGCGCGGCGCGAAGGAAGAGCACATGAAAGCGATCGCGGCGTTCATTAAAAAGGCCGTCGATAATATCGAAAAGCCTGAAGTGCTCGGCGGTATCAAAAACGACGTAATGCAGTTTTGCGAAAAACTGCATGAAATGGCGTAACCCGTTTACGGAAGCAAAAATCAAGCGTCCGATTGAAATATAAACAACTTATAACAAGCGAAGGGAAAGGGCTTATCGGGCTCTTTCCCTTCGCTTATAACCGATATTCTCCAAGGATATCCTTTGCATAACGAAATTGAAATGAATTAAAATATTATGATATACTTATATTTGACCATAACCGTTCTCGGCTGGGGTATCGGCCAGACGCTTCTCAAACTGGGGTTCGCGCGCTCCACGCCTATCAGTTCGTACCTGCTCGGCGGCATTCTGGGTTTCATCGTCTGGCTGCCGTATGTGATAATGAACCCTCCGATCTTTGCAGGCATCGAATTGTATCTGCCGCTGTGTCTTGCGGTTTCATTGTGTTATCTGACTTTTTACTATTCGCTGAACGCCGGCGAGCTGTCGATCGCAAGCGCAATACTCGGCACATATCCTATGTACACGGTGCTCTTTGCCGTTTTCGTTCTTGGCGAAACCCTTGTTTTAAGGCAGTGGCTGGGACTCGTAACGATATTGACCGGGATCGGGCTTTTATCTTACGTTTCAAACCCGGCGCCGGCGGACGAGAGTGCTGCGGCGTCTCGTGACGTGCGTATTTGGCTTTTTTTGTCGATCATTTCGGCCGTGCTGATAGGGATATCCGACGCCATGTGCAAGGTCATAATCAACAAGATCGACGTTTCAGCGTTCAGCCTGTATCTGAACACGGCCCAGATAGCGGCCGGTATCATATTGAAATTGCTGTTCGAAGGACGTGATTTTTCTTTCGCCGGGCTTAAGTCGAGATATTCGTTGATAGGCCTTTTAGTAATGAACATAGGCGGCCTGACGTTCACGATCGCTCTGTCGATGGGGCAGGCGAGCATCATAGTGCCGCTTTCTTCGACGTATCTTGCGCTCGTGACCATTTTTTCGTGGCTGTTTTTAAAAGAGAAGATGGGCCCGCTCAAGGTGAGCGCCATAGTGCTGGTTATAGCCGGAATTATGATGCTGTAATAAAGTTAAAGTGAATAAAATCGCCGCGAATTTTCATCCGCATTTCGTTTTTATGCATTTTCCGCACTTATCGTAAAGCGTTCCGCCGAGTTCCTCGTCGGAGGCAGGCGCGTCCGGCAGAAGGGCGTTCCACATTTCCGGACTTTCCATGCAAAAATACAATTCTATCTTTTTGTCGGGATCATAGCGCCTGATAAGGCCGATAACCGTTCTGAAAAGTTTTTCACGTTTGAAACGGAAGTATCGCGATTTTTTGTCGTATCCTTTTATGAATTCATCATATATTATTCGGCTTTTGGGAAACCGCGCAGCTATAATATCCGCCAGGGCCGGAATGAAGCGGAACGCGCCCAGGCTGATATAGACGATGTCGGAAGGCTCGAGATATTTGAATATGAGCTCTATGGTGGCGGCCATTTCGGTATCGAAGTTTTCGTAGTCGATTATCGGGTCGAAGTGCAGCGTTATTTTATAGCCGGCTTTTACGCATTCGGCCGCCGCTGTAAGCCTTTCTTCGATAGTGGCGGTTTTGAGCTCCTCGCGGAGGTTGACGTTGCGCGCGTTCATCGAATAGGAGATCAGGATATTTCCGGCGGGCGGAGCTCCGTAGCGGGTGAAAGTATCTATGTAATCGGTTTTGGACTTGAACTCCACAATGAGGTTCGGCTTGTCCGCGAAATAATCCATCAGTATTTTCGAATATTGCGTGAGGTGCTCCAGCGCGAGCGAGTCGGTGAATTCACCGGTGCCTATCCTGTATTTTTTTTCGGCGACGCCGGAAAGCCGCGATTCAAGTTCGGCGAAAAGATCGTCCGTATTTGCGTAAACCACCATGAACGGGTTATTCAGGTAGGCCTGCAGTATGCAGTAAGTGCATTCCATGGGGCAGTTCTGGGCGAAATCGATGATGTAATAATCGCAGCAGATATACTCGTTGGTGCCGGGGCATTTCTTCAAAAACTCGCCCCTGTTGACCGTTATTAGAAGAGTTTTCTTGCCTTCAAAGTATGCGGTTTCGTTCTTTTTAGTTTCCGCGATAAGGCCATCGATGGCTTCTTCGCTCATATACGAAACCGGTACCGCGCGGCCTTCGACGCTTTTGAGGATATTGGCCGTCACTATCGAATTTGTGACTTTTTCTTCGTTCAATATTACTATCTTTTCCGGATAATATCTAATCATTCGAAGTTTTTCCCTTCCGTCCGGTGGTTTTTCCGCCTTGTCTGCCGCTCAGGAATTCCTCTGCGAGCCGGGATTTTTTGAGGCGCTCGAGGGCGTCTATTCGGGCGGAAAGGTCTTCGGCCGAGGTTATGCTGAATTTCACCGACAGCTCGTCTTTTTCAAAATAGGCGAAAGGGTTCACAGATATCCTGCGCGCCTCGAACTCGCCGGCAAGTTCCCTGAACCTGGCCATGGCGGTTTCATACATGGGACGCTTCAGAGCGTGGAGTTTTACGCGGATCGTCTCGGTTTTCTGGTTGGAGGTCATCTTAGCGTCTTCGATTATAGATGCGATACTGGCCATGGCCATTATTTCGCCGGCCGTTTTGCCGTACTGCATGGCGGTCTCGAATAAAAGCCGCGCCGTCTCGTTCAGCAGATTGGCTCCCATGCCCGTCGCCGCGGCCATATCCATGAAAGCGCGCTGCTCGTCGGAACTGAATTTGACGAGTTCGGCAGCGGCCTGAAGAGGGAGCTTGCCGTTGACCAGAGATGTTTTTGCGTCACCGATAAGCGCGCACAGTGAAGCGGACCTGTTGTAAACATATTCTGATTTCTGCATGCTCATCGCCGGCATATATTTTTCGATGACCACGGTCTTATCGTAAAAGGCCGACAGTTTTTTCAACGCCTCGCCTTCCTCGACCGGATTAAGTCCGCGTGAAGCGGCGTTTTCGGATATATTGAGCCAGAGCCGGTCCGCCGGCGCGAGGTCTTTGACGACAAGACATTTTATTTTGACGGAGCCGTCCGTCTGCGCTTGAGTGTTTTTTGCGATAATATCGAAGCGTTTGAAGCCGCTTATAATTTCAAAGCGTCCGCCGCTACGGCATACTATAAGCGGCGTGATAAGCCCGTTCGCCTCGATGGAAGCCCCGAGCGCGGGGTAAGCGCATTTGTGTGAGATCCTGCCGTTGCCGGCGTTTATTTCGCTGACGGGGATGAGTTCATATTCGTAGTCGGGATTTTTATACATCTGCAGAGGCCTTTCCGTTTCAAGTTAATTTTGAATCAGTATATTTTAAATCAATAACTTCAAAATATCAATATTTTTATCGCCGCGTTAAAATTTTCATTGATTTGTCGCCGCCGCGAGCTTATAATAGTGTATAGTGTATAGTTTATAGTGCATAGTGGTAAAGTACTTAGCAGCAGTTAACAGCGCGGGTAAAAGTCGGGCGGGCGGAACCGAGTTAACGATCGTAGAAAATAAAAGAGGTTTTTATGGATATTCTTATAAGCGGCGCCTCGGGATTTATAGGATCTAATCTCGCGAAATTTCTTTGCATGCACGGCGATTCCGTAAAGGCCCTTTCTACGAGGGATTACGAGCTTCCGGACGCCGGGTTCGCCGCTAAAACCGCGGGCGCCGAAGTTATAATAAACCTCAGCGGCGCGGCCGTTAACGCCCGCTGGAGCGAAAGTTATAAAAAACTAATATATTCGAGCCGCGTCGATACTACCGCGAAACTCGTACGCGTGCTCAAAGCGTCCGCGCGCCGTCCGAAACTTTTCATAAACGCTTCGGCGGTCGGGATCTATACTTCCGGCGGAAGCCATGACGAGTATAAATTCGAATACGGCGGCGGTTTTCTCGCGTCGGTGTGCCGCGACTGGGAGGCAGAAGCCATGAAGGCTTGCGACGCCGGCGTGAGGACCGTTATTTTTCGCTTCGGTCTGGTCCTTGATAAAAAGGGCGGCGTCCTCAATAAAATGTTGATACCGTTTTCAATGGGTCTCGGCGGTAAAATTGGCGGAGGCGAGCAGTATATGAGCTGGATCGCGCTCGGCGATCTTTTGCGCGCCTTCCGCTTCGTCATAAGCGACGAAAAACTCGAAGGCGTTTTCAACCTCACATCGCCCGCTCCCGTCACTAACGCCGAGTTCACAGCCGAACTGGCCGCTGCATTAAACCGCCCCGCTTTTTTCAGAGTTCCCGAGTTCCTGCTAAAATTAATATTTGCCGGCGGCGCTGAAATAATGTGCGAGGGTTCGGCGGTATATCCCAAAAGACTTTTAGACGCCGGATTCCAATTCGAGTATCCGCGGCTGAAAGACGCCCTGCTCCATATTATAAATGGCCCGGTCTCATAAAGTTTTTCCTTTTCAGCCCGGCCCATTAATTATTGAAAATATTGAAAATATCTTGAAATTCGGCTTGAAATATTATATAATTCATTAGCACGCAAGTTATTCGGATCGGTCTCGCGCCGATTTTATAAGGAATGTCAGATGCCGCCTGGATCGAACCATAATCAGAACAACCAGACAGCCATAGAGGCTAAAAATCTTTTCAAGAGCTTCGGCGAGCCCTTCACTTTGAAGCGGATCTTGAAACTTCCGTGGGAGATATTCTTAAGGCTTACCGGCGGTTACAGAAAAAAAAGCGTTTTAAAAGACCTGAGCTTCAGGGTGGACGCAGGCTCCGTGGTGGGCTTTCTCGGGCCTAACGGCGCCGGCAAGTCGACGAGCCTCAAGGTCATGCTCAACCTTATCAGAAAAGACTCCGGCGAAAGTTACATAGACGGTTATAACACCGAATACGATTACGACGCCGCGCTCAGGGCGGCTGGTGCCCTGGTAGAGCTTCCCGTTTTTTACGAATTCATGAGCGGCCTGGAGAACCTCGCCATAACCGCTAAAATCTATAAGCACATCACTCCGCGCGATATTGACGAAAGCCTTAAAAAGGTAGGGCTTTTCGAGCATCGTTTTAAAAAGGTCAGCCAGTATTCGACCGGAATGCGTCAGAAACTTTACGTGGCGAAGATCCTTCTCACCAATTGCTCCATAATAATACTCGACGAGCCGACATCGGGCATGGACCCGAAGGGGCAGGCCGAGATGCGCGAACTTATAAAGACCCTCGCGGCCGAAAAGAAAGCGACGGTCCTTGTTTCTTCGCACCTTTTGCACGAGATAGAACAGATTTGCGATTTTGTGGTCATCATCAAGGACGGCAGCGTCGTCACATACGGAAAGGTCAGCGATCTTCTGAGCACTGAACAGGAAATTTACGAGGTAGAGGTGGAGCAGTCGCAGACCGAAACCTGCCTGAAGCACATTCTAAATCTCGAATATATAACCGGCGCTTCGCTCAAAATCAGGGCCAACGCCAATTTCATAGAGATCAGGCTGGGGAAGGAAAGCGTGCCGCGCGCGCTGAAAGAACTTGTCGATAAAAATTTCGAAATATTCAATTTCGTAAAAACCAAACGCAGCCTGGAGAATTTTTTCCTGGAAGTCACAGGCGACGGTTCCGAAAACTCCGCAAAACAGCAAACTCAATAGCGCGGCCGGCAAACGCCGCGCCGATATTAAAAATTAAGGATTCAAGGCCCGATTATGTTCGACATTCTAAGATACGAGTTATATAAGATGCAGAGGCTCAAAAAAGTTTATTTTTGCGCCTTCGCCATAAATTTCCTTCCGATTATGATACTGTTCGTGCTGACGGTGCTTTTTTTCAAAGGCATCATTTACAGGGATTTCGGCATGATGCAGCAGATGTTCGTCAAGGAATTCGGCAGCGGCATCATGGGCGTCCTCGTCGTTCTGCTGAGTTTCTTTTCATGGTCGAGCTGGTTCTTCCAGACTATAATCGCTGGCGAACTCATATCGAAGGAATTCGAGAATAAATCGATCAAGCTGATGCTGCTTATGCCGTTCAAGCGCCTTACGATCTATCTCGGAAAACTTTTAAGCACGATAGTTTTTTTCGTGGTCAACCTCGCCATCTATCTCAGCTTGTGTGCGCTCATCGGCGTCGCGCTCGACAGGGTCTTCGGGTTCAAGGTTTTCGCGCTTATCGATTATCAGCTTCTTATAAAGATCTGTAACGCATACTTCGTGATAAATTTTTCTTACATCGCGCTCGTTTTTCTGGTGTCCATTTTCGCGCGTTCGGCTGAATCCACGATGGCTTTCACTATATTCGCGACATTCGCGCTTAAGCTGATCGACAACGTCATTCTGCTGTTCGGCAAGCTCGATATCATCCCTTATTATATAGCCGATAAGATCGTCAACTATTCATACCTGAAATCCTGCGAGGTCATTAAATATGAAAAACTAGTAAAAATGGCGGAAACCGGCGATTACGCGAATATGCCTCTGGCGTTCGACATGCTCGGAATAAATATACTTTATTCGCTGGCGTTTTTATATATCGGCTATCAGGTTTTTAAGAGAAAAGAAGAAAAAGGATAATTAATATGTTGAAAATGCTTGACGGATTGAAGTTCTGGGGTATAAACCCCGACCTTCTATTCGTGTTTCCGTATAACGCGATAGCCGGAGCGCTGGCGGCGTATTTACTTTATTACCTTTTCAGGCATGCCATTTTCATCATGAAGCGCAATGAACTGGAAAGGAATTTAATTAAATTTCCAGGGCTCGCTGAAGTGCGCGCGCAGCTGGGCGATTTGAATTTCGATAAAAAATATTACCGCGCCGCCCGAATTTATTACGCTCAGGCGATAGATATGCATCCGGGACTTCATTACGCCCGGCTGAGGCTCGCTGAAATTCATTTCATGTCGGGCGAAACCCAAAAGGCGCTCGAACAGATGAGCGAGCTTTTAAAACGCACCTCCGAAGAAAAATATAAATACGGCGTTAAAATGCTCATGAGCAAATGGGCCGTCCCGCCTGAAGTTATTTCCGGAATAATGAATTCATAAAAAACGTTTTTATCGAGTCTAAATATAAAAAAGAACCTTGGTTTCATGCTTCAAGGTTCTTTTTTTATATCGCGCGTCCGTTAAACTTTTTCTTCTTTATGACGATATGTTAATAAAATATATTATAACGGCCTGAATACGGCGGCCGTATATTTTATTTGCTTTGATGTGGTTAATATTATTTATTAAATAAAAAGAAGGTAGATGAGAGATTATGAACGCGACTAAAAAATTCGGGAACCTTATCCGGCCTGCGGTTGTTATTGGAATTTTACTTGCGGCGTTTTTTCTGACGGCCGGCACCGCCGCAGCGGACCCTTCGCTAGCCGGACCCACGGGACTTTTTCTGAGCCCTTCTCCGGCGGTCTGCAAGCCCGGCAAATTCAGCGGCGGGCTTTATCTGCAGAACTATTCGATACAGCGCGCCGCCTCAACCAACGAGCGGAGTTTGATTGTGAACGGCCTTTACGGCATCTCGCGCGTCGTCGAAGTCGGCTTCAGCAAATCGCTCGATTCAATGCAGAGTTCCTTCGACCCTGGTCTCTCGCTCAACCTCAAGTATCTGTTTCCGGACAGCAAGGCGCTTAAAGTCGCCGCGGGCCTCGTTATCGAAACCGACAACAACTCATACAGCTCGGCTTATCTGGTCGCCGGCCAGGAGATCGCGTACTTCGGCATGGGCGTTAACTTCGGAGGGCACAGGGCCTATCCGATGAATAAATCCCACTACGGCGGATACGACTTTTCCGAGATGGCGCCGAACAATTTCTTTTTCATCGCCGGCGCGAATTTCGACCTTAAAGTAGCGAATCTGACCGTCGAATATAACAGCGACGCTTTCAGTTTCGGCTTCAGAGTGCCTACCGTCGACGGTTACAGCGTTAATCTGGCGTATATCAGCGATTCTGATTACGATCTGGTTCACCGCAATGTTTACGGCGACAGTTATAAGCGTCAGAAAGTCACGCTGGGCGTGACCGGCACGTTTTAACCTTGATTATCCTTATTTATAAGTTTTTGAAGAGTCCTTACAAGTTCGTTGATTTTGAAAGGCTTGGTTATATATTCCTTGAAACCGGCCTTTTCAAAATCTTCTATTTTAGACTGGTCGCTGAAATAGCCGCTGGCGGCTATGGCCTTTACTTCCGGGTCGAACCGGATTATATTCTGAAGCATTTCTACGCCGCCCATTCCGCCCGGCACCGTCAGATCGGTTATCACGGCGTCGAACGGCGCGCCCGAATCGAGAGCGGCCTTATAAATTTCGAGCGCCTCTGCGCCGTCGGCTGCGGTCATAGTTTCAAACCCCAGATGGTTCAATAACTGAGAAGTTATATTTCTGATGAGTTCCTCGTCGTCCATTATCAATATTTTCCCATTCATTACCGCTTTTTTTTCTTTAGCCGTCGAAGGCCTAGCTTCGGTTTTCAATTCCGCCGCTGTGCCGTCAGCGGCCGGCAGGTAAATCGCGAAAGTCGCGCCAGTGCCCGGTTTTGAATCGACAGTGATGAGGCCGCCGTGGCTTTTTATTATGGAGTAGACCGACGACAGGCCGAGCCCGTTGCCCCTGGCCTTGGTCGTAAAATAAGGGTCGAATATCTTGGCGAGGTTTTTTTCTTCGATCCCGCTTCCGTTATCGCTGAAAGTCACTCTGACGTAACGGCCTTTGGTTAAAGGCAGCTTTTCGCCGTCTATACTTACGTTTTTGGCGACGACCTTTATCGTTCCGCCGCCCGGCATGGCCTGGATGGAATTTATGACGAGGTTCGATACCACCTGGTTTATCTGGCTGACGTCGATCTCGGCCGACGCGAGTTTATCGCTGATATCGAATTCGCATTTTACGTTCGAGCCGCGCGCCATGAAACTGATCGAGTTTTTAAGCAGCTCGCCGATGTCGGCGAGTTTTTTATTCGCGGTGCTTCCCTTCGCGAAAGTCAATAGCTGCACGGTCAGTCCCTTGGCCTGAAAAGATATGTCTTCGGCGCTCGTAAGTATCTTGTGTATTTCGTCCTCAGGGGAAGCCAGCATTTTAGCCAGCGATATGTTTCCGACTATGCCGGTGAGAAAATTATTGAAATCGTGCGCTATGCCGCTGGCCAGAAGGCTCAGAGATTCGAGTTTGCTTATCTTCAGCAGTTCCTCTTCTATTTTTTTCTGTTCGCTCATATCGCGGAAGGCGAGTATCGCGCCTATGATCTTTTCTCCCCTGTCGCGGATCGGCGCGCAGGTGATCGAAGCGAAAATTTCGTGCCCGGTATTCGAAATAATTTTCGTGTGGTGGCCGAAAACGACGATCTCGCCGTTTTTTATCGATACGCTCGCCGGGTTTTCTATCCTGCTTCCGGTGCTTGAATTGAACAGGCGGAACGCTTCGTCCAGGTCCATTCCGGCGGCGATTTCAGAGGTCAGCCCGACGATCGACTCCGCCATGGAGTTGATGAGGGTAATTTTTCCGAGGTTGTCGACCGCGATCACGCCTTCGCCAATGCTGCGAAGCGTTACAGCGAGCCTTTCCTTTTCGGACGCGAGGGATTCTTCGGCGTTCTTACGCTGGACTATCTCTTTTTCGAGTTTGTAATTGGCGTTCGCCAGTTCGAAAGTGCGGTCCCTGATGATCGTTTCGAGATTATCGTTTATGGCCTGCAGTTCTTCCTCCGCGCGCTTGCGCTCGGTGACGTCGAGGCCTACCGCCTGATATTCTTCTATGAGTGAATTTTCGCCGAAAACGGCGAGAAATGTCCATTCCAGCCATCTTTTTTCTCCGGTGGCGGAATTCATGATCAGGTGTTCGAATGCGGCGATGCGGTTGTCTTTTCCAAGAGATGCCAGGCGGCAGCGGATCGGCTCGCGGCATTCGGCGGGCGCCTGCGATTCGAATTTTTTTCCGGTGAATTTTTCGGAGTCGCCGTTGAAATAACGGCAATAGGCGCCGTTTACGAAAGTGATGCCGCCGTCGGCGCCGAAGCGGCAGATTAGCTCGGTCTGGCCTTCGACTATCGCGCGGTAGCGTTCTTCGCTGATCCTCAGCTCTTTTCTGCGTTCGCGCTCGAGTTCCATTAAAAGCCGCTGGCGCTCGAAAGCATAGCGGATCGAGCGTATGAGGACCTTGCCGTCCACGCCTTCCTTGACGAGATAGTCCTGTGCGCCTTCCGAGATCGCGCGCGCGCCGGTATGATAATCGTTGGTGCCCGTCAGGACTATGATAGGAATTTCACCGGAATATTTTTTGACGCTTATGAGAGTGTCAATGCCGGTGCTGTCGGGAAGAAGAAGGTCCAGCAAAATGATGTCGTAATTGCAGGTTGAAAGGCTTTCGGCGGCTTCCTTTAAAGCGGCGCAGGAGAACATCTCAAAGTTAATATCTTCGCGTTTGAGCATTTCCCGCAGAAGCATGACGTCTCCGGGATTATCTTCGACAAGAAGAATTTTAACGGGCCCCTCAAACATCGCGTCTCCCAATTTAAGAAATTACGCCGCCGGTAAAATTAAAATCGCGAATTTTTCTTGATTTAAAATTTCTAATAAGTGTAACGATTCGAATATTTTTTACGATATTATAATATAACGAATCGTGTATAGTCAATATATTTTATTATCATGTTGAAACGGCGGGGATATTAATTGAAGATTTTCAGTTCTTCCATAAAAATCATTCTAGCAGCGGCGGCGCTGCAGGTTATTTTATTTTCTTTTACGCGCCCCTGTGCGTTCGCCGTCTCCGCGGAAACCGGAAACCAATCTCTGGCTCAGCTGGATGCTTCATCGTCCTCGAAAAAGATACTCGACTTTTATAAAGGCTTTAAACAAGATCTTAAGGATCGCACTCGCGACGAGATCGAATTATTATTTAAAGAGGCGCGCGAAGAAATTTCTGCAAAGAATTACGGCAAAGCCGCCGAACTATATTCGCGCATCATTTCAAAAAGTCCCCGCAATACCGATGCCATGTTTTCGATTGGCCAGATCTGCTTGTGGCAGAAGAAATACGCCGACGCCCGCTCGTGGTTTCAAAAAGTTTTAAGCATATCGCCCCGGCATACCGATGCGAAGCTCGCGCTCGCTAAAACCAGTTTTTTCGCCGGAGATAAAAGATCGGCGGCGAAGGAATACGAAGAAATTTACGCCGGCCACTCCTCCAATTCCTACGCCATGAACCAGTACGCGCAATATCTCGCGTGGAGTTCCAAACTCGATAAAGCCGCCGGAATATACGAGGGCGTCATCGCATCCGGAAAAGACACGGCGGAAGCGTCGCTCGGCCTCGCGAAAGTTTTAGGAAGGCAGAAAAAATATGGCGCAGCGATCGATCTGCTAAAAAAGGTTCTTGCCGGAGGCGGTTGCGACAGTTTCGAAGTGAGGCTGGAACTCGCCCGGACGTATATGTTCGCGGAGCGGCTCAGGGACTCTGTTAAATTATGCTACGAACTCGCATCCGAAAACAGGGACGACGAGCGCGTGAGGTCCTTGATGAAAGACCTTTCCGCGGCGTTTCTTTCGAAGGGCGTCAATTTATACGGCGAAAAAAAATACGTCGAGGCTGTCCGCGCGCTTAAATATACCATCGCCAAATTTCCGTCCTGCAGGGACGCTTATAAATATCTCGGCCTGAGCTACCTGGCTCAATCGGAATATGCCGCGGCGGTCCGCCGCTTTTCACAATATTTAAGATACGAGAGAAACGACGCCGAAACCGCCGTGAAAGCGGCGCAATGCTGCGTAAGGCTGGGTTTGACCAAAGAGGCCGTCGCTTATTATCGGATGGCATCGAATGCGTCGAAAGGCGTCGCGAATTTCGATTACGACATAGCTAAATTAATGCGGGCGGGCGGGATGACCGACGAGGTGCGTCTGGCGATCGGCGATATGCTCAAAAAAGAGGGCGCCACTTACAAACTTAGTCTGCTGCGGGCGCAGATAAATTACTCGCTATTGCTCATGGACGAATTCGAAAACGACGCCGAAACTATTATCGAGTATAAAAGCAGGGACGAAGAAGCCGCGGGGCTGTTCAAAAAATTGGCCGACCTTTACGTTAAAAAGGGTAAAAAGATCGCCGGATCCAAAGATTACGCAGGCGCTGAGGAATATTACTCCAAAACTCTTTCGAAAACTGGCCCGGAATATAATCTTTTAATGGCCCGGGCCGAAGCCAGGTCACGTTCCGGCGACCACGCGGGCGCAGTGGCGAGCTACCGCGCTGCGCTCGAACTCAAGCCGGCCGATTACGACGCCCGGATGTATTCGGCGCTCAATCTCGCCTGGAGCAAAAAATACGAAGAAGCCATAGAAGAATATAACAAAGTTCTAATAGATCATCCCAAAGATTCGGAGGCGCTCGGCGGCATTGCCAGAACTTATTTCTGGACGGGCAAATATTACCCGAGCCTCAATTATTACCGCAAAGCTTATTCGGCGGTCAAAAAGAGCCTGGAAACGATAACCGGCTACGGCAACGCCATGCACATCTTTTCTTATGATAAGCAGGCCGTGAAAAAGATCAACGAAGCCCTGTCGAAAGACAAGAATTATTCATACGCGATAAAACTGAAAGATATCATCATGAACATTCACAGGAGCGAATTCACGCCGTTCCGCTCGCGCTCGAAGGACTCTGACCGCATAAATTTCAACGGCGCCGGCGGAAATGTCGAAACCGATATCGACCTGGACACCAGGCTCAGTGCGTCATACAGGAGCTACGATATTTATATGGACAACTCCTCCCTTAAATACAAGGCCGACACGGCCAATCTGAGATTAAGAAGGAAGATATCGCCGCTTTATAAAATTTCCGGCGGCGTCACGCTGTACGACCTTTCAGACCCGCGCGGCGCGGCGTCTTCGAATAACGCAGGCTACGCGCTGGGCATCAGCTACGACATGCCCAGGCGTTTAAATATGGCCCTTTACTTCGACAGGAGCGTCATGTTCGAGAACCCTTCGGCGTTCCGCAATAAAATAGCGGCTTACGGGCCGTCTTTCGACCTGAGGCGCCTCATAGACGCTAAATACGAAATTAATTTCGGCGCGGGATATCATAAATTTTCGGATTCGAACACCAAGAAAAATTTAGCTTTGAAATTAAAGCGGATAAAGAAATTCGGTGATTTCAAGATAGTGGCGGGTCCGGTATATAAGCACGTCAGATTCGCGCAGAAAAAATACACCGGCTATTATTCGCCTGAACGCTATGACAGCGGCGGGCTTGAATATGATCTTAGTTACACGGGTAACGGGCACGTTTTGAAGCTGAACGAGGAATACGGCCGTTCGAGGGAACTGAATAAAGGATGGAAAAATTACCACAAATACGAGCTGGAAGCCTTTTGGGATATCTGGAAAGATTTCATTCTGAACGCGGCCTATCTTAAAACCAATTCCGGTCTCGACAGCACGTCGGAAGATACCAGCGGATACTGGTACAAAAGGTTCAATATCAATCTGAATTACGCGTGGTAGGAAACTGCGCGCCTATTTTTGAATGGCTATGATGTAATAGCCGTCTTTTTTTTCGAGCCTGAGAAGCTTTAATTTACGCGATTTGCAGAACATAGGAAAGTCGTCGGCCACGCCGTCGTCAGTCGCGGTTATTTCAAGGATCTGCCCGCCCGGCATATTTTCGAGCTCGCTCTGGGCGTTTATGACGGGCATCGGGCAGTAAAGTCCGCTGCAGTCTATTTTAACGTTGGGAGTATATCCGTCCATGGCCGCGTTTCTCTTCCGGCGACACGCGTTCAGTCTTTGACCGCGAAATCGTAAATTTTATTTAAATATTCATCGCCTCGCAGCGCCATGACGTCGTTATGCGAGGCCTCGTCGACGATATAAAGCGATCGTTTAGCGGGCGCGTCGAGCGCGTATAGCGCGTGCGCGTTCTTAACGCTTATGACGCCGTCCCTTCCGCCGTGAATTATAAGCCAGGGCGCTTTTACGTCCTTCGCTTTCGCCGCGGTAGGAAGATAATCGCTCACGAAAGGGTAAAAGACGAAAAGTACGGGATTGAACCATATATGCAGCGGAACGGAAACGAATGTGGATTCGGTAATAAGCCTGTGGCAAGGATATTTCGACGCCAGATGAACTGCCGCGGCGCCGCCGAGTGAACGGCCGTAAATTATGAATTTGCCGCCTTTAAGTTCGGGCCTCGAAGATATGTAATTATAAACGCGGTCGCAGTCGCCGTAGAAAGTTTTGGTCGAAGGCGCGCCTTCGCTTTTCGCGTAACCCCTGTAGTCGTAAATGAACAGGTTGGCCGAAAGTTTTGCGGCGATGGCGCGCGCGTGCCTCAGCGCTTTGGAAATGTTTTCGGCGTTGCCGTGGCTGTAAATCAGGGTCGTTTCGCTGCTCGTTTCGTGCGGGACATACCAGCAGCAAAGTTTTTTTCCGTCATCCGTTTCGACCGTGACCTCCTCGTATTTAAGGTTGAGGTCTTTCGGCGTCACGGAAATATCGGTCGCTCTGAATCTGGGAAAAACGATCGTATCGACGCTCGAAAGAAGCCCGGCCAGAAGAAGAAAATATGTAACGACAAGAATTAATATAAATTTCATGATCCTTTTTTTTACGCTCATTTAAATTTTACCGCCATTTCCGCTTCAGTCCGCGATTATTTCCTTTACGAAGTCCTGTATATCCACCGGCAGTATCGATGGTATCGGTTTCGTCTTATAGTAATAGCTCTTGAAGTTGTAAAGATATTTCTCGATGTCCCGGTCGTAAACGAAGTCCTTCGGGCTGAAATTAAGCGCGGCGGACAATATCAAAAGGGCGTTGCCGGGATAGCGCTCGTACATTTTTTTGAACACGAGCGGAGAGATGGATTCGTCGTTGAGGTAATCGAAGAAAATTTTATTTTTAAGTTCCGCGACGCCTGCGGGCGCGCCGTTTTCAGAAGGAATAAAATCGACGTCCGCGGTGTAATCGCCGGAAAACAACTTCTGGAATTTCTCGAAATCGGGATAAAAATTAATGCCCTCGATGTCGTCGTAGATCATCGCCACCGTTTCGAAGTCGCGGTATTTTTTGAAAATTTCGTCGAAGCCGTGCGGCACTTCGATATCGCCGTCTTCTTCGGCGGCGGCGGGGGCGCCGGTGCTCTGCTTCAGAAGAAGTCTCATTTCTTTTATGGCCGGATAGGCTTTTTTATAGAACTGCTCGTAATTCTTTTTAAGGTTGTAGCCCTCGCAGACGATGATATCGTCGCCGAAATACTGTCTGAATATTTCGCATTCTTTTTTCTGGAGCCTGAAACCGGCCTCTACGCCGGCGTTGTTGTCCTGAAAGTACAGCGCGGGCTGTTCCGACATTATTTCTACGATGTAATCGATCGTGTCGTTCATGGTTTCGAATCCCAGCTGGAGGATCGCGCCCGAGAATATGTGGTAATTTTTATAAGGCACGATACGGGCGTTGACGTAAGAATTTTTTTCTATGGTCTTTAACTCTTCGATGGATACTGTTGGTTTGATGATATATTCTTTCAGGTTGAAAAGATTGAGCGCGTGGAATCCGTCTTCGAGAACGCTTTTGATCTTGAACGTGCTTTCGAAAACGTCCCGCCAGCGGTTCAGATCGTTTACGTCGTCCGCGCTGAGGCTGTCCTTGAATTCGTCTATAAAGTAATCCAGTATGCTCCGGCCGTCGGTGTGTTTCAATTCCAGCGCGAACCAGTCGAGAAAGTTGAAATATTCTTCGGGCGAAAGCTGGTCGACCTTTACCGTTTCGATCTTTCCGCTTTCATAATTTTTCATGTCGGCGAAGACGGTGTTCAGCACTTTGTCGTGCAGTTCCTTGAACCTCTGCGAATAGGCGAACTCTATCAGCTGCGATTTGAGCTCGGAGGCTCTGATCATTTCAAAATTCATAAACTCATCCTTATTTTCGACTGATTTTTTTCGATATTATAATTACATTTCGGCCTTTTGTCAATTATAATTTTTATTATCTAATTATCAGGGCATAAAAAACCTTGACATTTTCACCCTCTTAAATTATAATTTTTAACTTATATGACGGATAAAAATATCGATATAAACTTACTGATAAAAAATCTTGGCTCGCCTAACGACGATACACGCGAGGAAGCGGCGGCGGCGCTTATCGGGGTCACCGATAAGCGCATAGTGCCGGCGCTTTTGAACTCGCTCGAAACCGACGATAATCCGGGCGTTAAGCACTTCGTGAAAAAGGCTCTTCTAATCATCCAGAAAGAGCACGGCGATATCAAAACAATTGTTGCGGAGCTTGCCGCCGAAAAAAGCAAAGCGCAGGAGCCGGCCCCGCCTCAATCGCAAGGAGAGATTCCGCAGGCCAAACCTGAAGACATGCCAGACGACACGCGTCAGGCGGTGGATACCATCTTAAGGCGGCTGAAGGAAAAGGACGCCGCGCTCATAGAAGAGGCCCGCGAACAGCTTCCGTATGAAGAAGACCCATACATCAGGGCAACTTATGTAAGCGCCATAGGGCGGCTGGGCGACGAATCCAACATGGGCGACATCATTTCATTTTTAAGCGACCCTGATTTCAGGGTTCTCGCTAACGCCGTCGAGGCGCTCGAACGGCTCGGCAATCCGCAGTGCGTCGAGGCTCTCGTCAAACTCATTTCCCATAAGGACAACCGCGTCAGGGCGAATGTAATAAAGGCGTTGTGGAAATTCACGGACTCGAACGTGAGCATCAACAGGCACGTAATCGACAAACTCAAGCAGATGCTCGAATCGGACAACGCGGATATGTGCGAATCGGCGCTTTACGTTTTGAGCGAAATAGCCGACGAGGAATCCATAGACATTCTCGATAAGGCGGCCTACTCCGACAATCTCGAACTGAGCGCGAAAGCCTCCGTGATGCTCGATAAGGCAAAGCTCACATACTCCGAGCGCAAAGCTAAAACCGACGACGACGTGTATATCAACGGCGTCATAGAAAAACTGTCGCGTGGATCGGCCGACTCGTCAAAAGGCATAGACGAAGCGACGCGCGTCCGCATAGATGAAATACAATCGTACATCGATACTTCTGATGTTTCTAAACTGCCGCAGGTCCTTAAAGCCCTGGCGGCCGAACAAAATACCTTCATAAGGGCGACGCTCATCAGCGCCGTTGGAAAGCTCGGCGGGCGAAACAATATGGATGCCCTGCTTCCATTCGTTAAAGATGCCGACGCTCGCGTGGTGGCGAACGTCGTGCAGGCGCTGGAAAGCATAGGCAACCCGAAGTGCGTCGAGCACATAGTAAAACTCGTGGCGCACGCGGATAATCGCGTACGCGCCAACACCGTCAAGGCGATCTGGAAATTTGCTCACACCAACGTAACCGCCAACAGGATAGTTTTCGAACGCCTCAAAGAAATGATGTTTTCGACCAAGAATCAGATGCGTGAATCGGCGATCTACGTTCTGGGCGAGATCGGCGACGACGAATCCATCGATCTGCTCAGTATAGCCGCGAACGATAAAAGCCCCGACATCAAAGCCAAAGCAGAAGAGGCGCTTAAAAACGCCCTTAAAATAAAAGCCGAAAGGGAGCTGGAAACTTCCACGCCTCCCGTCAGCGAAGAGGAGATCAGCAGAATTCCCTCCCTCGATGCCCGCCCGCCCAGAATCGAACCGAAAGCCGAACCGAAAATTGAAGCGCCGGCGCAGCCGAAGGTGACAATTAATTTGGAAAAGCCGTCGTCAAAAGATGTCGAGCCCGAGCCGAAGCGGCAGCAGTCTGAAAAAGTCGCGCCCGCGGCGGAACCTGAAAAAAAACAGCCCGCCGCCCAGCCCGCCCTGAAGGAAGAGGCCCGCGACACGGCGCCGCTCGGCGACCCGATCGAAACCAGCGCCGCGCTCGAACCGGCCAAGGTCATCGACGACGCTACGCGCAAAGAGATCGATAAGATACAGAAATTAATAGACGCCGGCGATTCTTCTTCGCTCGAAGATCTTGTGAAAAGGCTTGCAGCCGAGAAGAACACTTTTATAAAAGCGACGCTGGTCAGCGCCGTGGGAAAACTGGGCGGCCGCGACAATATGGAAGCCGTGATAGGCTTTTTGAACGACGAAGACACCCGCGTGGTGGCAAATACCGCCGAAGCGCTGGAAAACCTCGGCAATTCAAAATGCGTCGAGGAACTTATAAAGCATATCAATCACAACGATAACCGCGTCAGGGCTAACGTGGTAAAGGCCATCTGGAAATATGCCCAGAGCAACATGTCGGCCAACCGCGTTATACTCGCGCGCCTTAAAACGATGATGTTTTCTTCGAAGGCCCAGATGCGCGAATCGGCGCTTTACGTTCTTGGCGAGATAGCCAGCGACGAGGCGTTAGAGCTCATCACCATCGCCGTGAGCGACAAGGTTGAATCGGTACAGCAGAAAGCGAAGGAAGCCCTCGAGCGCGCCGAGGCGAGGCGGAAGGAAACCCCCGCTCCCGCGGCTGCAAAAACTCAGTCATTTTCAGAAGCGAAGAAAAAAACGCCGCAGTCCCCGGGCGCGTCGAAAACTCAGGGCCGGCAGAAGGGCGTTTCGGCGGCCCCGCTTCCTCAGGCGTCTAAAACGGCAGGCGCGCCGGTACGCCGCATGTCTTTTTTCAAACTGCTTTTTATACTCATGTTTTTTTTCACGTTAAGTCTTGGGGGAGGTTTTTCGGTTTACTGGTTCGTTATGGAAGGAAAAGATTATCAGCAGCTAGAAACCGCCGTAAAGGCTTTACTAGAGCAGTTCAAAAATCCCGAAGGCGGCGGCGATACGGCCTCCGCGCCGGCGTCTTCACAGCAGACCCCGCCGGCAGGACAGCCCGGCGGCGAAAACGCTCCGAAGCCTCCCGAAGAGATCAAAAAGCAGGCTTTCACAATAAACGACCAGGTCGATATGGCAAAGCAGTATCTCAACGAAGGGCATTTCAGCGAGGTCATCACTTCGCTGGCTAAATCGGCGGCCAAATATCCGCAGAACGCCGACCTGAAAAAAATCCTGCTCGACGCGTACTACAGACGCGGCCAGTCGCTGTTCAATCTCGAGATCTACGACGCCGCCAAACTCGACTTCACTAAGATAACCGAGCTTGACGCGGGCGGCGGCTATTCGCAGAAAGCCCAGAGTTATATCGATAAAATATCAAAATTCATAAAAAAATAAAGTTCCGGATATCCGGAACGAAAAATATTCCAATTTTATTATATATGGCGGTGCCTCATGAATATATCGAATGAATACAAAAAACTTTTAAAGTGCGCGGCGCGCGGATTCCTCTTTATGGCGGCGGCCGCGGCCCTCGTCTACCCGGCGGGGTCGTTCGCCGCGCGGGGCCCGGAATCCGAACATTCCGTCAGGCGCATGGAAGCACGCTCCGCATCTCACGCTGAAGGCGCGCATAAATCAAGTTTCATAACTAAGATCGATAAGTTCGTCAAAAGCGGGGCTCCGATTACGGCGAAGCGTTTTGAAAGGCTGAAAACCGAGATATTCAAACTTCGCGAAAGAATGAACAAGAGGGCCGAACAGATAGATAAAAAGATCGACGAGCTTACGAAGGAACGCGCCCGCATAAAGGAACTGCTCATAGATCTTGCCACCAGCGAGGTCGAATTCTATAAAATAAAGATATATTCAGGAAATGAAAAAAGCGCGGAGACCGAGGCGGCCGGAGGGAAAATCAAGCCTGTTCAAAATTCCGGGTCTCACAAATAATTTTCGCAGCCCGGCATGGCGATGTAATATATGTAATTGTTTTTCACTATGTCGGAGTTGCTCGCGCTTTTAATTATCATGGTATGCTTCAGTTCGCAGCCGCCTGAAAAAGTGAATCTGCGCTTTGTTTTGGCGTCTTTTCTTTTCATCTCGTTCAGGACGGTTTTAAGATTTTCAGTTTCGTCCGCGTTCAATATCAATTCTAAATTTATTGCGCCGTTATCGTCCGCCTGTCTCAGGTTGCTCGCGCAGCTTTTGAACAGCATGTCGAATTCGAAATTTTGCCTGAGGCAGTTGAGCTTTTCATCGATAATGGCGAGCGCGAGCGGCGCGTTGATGAAATAATCGCTGTAATCGGCTGAAAAATCGCGGCCGAATTCGTCGCCGCCGGCGGAATCGGAGGTCTGACCGGCCGAACCGCGCGGCAGCCCTTCCACGGCGTTTTTTATGGCGTTGATCAAATTTCTTATATTAATAGGCTTGTTGATGAAATTGTCGGCGCCTTCCTTTATGAAATCGTCGATCATGCGCTCGTTCGTTATCGCCGTCATCATAATAACTTTAGTGTTCTGATCGAGGCTTTTAACGGTTTTCAGAACGTCTATCCCGTCGCCGTCGGGAAGGTTATAGTCTATAATGCATATCTGCGGCCTGTGTTCATCGAAGATCCTATTGAATTCCGCGATGGTTTCGGCCGTGAACATTTCGTATTTAAGGTCTTTAAGAGCGTGAAGGAGAAACCGTGAACTGAATTTGTCGTCTTCGAGTATCACGAGTTTTATATTTTCGGTTTCGCTTCCTTCCGCCGCTTTTTTTGGGGGGACGTGCAGCCTTCTAGTCAGGGCTTTTTCTACGGCGGCCAGAAAATCTTTCGCGTCGAAAGGGATTGTGAAAAAGGCCTCCGCGCCGAGTTCATTGGCGAGCCTTCGAGTTTCGAAATCGTTGAATGTCGCCGAGCAAAGGATAACCGGCGTCGAGCTGACCGCCGCGTCATCGTTCGATTTGAACTCCCGCAAAAGCTGGAAGCCGTCTACCTGCGGCATGCAGACGTCGGAGATGACAATGTCGGGCTTTTGCCTGTCGAGGTGCAATAAAAGTTCATTGCCGTTGGAAAAAGTTTCGATGGATCCGTAGCCGGCGTCGCAGAGAAGAGTTTTTATGAGGGTGAGATTGTTATAATTATCGCCGGCAAGGAAAATATTGGCGCCGTTGAGTAAAGCGGATTGCATTTTGACCTCTCGATGAATTGATGATAGCGCGCTCTCACGCTGAAATTTTATCTTATTTTAGCATTTTTTTGCCGGCAGCGCAACAAAAATTTATAATAAATATAAATTTATCATAATATTATTTCCTCTATTTTACTCGATTACTTGAAAAATGATAGTTACTGTGGTAAAATACTAGCATCGGTTGTAAGTAGTATTTAGTTGAAGTATCAATATTAAAAAAACCGGGGGTAGGGTATGGTAGATGAATTGGTAATAGGCATGATAGGCCGCGGCGGCGACGGCGTGGTTTCAGCCGGAGAAATTCTGGCTTCGTCCGCGTCGATGCTCGGTCTTTATTCGATGATGGTCAAAAATTACGGCGCGCAGATACGCGGCGGCGAATCGCTTTCTAAAACCAGGATATCGATGAAAAGGGTTTTAACGCAGGGCGATAAGGTCGACATACTGATCGCGTTCAACTGGAAAGATTACGTGGCGTATCATTCCGAACTCGAAGTGCACGAAAACACTATTATAGTATATCCGGAAAACGATCCTACTACGGCAGAAAACATTCCTTTGAGCCCGGAATGCAAAAAGTTCGTTTTCAAGGTCCCGTTCAATGAGATCGCCATGGAGACCGCGAAGACCGAGCTCGCTAAAAATATAGTCATTATAGGCGTTCTGACGAGTTTGACGGGCCTGCCTTATGAAAAGATCGAAAAATCGATCGAAAAGAAATTCAAAAAGAAAACGGCTGAGGTCGTCTCGGGAAATTTGAAAGCCCTTCGCGCGGGATTCGAATTCGCCGAAAAAAACATGAAGGGCCGCGTTCCCATAAAAGGTTTGAAATACAGCATTTCCGCTCCCAAACTGATGATGACCGGAAACGAAATGGTCGCAATGGCTTCTCTATATGCCGGATGCAGGTTCTACGCCGGCTACCCCATAACCCCGTCTTCAGAGGTCATGGAAATATTGAGCCGCGAATATCCTAAAGTGGGCGGCAGAATGATCCAGACCGAAGACGAGATATCGGCCCTCGGAATGGTCATCGGCGCCTCCTACGCCGGCCAGAAGGCTTTCACGGCCACTTCCGGCCCCGGCGTTTCGCTCATGGTCGAAATGATAGGCCTTTCGTCCATAGCTGAAATTCCCGCGGTCATTTTAAACGTAATGCGCGGCGGGCCGTCGACGGGACTTCCTACCAAGACCGAGCAGGCAGACCTTCAACAGGCGCTTTTCGCCACGCACGGCGACGCTCCTAAAGTGGTCGTCGCTCCTTATTCCGTCAGAAGCTGCTTCGAAATGACCATGAAGGCGTTCTACCTCGCCGAAAAATATCAGATGCCCGCTATCATTTTAGCGGACCAGTTCATAGGTCAGCGCAAGGTCGCCATCGACGCCGACGAGATCGAAAAAAACAAATGGCATGGTAAAGTTTACGAACGCCCGCTGCCCGACGAAAAGATCCTCGACGAAGGCTACAAGCGCTATAAACTCGGATCCAATCCGGTCGTGCCCATGACGTGGCCCGGCGTCAAAAAAGGCATGTATCTGGCAGCCGGCATCGAGCACGACGAAAAAGGTTCGCCCACTTCGGTGCCTGAAATGCACGAAAAAATGAATGATAAACGCTATAAAAAAATGGAGATGATACTCGAAGAATTCAAGGACGAGCTCGTCGAGCATATCGGTCCTGATGAAGCCACCTGCGGAATTATCTGCTGGGGCTCTACCCGCGGCGTCGTTAAAGACGTCATTGAAACCCTCAACCAGAACGGCTATAATATCAAAGTACTCGTGCCTAAAGTGCTGAGCCCCGTTCCTGAAGCGCAGATCAAAAGCTTCCTGTCCTCCCTTAAAAAGACGCTTGTCATTGAAATGTCCTACTCGAAACAGTTTTACTATTATCTGAAATCGTTCGTGGGCCTTCCCGAAGACGTTAAATTATACAAACGTTCCGGCGGCGCGCCCTTCACTGTGGAAGAAATCAGAAACGTTATTAAGGAGGCATTTTAATGTCACAGGCCACTCAAATGTCAGCTGCTCCAAGCATAAATACGAACGCTCAGGCCGGCGCCTGCGAAAAAAAATACAGCGTAACAGATTACAAATCAGGTTTAAAACCCATATGGTGCGCCGGCTGCGGCGATTACGGCGTCGTTAACGCCCTATACCGCGCTCTGGACGAACTTCAGCTCGAACCCGAAAAGGTCGCGCTGATATCGGGCATAGGCTGCTCTTCCAGAATACCCGGCTATGTTTCGACTTACGGTTTCAACACGGTTCACGGCCGCGCTATCCCCATCGCTTCCGGCGTTAAAATGGCTTCGCCCGAAACCACCGTTATAATAGCGGGCGGCGACGGTGACGGATTCGCCATCGGCGGCGGACACATGCCTCACGTAGCGCGCCGCAATACCAATATGACCTATATCGTTATGGACAACCAGATATACGGCCTCACTAAAGGCCAGCTTTCGCCCACATCCGAAATGGAACTTAAAACGACGACGACGCCTTACGGCTCGATCGACACGCCGCTTAATATCGTAAGCCTCGCGCTTTCATATCACGTCAGTTTTATCGCGCGCGGTTTCGCGGGCGATATCACTCAGCTGGCCCGTCTTATCAAACTCGGCGTCGAACATAACGGTTTTTCGCTCATCCACGTGGTTTCGCCCTGCGTGACTTACCGCGGCATGGAATATTTCAGAATGATGAAGGAAAAATGCGTTCCGCTCCCCGATACGTTTTATGATCCGACCGATAAGGTCGAGGCGTTCAAGGTCGCCGAAAACACCAAAACTTTCTACACAGGCGTAATATTCAAAGAAACAAGGGCGACGTTCAACGACAACGTAGGAAATATCAGCGGCAAGGTATGCGGCGATAAAAAATACAGCGTCGACGACATCCTCAATCAGTATCTCGCACAGTAAATAGATCCCTGTATCGGGCATAAAAAACACGGCGCCGTCAAAACCGGAGCCGTGTTTTTTTATATGGAATGCAATTAATATACGATAAAAAATTTATTATTGCGCGTCGGCTTTCCTGGTAAGTTCATTTATCAATATATTCAATTTCGAATATATTTCTTTGATCTCTTCGCAGGTTAGCACCGTATTACTTTTTTTGAGGTTGATGATGTCGTTGATCGAATCGTAGGAAACGCCGAACTGTTCCTTCAGATAAAGCATGACTTCGGATATTTTGGAAAGTTTGCGGCCGGATTTATATTCAATGAAAAGCCTGATGGTAGAAAGAAGTTCAGGAATATATTTTATGAGCGCGTTATACATGTTGAACTCGTCGGGAAACATGGTTATGAAATCGTTCCTGAGTTTAAGCGAGAAATTCCTGAGTTCCTGCTCGCAGTGAAGGCGGATGTTTTCATCGGGAATGACGAGGTCGGCGAGAAGGTCTTCGCCGGCAAGGACTATATAATTGTTTTTTATTTCCAGAAATTTAACCGGGAAAACGTCCGCCGATAAAAGGATTTCTTCGAACGTCATTATCAGCGGGACCATTTTCAGTTCGGCGGCCGCCGTCTGAAGGGGAACGTGTAGTTTTTCAAGAAGGCCTATTCCGGCTTCAGAGGGTATGATCAGCAGCTCGGCCGTTGAAACGCCTTCGCGAAATCCATCGTTTAAAATATTGCCGTACAGCACCAGACATCTGAAATCGTCCTCTTTCATGATCGCGTCTACGGCGCCGATGAAATTGACGAGTTTTTCAGTGAATTCGCCGCTCCGTTTGAGCGATTTGATCTTTTCGATATAATTTGCGTTCATTTGTCTCCATCCGTATATTTTTATAAATAAGTTACTGTGATATTGGCCCAAAAACTATGCACTATGCACTGTTCACTATGCACTGTATATTATTCGCTGATCCGTCCGCTTCTGTTGTTCTGCATTATGATCATCGCCTCGTCGGGTGTCACGATAGTGTTCTGTATGGCGTTGACGGGCACTCCGAGGGTGTTGTTGAAGCCGGAATACGCCGTATCCATGAGGCGTGACGAGCCTTCTTCGATGACGACCTTCTTGAACAGGGTCGAAAGCGAAGTGTTTATGAAAAGCGATCCAAGGTCGTCGCCTGCGAGAACGGTCGAATCCGGCATCAGCTGTTCTTCGATCGTCGAGTTGACCTCGTTTTTGTAATGCGAATAAATTTCGGTTTGGGCTTTTTTAGGGGCTTCTCCGAACAGTTTTTTGAGCTGCTCTTTGAATTCGAGTTTGCCCTCGTCGTTATAGCGCATCTGGCTGAGCTGTTTGGAGGCGAATTCCGAGTACATAACACTCGTCCAGCTGTTGCCGTATTTGGAGAGCATCTGCTTTTCGGCTTCGGCGTATATCCGGTCGGAGGCTTTTATAATTTGAGCGTCGGAAGCGCCGGTGGAGCGCATTTCGTTAATTTTAACGTTTACGACCTTTGCCTTGTAAACTGAAGGAGAGATACGCGCCGCCTGGAATTCAATTGCGCGCAGTTCCTGAGGTGTAAGCTCGCGGCCGTTCTGGGCGAATTCTTTGAGGGATTCCATGCTGTCGATATTTTTGCCGTCCGCGCCTTTTACCATGCGCCCCTTGTCTATTTTGTCGTCTATGGCGGCGAGTTCCAGGCGGGCCTTTTCGTAGGCGATTTTGTTCTGGTTGGCGATCTCGGTTTGGGCTATATTCGTAAGCTCGGCATCGTTCATGTTCTTATAAGTATCGCTTGATTCGCGCATTTTTACCTTGAAGGCCTTCAGATAATTTTCCTGGCCCATGATGCGGGCGTATTCGAGGTTGCGGTCGAGCTGCTGCTCTTTTATATAGTTCTGCTTTACGTTTTCCATCAGTTTGAGGTTATCGGGAAGTTTCTGCGCCTCGACGGCCCGTATTTCGAGTTTGGCGGCGTCGCGCTCGAGTTTACCGATCTGGCTGTTGAAAGCGTTCTTATCGCGGGCATATTTGGCTACGTCGGTATATTTTGACGGATCGGGCTTTTGCGTTTCTTTCATGGTTTCGATCTGCTGGCGCATTTCTCCCGCTTCGCGCCATTCCTTCGACTGCGAGCGGTAGCGTTCCTGCAGCGCCAGTTTATCGCGCTGTGGCTGGTCTATGAGTTTTTCTTTGCCGAGCGACACGCCGAGCGATACGCTCTGAACGGCGAAGTTGGTGACACCGGCTTCGAGCCCTTTTTTCCAGGGATTAATCGAGTCGTTCTGCGTCTGGAGCCTCTTTACCTCGTTATCGTAATAATAATACGGGACGCTTCCCGGTTTGTATTTATCGCGCTCGGCGGCGACATCTTTCGCTTTGTCCTGTATGTAATGCTTTTCAAGCGTGGCGCGCGCGCTGCCGTTTAGAAATGCCGTGGGATTGGACGTGACCCAGTTGGCTATGGCGCCGGCCTTGCCGGTGTTGCCGAAGAGTTTAAGAGATGCGAGGTTCGCCGCTTTCGAATTGGCCGCGACGCCGGACATGGAAGCTCCCAGCGCACCGGTTATGAAAGATGAAAGCGCCGCGCGCTGAAGGTCTTTTTTGAAATCGGCCGTCGAATAATCCTGCGACTTCATTTCGTCGATTTCGATGGAGATCTGGTTGAGGCGGGCTTTTTCGGCGTCGGTGAGCGGGACTGAGCCCGGTTCGGCGTGCCTGTCGAATATCTGCTGCGCCTCTTTCTGAAGCGCGCTTATCTTTTCGTCGTAATGAAAGTAATTATCGGCCCAGGCTTTTTTAACCAGGCCGCCTGCGCCTGCCGATATTCCCTGACCCAGAAATTGCACGGCCGCGCCGCGAATGGCGTTTTGTATAATGACCTTCGACGAAGCCTTGCCGAACGTAGAAGCCAGGCCGCCGGTTGCCATGGTGAATGGCGCGAGTATGCCGTCGGTAACCGCCGCGACCGACACGTCGCGAAGAATTTCCATTGACGTTTTTTTCTTGTCTCTGAATTTATTAGAGCGTTTTTCGAACAGATAAGTTATCGAGCCTGAAGTTACCGCGCCGATCACTATCGCGCCGATTATGAGACCGGCCATCGGAAGCGCGGCGATAGAAGCGAACGCGAGAACGGCCGCCGTCGGGATTATCGATTTGGCGAGGCCCCAGGCGATCTTTTCGAGAAGCGACATATTCTTGCCGCCGGGAATTATATCGTCTTTTACTTTTTCAACGACGCTGCCGGCTAACTGACCGCCTTTTTCGAGAACCGTTTCGGCGATGCCGTCGATGGATGGCGCCGCGCCCGATGCAGATTTCGCGTTTTCGGCGCTTATCTGATCGTATTCAGCCTTCAATCTGGCGTACTGGTCGAACGCCTCGCCGCCTTCGGGCGAGTTTTCGCGTCCTTCCTGCAGAAGCGAAATATACCTTTGATAAGCCGCATTCATTTTTGTGTAGGTTTCAGTAGCCGCGGCGTTTGATTGCGGGGCGGGCGATGAAGCGGCCGAAGTCGCGGCCGCGGAAGCGTTCTGAGCGTTAGCGGCGCTCTGGGCCATCAAAGCGTCGACGCCGCAGGCGGTCAGAAATGTCGTGACGATGGTGATAACGGTTAAAAACCTGAACAGGCCTCTTAATTTTTTGCTGCTGTAAAATTCTGACATTTTCATAATTTTACACCCTTTCTATATTTAATAAATAACAAAATTACTCTGGCCGTAAAAACCACGGCCGGATAGGTTATACTAAAAAAAATAAAATTTGTTCCAAATATTTATGAATTAAAAATAACTTGAAGATCAAACGGATATATATAAATTGTTTTACGCACTGTAATGACCTGAATGTGTCTTACTAAAGTTTTTTATTTTCATGTATTATATAATATGTTTTGATAATAGTCAATAGCGATCGGCGGTAATTGCGATCCGCGGTGGTCCGAATCAATCGCGCGGCTAATTATTATTGACAAAACGCCGTATGTTATGATAAAATGTTAAAAATTCGAACACGTTCGGCCGGACGCGGTTGAACGGATAAACCTGCGGTTTCAGATCAATTTAAGACAAATGCCGGCTCGAGGGTTGCCCGTTTTTTTAGGGGCAACCTTTTGTGATTAATACAAAGCAGCATTAATAACAGGCGAATTATTCAAAGATATAAATTTTAAGATGAGGTGCAAGATGAATTTCCAGCAGATAATACTCGCTCTGCAAAACTACTGGTCGCGGCAGAAATGCGCGATAGTCCAGCCTTATGACATCGAAAAAGGCGCCGGCACATTCAATCCCGCGACTTTTTTGCGCGCGCTCGGCCCGGAGCCGTGGAACGCCGCATATGTCGAACCCTGCCGCAGGCCGACCGACGGCCGTTACGGTGAGAACCCCAACCGCGTCCAGCATTATTTCCAGTTCCAGGCCGTCATGAAACCCGCGCCTGAAAATATCCAGGAATTATATCTTACCAGCCTCGAGGAACTCGGCATAAACCGCAACGATCACGACATCCGCTTCGTCGAAGACGACTGGGAATCGCCGACTCTCGGCGCCTGGGGACTCGGCTGGGAAGTGTGGCTCAACGGAATGGAAGTAACCCAGTTCACTTATTTCCAGCAGATCGGAGGCATCGACCTCAATCCAATTACAGTCGAAATTACTTACGGCATCGAGCGCCTCGCCATGTACATCCAGAAAAAAGACTCCATCTTCGATATCGAATGGGTCGACGGCATCACATACGGCGAAATATATCATCAGAACGAGGTCGAGCAGTCGAGGCACAACTTCGAGATGGCCGACACCGCCATGCTGTTCACGCTTTTCAATACGTATGAAAAAGAAGCTAAAAGGCTTATCGAAAACAATCTCGTGCTGCCCGGCTACGATTATATTATGAAATGCTCCCATTCGTTCAACCTGCTCGACGCGCGCGGCGCGATATCGGTCACGGAGCGGGTCAAATACATAGGCCGGATAAGAGAAATGGCGAAAAGCGTCGCGCACGGATACCTGGCGAAACGCGAAGAACTGAATTTCCCTTTACTGAAGGAGAGAAACTAAAAGATGAGAAGAGACTTTATAGTTGAAATCGGCGTTGAAGAAATTCCCGCGGGGTTTATCGAACAGGCGATCGACAGCTTTCACATGCTACTTACCGAAAAACTTCGTTCCGCCAATATAGGTTATGAAAAATCCTATTTTTACTCGACTCCGCGCCGCCTGACGGTATATGTGACCGGCGTCGACGAGACGCAGAAAGACCAGTTCGAAGAAGTTAAAGGGCCTCCCAAAAAAATAGCTTTTTCCGATATAGGCCGTCCCACTCAGGCCGCACTTGGCTTTATCGAAAGCAACAACGCGAAACTAGAAGATGTGACCTTCAAGGCCACACCGAAGGGCGAATATCTTTATCTCAATAAGGTCATAAAAGGCGTTAAAAGCTTTGAATTGCTCCCTTCGATACTCACTTCCGCTCTCGCATCGCTTAACTTCCCCAAATCGATGAAATGGGATGTCAGCCAGCTTAAATTCGCCCGCCCCGTCAGATGGATACTCTGCCTTTTCGGCGGCGATATTGTCAAACTGAACTTCGCCGGAGTCGAGTCTTCGAATAAGACGCACAGCATCAGGCGCATGAATATTTCAGCCGACGTCGCCTCCGCCGGCGCTTATTTCGACGTCGTAAAAAAACTCGGCGTTACGCTCGATATGAGCGAACGCTGCAATATGATCATTTCCGGCCTCAATTCGATCGCCGAAAAAAACGGGCTGAAGACGATAAAAGACGAGGAACTCGTCCGCGAAGTAGCCAATCTGACCGAAACTCCATATGCGATATTATGCGATTTTAACGCGGAATTTTTGAAACTTCCCGAAAAACTTCTCACTTCGACCATGATAAAAAAGCAGCGGTACTTTCCGCTGTACGACCAGCAGTCCAAACTTACAAATAAATTCGTCGTGTTCTCCAACGGCACACCGGCTCAGCCGGATGAAGTGAAGTACGGCAACCAGAAGGTCATAGCCGCCCGTTTCTCCGACGCCGAATTCTATTATAAGGAAGACGCTAAAACCACGCTGGAGCAGAAATCCGAAAAACTGAAAACCGTCCTTTTCCAGCAAAAACTTGGAACGGTTCATCAGAAAGCCTCCCGTATAGCGGATCTCGCGAAATACCTTTATTCGTCGCTCATCCTCAAGGCGCCGCCTTCGGACGAGCACAAAAAAAATAAACTCGATACGATCGGCCGCTGCGCGATGCTCTGCAAGGCCGACCTTACTTCCGAGGTCGTCAAGGAGTTCACCGAACTCCAGGGTTACGCCGGAATGGTTTACTCTCAGAACGAAGGCCTGCCCCAGGAAATATCTACGGGCATCTACGAGCATTATAAGCCGTGCTTCAAGGGCGATACGCTTCCTTCAAACATCGAAGGCCAGGCTGTCGCCGTTGCCGATAAAATGGATACGATCGCCGGCTGTTTCGCGATCAAAATGATACCGACCGGATCGGGCGACCCTTACGCCCTGCGCCGCGCCGCGCTCGGCATCGCCGAGATCTCGATAAACTCTTCTTTTTCGTTCGACTTTACCGCTTTCGCGAAATACGCGCTGGGATTGTATCCCAAAACGCTTTTAGAGGCCGAGCAGTGCGATCTCGATAAAACCGCTGCTGAAATTTCGAATTTCGTCAAGCAGCGTTTCGAGACCAAGCTGAAGGAACTCAACGTACGCTACGACGTTATCAACGCGGTCCTGTGGAACGGCGTTTCGAATATTTATGAAGATTACAGAAAAACCATGAGCCTTTCGAAGGCCCGAAGCGAAAAAGAGTTCATGGCGCTCGCGCTCCCTTTCAAGCGCGCGGTCAATATAACCAAGGGCGTCGCTTCGGCCCCCGCGGTTAAGCCCGAGCTTTTCGCCGTGGACGCTGAAAAGGCGCTCTACGCGAAATACCAGAAAGTGAACGCCGACGCCGGCGCCGCTATCGACTCCAACGATTATTCTCTCGCGTTCAGGCATCTGAGCGAACTTAACGAGCCCATCGATAAATTTTTCGCCGGTGTAATGGTCATGGACAAGAACGAAGATCTGAAAAACAACAGGATAGCGCTTTTATGCGCCATCAAAGCTTTGTTTTTAAGGCTGGCTGACATTTCGCAGCTGGTCATAGAAGAGTAGCGGGCGTGATTAAATGAGCAACGACGACATCTTAAAGGCTTTAAGCCGCAAGCTGAACGAACTTAAGCAGGAACTCTCCGACACGCTGACCACTTCCGAAGACGGCGACGCTCTGCTGAAGGCGGCGCAGGAAGACGAAGAAAAAAAATATCAGATACCAAAATCGCTGCCGGTCCTGCCGATACGCGAAATACTTGTTTTCCCCTATATGGTCGTGCCCCTTCTTATCGGCCGCGAGCTTTCGATCAAGTCGGTAGAAGAAGCCATGGCGGCCGGCCGCAAGATACTTCTGGCCACGCAGAAAGACGCCAGGAACGAAAATCCGGGCGAGGCCGATATCTGTGAATACGGAATAGCGGCCGAGATCCTGCAGCTTTTAAAACTTCCCGACGGCACGGTTAAAGTGCTGGTCGAAGGTTTGAAAAGGGTTAAAATAACGAAGGTCATAATCGAGAATTCGCGCATAAAAGGTGCGGATATCGAACCGGTCGCCGAGATACTCAGCGACGCGCCCGAGTTCGAAGCGCTGAAACGCTCCGTCATCGAGCAGTTCGAAAAATACGTAAAACTCAACCGTAAAATCCCCGTCGAAATAATGATGGTCATATCCAACACCGACGACGCATCCAGGCTTGCCGACGTTATAACGGCTCATCTCACCATCAACATAAATACCAAGCAGAGCATCATCGAAGCCATTGACGTGCACAAGCGTTTTTCGATACTGCTGAAGATCATCAGCAAGGAAGTCGAGATCCTGACGCTCGAAAAGAAGATCAGGAGCCGCGTCCATGAGCAGCTCGAAAAGACGCAGAAAGAATATTACCTGCGCGAGCAGATAAAGGTTCTGCAGAAGGAACTTGGCGAAGACGAAAGCCTTTCCGGTGAAGCCGAGGAATACCGCAAAAAACTCAAAAAAATAAAGATGCCCGAAGAGTGCGTCGAAAAGATCGACAAGGAGATCGCCCGCCTTGCGAAGATGCATCCGATGTCCGCGGAGACTTCCGTCATGCGGACCTATCTCGACTGGGTCATAGAGCTTCCCTGGAACAGCGAGACGAAGGACAACGCCGATCTGAAAAAATCGGAAAATATACTCGAAGAAGATCACTACGGGCTTGAAAAAGTTAAAGAGCGCATCATCGAATTTCTCGCGGTCAAAAAGTTGGCGGGCGATAAGATGAAATGCCCGATATTATGTCTTGTGGGGCCTCCCGGCGTCGGAAAAACGTCGCTCGGCCGCTCGATCGCGCGCTCGCTCGAACGCAAATTTGTCAGGATATCGCTGGGCGGTATGCGCGACGAGGCCGAGATACGCGGCCACAGGCGCACCTACGTAGGCGCGCTTCCCGGAAAGATCATGCAGCACATACACCAGTCGAAGACCAAAAATCCCGTCTTCCTGCTTGATGAGATCGATAAGCTCGCGAGCGATTTCAGGGGCGACCCCGCGTCGGCCCTGCTCGAAACTCTCGACCCGGAGCAGAATTCCTCGTTCACCGATCATTACATAAACCTTCCGTTCGATCTCAGCAAGGTGTTTTTCATTACCACGGCGAATCTCGCGTACAACATACCTGCGCCGCTTCTCGACCGTATGGAGGTCATCAGGATCTCAGGTTATACCGAGGACGAAAAACTCAACATCGCCCAAAAATACCTTGCGCCCAAGCAGATCGGGGAAACCGGCCTTTCCGAATTCGCGCCTCGCTTTTCGGATGACGCGGTCCGCCATATAATCCGCCACTACACGCGCGAAGCCGGAGTGCGCAACCTCGAACGCGAGATCGGCTCGATATTGAGAAAATATGCCCGCGTCATAGCGGCCGGTAAAAAGCCGAAATCGGCCCTCATAGATATCGCCGAGGTCGAAAAACATCTGGGCGCGAAAAAATTCAAATACGGCGAAAAAGACCTTTCGGACGGCATAGGCATTGTCAACGGCCTTGCGTGGAGCGAGGCGGGCGGCTCGGTGCTGAAGATAGAATCGGCCATGATGGAAGGTAAGGGCGCACTCAACCTTACGGGGCAGCTCGGAAACGTAATGCAGGAAAGCGCCAAGGCGGCGTTTGCCTATATAAAATCCAACGCTAAATCGCTCGGCATAAATTCTTCGGTCTTCAAGTCCCACGATTTCCATGTACACGTTCCCGAGGGAGCGACCCCAAAGGACGGGCCTTCGGCGGGTATCGCGCTCTGCTCTTCGCTGGTTTCGCTGATCACTAAAAAGCCCGCGCGCGGCGATATCGCCATGACAGGCGAGATCACGCTCACCGGAATAGTGCTTCCGATAGGCGGCGTCAAGGAAAAGGTCCTGGCCGCTTCCGCCTCCGGGATCACCACGGTCATCCTTCCGGACGACAACCGCAAAGACCTCGAGGAGATACCCGGTAACGTGCTGAAAAAACTGAAGATCAAATTCGTAAAAAATATCAGCGAAGTGATTAAAGTTCTGATCAGGAAGTAAAATATAGATAATAAAGAAGGTATGAAAATGATCCAGAAGATACAACATTTAAAGTGCGTATTGTGCGGCCGCCGTTTCGGGCAGGACGAAGTTATGTATACATGTCCTGACTGCGGGCCGTTCGGGCTTCTGAACGTTATTTACAACTATAGTGACATCAAAAAGAATTTCGAGAAGAAACTGTCGAAACCGCCGGCGGTCAATGAAAATAATATCTGGCGCTATATCGACATTCTTCCCGTGGCGGAAGATTCCCCGCGCACCAATCTGCGCGTCGGAATGACCCCTTATTACAAGCCGGAGAGGCTGGCGAAGTTTTTAGGCCATGAAAAATTATTCGTCAAAGACGACGGGCAGAACCCGACGGCGTCGTTTAAAGACCGCGCCTCGGCCGTCGGCGTCGCGAAGGCGTTCGAACTTAAAAAAGAAATAATCACATGCGCCTCGACCGGAAACGCCGCGTCTTCGCTCGCCGGGATATGCGCCTCCATGGGCCTCAAATCATACATATTCGTGCCGAAGACCGCACCCATAGCCAAGATCGCGCAATTACTGCTTTTCGGCGCGAACGTGTTCATGGTCGACGGAAATTACGACCAGGCGTTCGACCTGTGCATGCAGGCGTCGGAAGAATTCGGCTGGTACAACAGAAACACCGGCTATAATCCTTACCTTCTCGAAGGCAAAAAGACATGCGCGCTCGAAATATACGAGCAGTCGAAAGGAGACATGCCCGATTACGTTTTCGTATCGGTCGGCGACGGCTGCATCATAGGTGGCATCTATAAAGGTTTTTACGACCTGATGAATCTCGGGCTTATCGAAAAGGCCCCTAAACTCATAGGCGTTCAGGCCGAAGGCTCCAACCCGTTCGTGCGCGCGTTCCGCGATAACCGCAGCCGCAAACTCGTCGATATGACGCCCCAGACCGTCGCCGATTCGATATCGGTCGGCATTCCACGCGCGTCGCATCAGGGCCTCAACGCGGTTTACGCGACCGAAGGCGAGTTCATCGACGTAACCGACGCCGAGATCCTCGAAGCGTTAAAGACCCTGCCTCGCTACGCCGGCGTATTCGGTGAACCGGCCGGCGTTACCTCGCTCGCGGGATTCATCAAAATGAAAAAAGAAGGGCGCGTTCCCGAAAACGCTTCCTGCGCGGTCGTGATCACCGGCAACGGCCTGAAAGACATCAGCACCGCCATTTCGTGCGTGAAGCAGGCGCCGGTTATAGAGCCCACGCTCAAAGCCGTAAAAGCCGCGCTTAAAATTTAAATAGAGACTTAAAGATCATGAAAATAAAACAGATCGCCCTCGCGGGCATGTTCACGGCTCTCGTCGCCGTGGTGACGAAGATCGCCCAGATACCGACGCCGCTTACTCAGGGCTATATCAATTTAGGCGACATATTCATAATATTCGCCGGATTTTATCTCGGCCGCGGTCCCGGTTTTTTCATCGGCGGCGCCGGATCGGCCATAGCAGATGTTATCAGCGGCTATCCCTTCTATTACGTCACCTTCGTCGTTAAGGGCATAGAAGGCTACGCCGCGGGCCTGCCGCCGTTCGCCTATAAGCCGGACCTTCCGAAGGCCGCCAACGGGCTCAGGCTTCTGTACGGGGGATTTATAGCGGCCGCGCTGATGGTCGCCGGCTACTTTTCGCTTCAATTAATAGTTTTCAACAAGGTAAAGGCGTTTACGGCGCTCGGCCCGAATATCATTCAGGGCGCGGCGGGGCTGGCCGGCGCGCTTATCATTTTCAATAAGACCGTCAACAAAAAAATATATTAAGGCCTTCCAATGAGCTTTTCAGAAAAAGACGATATGGAAATAAAAGCGCCGGGCAAAGATAAAATATTCGCGTTCGTTCTGGCGGCCGGCGAAAGCAGCCGCATGGGCGAGCCGAAGCAGTTTTTAACTTACGGCGGCGCGAGTTTTTTAACGCGCGCGATAGAAGGCTTCATCAGGGCCGGCGTCGACGATATCGTCGTTGTGTGCGGCTTTAGATTCGAAGCGATGAAAGAGCATATCCTGGGCTCGCGTTATTCGATAGCGGTCGAAGAATTTTTAAAGCGCCTGACGATTGTCGAAAACCCAGATTACAGTAAGGGCCAGCTATCGTCGATAAAGGCCGGTCTCGAAGCGTTCCGGCGAAAAAAAGCAATTGATTTTTATAAGGGATTTATGATACAATTAATCGACCGTCCGTTGGTCCGCTATGATACTTTCAAGAAACTAAAAGAGCGGTTCGCAGCCGATGACGGCGGCGCCATACTTCTTCCGTCGTATAAAATGAAAAGAGGCCATCCGGCGTGCTTTTCGTCAGGATTTATTGGCCGCATACTCGGGCTCGGCGGCGGCGAGTCGCTGAAAACCATACTGGCCGAAAATGAAAAAGAAATAAAATACCTGGAAGTGGAAGACGCGGGAATCATTACAAATGTTGACACGCCTTTGGAATATGAAAAGATAAAAGGAGTCGCGAATGTTGACTAAAAAACAGAACCTTTATTCGGTGGTAGGAAAGAAGGTAACCAGGGTTGACGCACACGAGAAGATCGACGGCAGCGCTAAATATGTCGACGATCTGGCTTTCGACGAAATGCTTTTCGCGAAGATGGTATGCTCGACGATACCGTCGGGCAGAATAAAAAAGATAGATAAAAGCCGCGCGCTTAAATTAAAGGGCGTGGCCGCGGTGCTGACGGCCGAAGACATAACCGGCCTTAACAAGATAGGCTGCGTTGTCGACGACCAGCCGCTTCTGGCTGCGGACATCGTGAGATTTACCGGCGAGCCGCTGGCGATAGTCGCCGCCGAAACGCGCGCGATCGCCGAAGAGGCCGCAGGCCTTGTCGATATCGAATACGAGCCGCTCGAACCGGTTTTGAACGTTGACGAATCGTTTTCCGAAAAAATCAAGGTGCATCCGAAAGGCAATACCGTCTGCCATTACAAGATCAGAAAAGGCGGGGACATAGACGACGCATTCTCGAAATCCCACGCAGTGTTCGAGAAAACCTTCACGATCAACTATCAGGAACATTTATATTTAGAGACCCAGGGCTGCATCGCCCTGCCTGAAAACGGCGGCATCACCGTATACGCCAGCATCCAGTGCCCGTTCTACGTCCAGGGCGCGGTCGCGACGGCGCTAGGCCTGCCGTTTTCGAAGGTGCGCATTATCCAGTGCGTCGTCGGCGGCGGTTTCGGCGGCAAAGAGGACGTTCCGTCCGAATATGCCGCGAAAGCAGCTCTTCTGGCTTATATTTTGAAAAAACCGGTAAAACTGATACTCGACAGGGCGCAGGACCTGATGGTCTCTTCCAAGCGCCATCCGATGAAGATGGAATATAAGGTCGGCGTAACAAGGAAAGGCAAGATCAACGCGCTCAAGGTAAGGGCTCTTGCCGATTCGGGCGCCTACACGACGCTTTCGACCGTCGTTCTCTTCAGGACCTCGGTTCACTTCGGCGGACCTTATGTGATACCCAACGTGCAGGGCGATATCATCGGCCTTTACACCAACCGCGTTCCGTGCGGCGCCTACAGGGGCTTCGGCACTCCGCAGGTCATATACGCCATGGAATCGATGATCAACATCATCTGTAACGAAATGGGCTTCGATCCGTTCGAATTCCGCAGGAACAACGCGCTGAAAAAAGGCGCGCTTTCCATCACGTCGCATAAGATCAAAGAATCCTGCGGCCTGATCGAAACTATCGATAAAGCCCGTAAGGAAAGTGATTATGACAAGCGTAAAAAAGAATTCGACAAATGGAACGCCGACCCCTCGAAGCGCACGCTTAAAGGCCTCGGAGTTTCGTCGATATTTTACGGAATGAACCTCGGCGCAAAAGGCTGGTCGTTCGACAAGGCCGGCTCGCACATCCAGATATCCCGCGACGGTTCCATTACGCTCTGCGTCGGAAACGTCGAAATGGGCCAGGGCGCGAAAACCGTTCTCGCCCAGATAGCGGCAGAAGCGCTCGGCTGCGAGGTTTCCACGATAAATTTCACCAACGCCGATACGAACGTGATCCCCGATTCGGGCCCGACTGTAGCTTCTCGCACGACCGTGATGAGCGGAAACGCCCTGCTCGACGCGGCGAACAAGCTTCGTAAAAAACTTATAGACGCCGCCGCCGAAGTTCTCAAGATCAGGGCGAACCAGGTAATGGCGAAGCACGGCAGATTTTATAACATAAAAGATTCGCATCAATTCATAACATTCAGCGACCTGGCTCAAAAATGCTATTTCGACAACATAGGCCTTTCCGAAATGGGCTTCTACGTGTCGCCGAAGATCGAATACGACATGCAGTACGGCCAGGGCGAGCCTTATTACGTTTACTCATACGCGACGGCCGTATCGGAGGTCGAAGTCGATAAAAAAACGGGCGATATCCGCGTCAATAAAATGACCTGCGCTCACGACGTGGGCTGTGTGATAAACCCTATGCTCGCCTCCGCCCAGGTGGAAGGCGGATGTGCTCAGGGCGTCGGATACGCCATAATGGAAAACATGGTTTCTGAAAAAGGCCACATAAAGACCCTCGGCCTTTCGACCTATGTGATACCGACCACCAGGGACTTTCCGGAAGTAAAATCTATTTTCGTCGAAGATAAATCAAAGGACGGCCCCTATGGCGCCAAAGGCCTCGGCGAACCTTCGCTGATGCCCGTCGTAGCATCCGTAGTGAACGCGGTCTCCAACGCCGCCGGCTATCAGTTCGACCATGTGCCTGTTCTACCAGAGCGCGTGTGGGAAGCGCTCAACGAAAAGAGATCACGCGACGGCGAAAGCGAGGTTAAATAACAATGCCCAACAAAAATTTCAACTCTGAAAATTTAGAATTAAAAGATACCCTCGAAATAAACTTTACGCTCAATTCTGTAAAGCGCAGCGTTAAGGTTCCCTGCACTTACACGCTGCTCGATATTTTAAGGTACGAGCTTAAATTCACAGGAACTAAAGAAGGCTGTGGCATGGGCGAATGCGGCGCCTGCACCGTCATAATGGACGGCGGCGTCACGCCGGCGTGCCTGGTGCTCGCCACGACGCTCGAAGGCCGCGACATATGGACGATCGAAGGCATAAGCGCGAAAGATGACGCAAAACCCATAATAGACGCGTTTGTAGCCAGGACAGCCACTCAGTGCGGATTCTGCACTCCCGGCATGGTCGTGGCAAGCTACCATCTGCTTAGTAAATACGTATCGCCGACCGACGATCAGATATTAGAGGCCCTTTCAGGCAATCTCTGCCGCTGCACCGGCTATGTTAAAATAATAGAAGCGGTTAAGGCCGCCGCCAGAGATCTTAATACGGTTAAGAAGGAGGGCCGCGATGCTTAGAAATTTTAAAGTATTGACCCCGTCGTCGTTGAACGAAGTTTTATACGTAATAAGTCATATAGACCAGCCCTACCGTTTTTTATGCGGCGGCACCGACGTTCTGGTGAGGATGAAAGATAATCCCGCGTACGCTAAAGTGCTGGTTGATATATCTAAAATAAGAGAACTGGCTAAAATCGAAGAGCACAAAAGCACATACGTCATCGGCTCGGGCGCGAAACATGACGCCGTGCTAGCCTACGCGCCGTTCGTTGAAAAATACAACGGCCTGGTAGAAGCGGTGGCGGCGATAGGCTCGCCCCAGATCCGTTCGATCGGAACCCTCGGCGGCAATATCGGAAACGCATCGCCGGCCGGTGACAGCATAGCGCCGCTGATGGCATTCGACGCCGAGGTCGAACTGCGCTCGCACGAGTCGAACCGTATCGTCAAACTCGAGGATTTTTTCATCGGTCCCGGAAAATCGGTAATGAAATCCAATGAAATAATAACCAAGATAATACTGCCTAAATTCGACGGGCTTAGATCCGGCTGGAAGCGCCTGGGCCAGAGGCGCGCCGTTACGATATCGAAAGTTTCGGCGGCGCTGGCGATAAACTGCGTAAAACATCCCAACGGCTCGATACGCGTGGCCGACGTTAAAATAGCGCTCGGCGCGGTCGCCCCGACCGTCATTCGCGCGCGCAAAACCGAAAAATTTCTGCTCGAAACGCCGAACCTTAACGCCGCGGCCGTTAAGCAGGCGTGCGAAATAGCATGCCGCGAGTCGCGCCCCATAACCGACATAAGGTCGAATACCGAGTACCGCAGCGAGATGTGCGGCGTGCTGCTCGGCGATCTTATCGACCGGCTGGTTTTCGGCCGGTAAGCCGCGGCGCGAAAACTATATAGTTTTACTTTATACGAACAGAAAGCGGGTTTATAAAAATGGATATCGTATATGAGCGCGCGCTCGCGCTGAGCGGCACCGGAAAGCCTTTCGTGATAGTCACTATTACCGAAAGCGACGGTTCGACTCCGCGCAAGATAGGCGCCAAAATGATAGTCGTGGAAGACGGCTCGATAATCGGCACCATCGGCGGCGGTCCGCTCGAGCACAATTCGGCCAAAATCGCCCTCGAGGCCATGGCCGAAGGAAAATGCCGAAAGGTCAGGTTCGAGCTCAGCGATCTGATGCTTACCTGCGGCGGAAACGTCGAGGTTTTCTTCGAGCCGCACGCCGCGCGCGACAGGGCCGTTATATTCGGCGGCGGCCATATTGCCTACCAGCTTTCGCCGCTTTTGAATTCGATCGATTTCCGGACGGCTGTCGTGGAGGATCGCGAAGAGTATCTTACCCGCGATCGATTCGACGGCTGCGAAAAGATCAAAGTGCCGGGCTACGGGTTCGACGAGCTCGAAAAACACTGCGCCGGACTCAACCTGAAAGAAAACGACTATATCGTCATAATCACCCGCGGGCACGAATATTCCGACGGCAGGGTGCTCGATTATCTTATGAGCATGCCGTTCGACTTTAAATACGTCGGCATGATCGGTTCTAAAAATAAAGTATTCGAGTGCATGAAGGGCCTTATCGAAAAAGGGTACCCGAAAGAAAAACTGGCGCGCGTTTTCGCGCCGGTCGGCATCGATATCGGCGGAGAGACGCCTGCCGAGATCGCGGTTTCGATAACCGCCCAGATGCTCAGCGTTAAATATTCGAAAGATGGTAAGCATGTCAGAGACAAAAAGGGTTATTTTAATAGTTAATCCGGTCAAAATAGATAAATTCTCCTATTTCGGCGAAGTGATATCGCTTTTGACCGCTAACGGCTGCGAGGTTTACACTACCGCCGATACTTATAAAGTGCTCGACGCCCGTAAAAAAGTTAATCTGTCAGGTATCGGAATCGTTTCCTCGGATGAGGTGAAAAAATCTCAATTCGACCTTGTTATATGCCTCGGAGGCGACGGCACGATATTATCCACCGCCAGATTTTTCGCCGGGCACAAAGTGCCGATCCTCGGCATTAATCTTGGAAATCTCGGTTTTCTCGCCGAGGTCATGCCGTCGGATTATGAAAAATCCATCGGCAGGATATTCGGCGGAAAAGATTATCAGATTGAAAAGCGTATCATGCTTAAATGCACCGTCGAACGCGGCCGCAAAAAAGCCCACACATTATATGCGCTCAACGATATCGTCGCCCACCGCCGTTCTTCATCGAAGATGGCGGTCCTTGAAGCCTATATCGACAACAAATTCGTCGACGAATATCACGGCGACGGCCTTATCGTATCGACGCCGACCGGCTCTACCGCTTATTCGCTTTCGTGCGGCGGGCCGATCGTGGCACCCGAGCTCATGGCGATAATCATCAATCCCATATGCGCGTTTACGCTTTCATCGCGGCCGCTGATCGTGTCGGACCGCGTCCGGATAAAGATCGTCAACCGCACCGAAGGCCAGGCGATCCTTGCCGCTGACAACCAGGAATTTTTTAAACTGCAGAAAGACGATAATATCATAATAACCAGGTCCGAATTCTGCGCGCGCATGATCAAGTTTTCCGAAAACAACTTTTTTGATATTCTCAGAACTAAACTATGCTGGGGCAATTTTAAAAAGCGCTGATATGCCCTTGTGAACGGCCGTTCGCGATCTGGCGTTGTCCTCCCCCGTCCCCTTAGCCCCGTAAATATATTATATATATGATAAAAATTAATTGACATTTAAGCGAAAAATAATTATACTATTTTTAAATTTAATTATTTGGATGGTTTAGTTGAACGACAACTCTAACGCTCCGGGTATCGTCGATATTCCGGCCGGCGAACAATTGCAGAAACTCCGAAGGGAACTCGAGGCGGCCCGAAAGGAATCCGGCGCTCTGATGAACGCCTGCGCCCTTTTGAACACCACCCTCGATCTTCAGAAACTGCTCGAAATAATCCTTCAACAGTCAGCCGTCCTCACTTCGGCCGAAGCTTCCTCGCTCGCGCTGATCGACCAGAAAACCGACGAGCTCTGCTTCGAGGTCGTCGTCGGCGAAAAGAAAGATATTTTAAAGGAAATAAGGCTCCCCAGGGGCACCGGCATTGTCGGCTGGGTCGCCCTCAAGGGAGAGCCGCTTCTTATAGAAGACGTTTCCAAGGACAGCCGCTTCTACCAGAAGGTCGACGAAAAATCTCAGTTCAAAACGACATCGATACTCTGCGTTCCGCTTAAAACAAAAGACGGCACCATAGGCGCACTCGAAGTTTTAAACAAGGTCGAGGGCGAAAAGTTCGACTCTAACGATCAGAGCCTTCTTATGGCGCTGGCGAGCCAGGCCGCCATGGCGATCGAAAACGCGCGACTTTATAAGAGCGTGCTCGAAGAAAAAAACAAGATCGTATCCATAGTAAATTCCATGGGCGATGGCATAATCGTCACGAACGAAAACTTCGATATCGTACTTACCAACCCGGCCGCGGAATCGGTTTTCAGCGATAAAACGTCAAGTTTCGACGACGTTTTCAAACTCAAAGTAATTATGTTGGAACTTTCCCAACTGAAATCCGACACCACTTTCGACCTGGTGCTGATGAAACCCGAAAACACCATATTATCTAATAGAATGACCATGCTGCGCGGCGCAGAGAATGAGATTACCGGTTCCATCGTTTCGATGAGAAATATTACCGATATAAAGCACCGCGAGAATATCCGCGCCCAGTTCACCAGCATGATGAACTACAAGATAGCCGACCAGATCCAGCGCCTGCGCGAAAGCCTTAAAAACAACGAAATACAATGCGACGGCGTTAAATGTATCGCGGAATCGATAGAAGAAAAAGTCATTAAACTCATACAGTTCTCGGAAATGGAATCGGGCCCCCTTCGCCTCGACCGCTCGCTAGGCCCTGTCGGGCCTGTTATCGAAACGGCCATGGAAGAGGTTCGCGAAAAATACATTTTCAAGCATATCGAACTTAAATTTTCCTGCGAGTCCGACGTTTTCAACATGGAAGTCGAGGTCGACCACGACCGCATCAAAACGATACTCTGCCTGCTTTTGAATAACTGCATCAGATTCGTTTCAGCCGACGGCTGCGTCGAGGTCATTGTCCGCAACGTTTCCGAAATGCTCGAAATAACGGTCAAGGACAACGGCATAGGCATAAAGGAAGAGCTGCTGCCGAAGCTGCTCGATAAGCAGTATCACCTCGAAAACGTTTTAAATTCGAGCGACGCGTCGCTCAGCCTGGCTTACATAAAGCACGTGGTCGAGGCGCACGGCGGCTCCATGAAGATCAACTCCGTCATAGGAAAAGGAACCGAAATTATTATAACGATGCCCAAGTTTATACATTGATACAGCGATAGTTTATTATTTTAGTGTTCGAGTTAAGAGGTCGTTAGCATTTGGAACAGAGTTCAGTTAAAAGACAGATACACGAATTAAAGGTCCCCGCCACTTTGAAGCATATCGAGCAGGTCAAGCGGTTTGTCGTGGAAATAGCCTCGCAGATAAGCTTTTCGCCTATCGAAATGTTCCAGATAGAGCTGGTCGTCGACGAGGCGTATGCCAACGCGGCCGATCACGGCTCCGAATGCAGCCGCTCGAAGGAAGTGCACGTCAAATGCATCGTCGAGGGCGAAAAACTGATAATCATAATAAAAGATTTCGGCGGCAAACCTTTCAATCCCGATTTCTTCGAGCGCATCGCGGACAAAAAGACCTGGGGCGTCGGCGGCCGCGGAATAAAAATAATCAAAGAAATAATGGACGAGGTCATGTATTTTTTCGTCACAGGCCAGAGCACGACGCTTTATATGGTCAAACAGAAGGGCACGCAGGACTGGGAAAACGGGGAAACTTCCTCACCGGTTATCAAACTTCCATTCGCGCTCGACGATATACCGCCGATACCGACCTAATATTCATAACGGGCTCTTAATTTATAATATATAAATTTATAAAAAAAAGCGGCAGGCCTTTTACGGTTACTGCCGCTTTTGGATTTTTAATGAAAATGAACCGGTTTAATTTTTAACGGCCGGCATTTTGGGAAGCGTAATTACGATGCCTTTTCTGGCTTCATCGTAAGATTTGGTGCCCGTCGTGTCCTTGCCGTAGAAGTCGTCGTAGGCGAATCCATAAACCCTGTTGCCGATAGCTTTTTCGTGGAGGATTTGCGCGTAAACGTTGAACTGTCCGGCGTTTATTGTATTGGTCTTATAAAAATCCCTGCTCATATCGGCCTGGCCGAAAACGCCTCTGTTCAAAGCCGCGCATATGAAAGCGTGAAGTTTGTTGACCGCGGGCGTTTTGTTGTTTGGCAGCGGTTCGCCGTCGCACTTGAATACCATTTTGGAACCGGGTTTAGAAGAGATGGTTCTCGTTTCAAGTATGGTCTCTGAGTTCGGCTTTCTTATGTCGATTTTAAAGGAGCCGTCGGTCTGCACTTTTCCCCTGAAGTTCCAGTCGTAAGTGACATTCAGCTCGTTCGTGCCGTAATGGGCCCATGAATTGGCGATGGAGCTCGACAGATAATCATCAAATTTCGTCAGGTTATAAGGGGCGCTGACACGCATGATATTGCCTTTGGCGTCTTTTATCACGCAGTCTTTCCAATTGTCAGTGCGTTTTAAGAATTCGTTCGCTACATCGTCGTTGCTCGCGACTTCGAATCCTCTGTCCGCGACGTCGCTATTGAATTTCAACTTGAACGCTATGCCTAAAAAATCCACCACGGTTGTATTGAGCGTTACCTGGCCGTCGCAGGTCAGCTCGTATTTATCGAATATCGTATTTCTATCCAGATCAGGGTTGTCCGCCGAAGGCTCCTGGAGGGAGTTGGCTATTTTGTCAACTCCGATATGGCCCTTTTTTCCGAGAAAAATATAGGATTTGCCGGAGATCATGCATTTGAACGGCTGAGTGTATTTATATTTGGTTACGCCGTTTTCGATCGTAGCTATGCTCGAGAGGCTGAAGCAGAAATTGGCGGCCGCATTCGTGTCGAGTATATTGACCATGTCTTTTTTGTTGATATCGAAATAATAGAATTTACCATGGTCGTCTTTGCCGGTAACGGCTAAATAAATGTTTTCGGCTTTATAAACCTGCGTGTTGTTTTCGATCGAAACGGAAAAACCGTCGACAGCGGCGTTTCCGGCTAATATTTGCGTCGTTATGACGCCGGGTGCCGCCGACACGCCGGATGCGGATGCGAATTCATGGCCCTGCTTGCCCGCGCTTATTGAATGGTCCTGTTCCGGGGCCACGCCGTAAAAAAACGTTACGCCGCTATCGTAAGTGGCGGGCGCGTTCCAGTCGATTGTTGCGGAGGCCGTCTGATGGCCTCTGGCTTCGTAGGCGGGAGAAGCCGTTCCGACGCCGGTTTTACTGAGCGAAACTTCCACGCTCGCATCCTCCGGGCCTGCCAAAAGCGGAAAAACGTCGGTGATCACGCTGATATAGGCCTTGGCGGGATCGAACGGATGGCCCGGGCCGAAATAAAGCGTCCATTCTTTCTGTGAGATCTGCGTGATCGAATGCCGTTCATTGGAATCGACGGTGAATATGGTGACGGCTGGAATATAGCCTTCGGCCGAGCTTGCTATTTTATATCTGCCCGGCCCGACGCCGCCGAACGAATAGCTTCCATCGGCTCCGGTGACGGCGGTTTTATAAACGCCTGCGCCTGATATGCCGCCTTCGGGATCGGAGGTCAGAATGCAGTTGATACCGCTTAGAGCCAGCCGGCTTACCGGGCTTTTTATCGTGCCTTTTACTTCGTATAATGAGTCGGCGCCGTTTCCAACGCCGAAAATTTCGTCGCTTTCGTCGAAAGCGCAGCCGGAATGGAAGAACAAGGCTGAAGCCAGTAAAAAAATCGCCAATAAACTGATACCGTTTTTTAAAAATTTTAATAATTGATTTTTCCGCATCATGATCATGACATCTCCATATTAATTATTAGCACCTATAAAAATAACTTAAACGACTTTTCTGTAAATCTCGATAATATCCGAATATCTTAATTTTCTGGCGTTGGGTATATGCAACTGGCCGTGGCCGTAAAGGCGGATCACGTCGGAAGCGAGTTTGTCGATCGTTTCTTCCGTAAGTCCGTAGCTGCTTAATTTTTTGAAAGATCCGAGCTTCGTGAATAATTCCGTAAAACAATCTACGGCGTTAGCCGCGCGTTCCACGCAGCCTGTTTCTTCCTTATATGCGTCAATAAGCCGTAATCCTTCGCCGGCGAGCCTTTTGAATATATTCAGATATAATTTTTCATAGCGGTCGGAGGCGTGTTCGAATGAAAACTGCATTAAGTGCGGAAAAAGAGCGCCCAGGCCGAGGCCGTGAGGTACTCCGAAATAAGCCGACAGCGGGTGCTCGAGGTCGTGCAGCGGGAAATCTCCGCCGCGGCCGACGTGAGTGATGCCAGTGAGCGCGAGAAGCGATATGTAAAATATATTTTCGTGCTCGTTGACGGAGGCCTCACCTCGAATTATCTTAAAAGCGTTTTTAATCAGATCGCATGCGAGCGTTTCCGTCAGCGAATCGGCTACCGGTGAAGTATCGCCGCCCGAAATATAAGTTTCAATAAGATGCGCCATAATATCGGTCACGGCATATCCGGCCTGTTCAAGCGGAAGGTCGAGGCAGAATTCGGGATCGACGATCGCGAGCGCCGGCATGATAAGCGGCGTGGTCAGAACCGCTTTCTCCTTCGTTTCGGAATTCGATATAACTGAAAATATCGAGATTTCGGCTCCGGAGCCGTATCGGGTCGGGATCGTAATGACCGGCAGCGCGCCTTTTACTTCCGCGGTCTCACAATCATCCCAGCGGCGGATATAATCCCATATTTCGCCGCCGGAAATAGCTAGCGCCGCTGCGGCTTTAGCAGCGTCCATAGCCGAGCCGCCGCCGAAGCCTATGACGAAATCGCATCCGGTTTCATTTATTATCCGGGCCGCTTCGTTTACTTCGTCCGCGCGCGGATTGGGCGATATTTTCGAATATGTTTCGCTCATGATCCCGAATGAGGCCAGCATGCCGGCTAAACGCTCGATGTTACCCGTTCTTTTGAGATAGTTCGCGCCGGTGACTATCAGCGCTTTGCATCCGGCGGCGCCGCAGTTTTTGATAAGTTCGCCGGCTTCCTCGAATACGCCCGAACCGAAGGCGACCGCCGGCATTCCGTCTAAATTGAAACTTTCCATAATTATCCTCTTTTTTATAATTTATGACATTGAACGACTTTCCGTTATTTTTTTAAAAAGTATATATTTTTTCATCTATTATGTCAATTAATTTATATTATACAAAAAAAGTAATTGACTGAAAAATTGATTTTATCGCTAATATTTAGTATAATTGATATGTTAAATTAAAATTTAAGAGCGATGGTGATAGATATGATAATAAAATCCAAAATTAAACTTACCTTTATAGCATGCGTTTTCACTGCTATGTTTTATTTAATTTTATCACTGCCGGGCGCCGCTTTCGGGGCTGATGACGCCGCAGGCGCTTATCAGCGTTATCAATACGACTATGAACAGCTGAAAAAAGCCGTGGAATCAGGCGTCGGCTCTGACGTGGTTGAAAAACTGGCCCGTAAATACTCCGATTCGCTGAACGCATATAAAAAAGCCGCGGGCGGCGCTGAAACGCCCCCGAATGAATCATCCGCTCCCGCCGCCGCCGCTGGAGCGGCGGCCGACGCTTCCGGCGAAAGCGCCTCTCAGGCGGCTGCCTCGCAGGATCCCGATTCACTTATAGCCGGCTTGCGCTGGAAGGCGCAAACCGCTCTGCTGCCCGCCGGAAAAGCCGAGGCGCGTATCGAACTTGCCATGGCTCTTCTACTACATAAAAACGACGCCGCCGGGGCCTCTAAACTTCTTAACGAAGCCATATCGCTTCTGCGTACAGCCGCCGTGGCCGATGGCGCAGCTAAACTGCTCGAAAAGATCTCGAAACTTCAAAAGGCCATAAAACTTCGCACCGAATTATCCGTGAAATACGCCGCCATGCAGCAGAAGAAAAAAGCGGCCGACGCGGTTTCATGGCTCGCGCTCCCGCTCAAAGCGGCCCGAAAAGCACAATATTACGCCGCCTCGATCTCTTACCGCAAAACCCTCGCCGAATACTGCGCCGCGCTCGAAGGTAAAAACATCATATCGGCCTTCCTTTCGCCGGGCGAAAACCCCGAACGACTCGCCGCTCCCGCCAAGATCGTATTCATCCTTCTTGACGGCGTGCGCCAGGACGTTTTTCAAAAGCTGCTCGACGAAGGAAAATTGCCTAACATCAAAAAGATCGCCGATAATGGCGTATATATCCGTAACGGCGTGTCCGTTCTCCCTTCGACCACCGGCCCCGCATACGCGCCGTTTGTCATGGGCCTCGGCCCCGCTAAATCCAAACTTTCGGGTATCAGGCTTTTTGACCGCGTTACCGGCACCTACCGCGTTTATTGCGGCACCGATAACGCTAAGATCAACGACGACGCAGCTAAAGAATTTCCAACCATATACGAGCTGCTCTCCGATAAAAGCACGCTTACTGTCTTCGGCATGGTTGACCGCGGCGTCGCTAAAAGCGGCGTGCCCTGGATCCAGGTCGCATACAATAAACTCACCAAAGATTATAATAAAATGGATTCATCCCTCGTCGATCGCTTCCTTAAGGAAATGAGCAACGGCATACCCGTGTTCTCGTTCATATCGCTTCACTCGCCCGACTCCAACGGCCATAGCTACGGCGCTAATTGCGAATATTGCCAGGCGATAATATTCGAAGACTCCCTCGTCGGCCGCATCGTCGATCATATCGAGGCTTCAGGCGAACGCGGCCGCGTCAGCTTCGTCATTTCATCCGACCACGGCCTGGCCTCCACTACCAGAAGTTTCGACGTCGACGCCGCCCTCGCCGAAGACCTTAAAATGAACGCATACCACTCGATCCCTCGAAACACCATCGATTTCAACCTGTTCAAATCGCGCTTTAAAAACGACATAATTACCGCCGTGTCAGGCAATGCGTGCGTGCTTGTTTATGTTAAAAAGCCCGGCGCGTCAACTTTCGCCGACCGCCCCTCCGAAGCCGAACTTCGCTCATACCCCGATCGCCTCCGTAAAAACCGCGTCGATCTTATCGCTTATTTCGCTTCGCAGCCCGGAATACGCCACGTGCTTTACCGCGGCAACGCCGGCCAATATTTCGCCGAAACCTCAAACGGCAAAGCACTTATCAAAAGAAACGCCGGCGGCTTTTCATACAGCGTCGTAAGCGGCGCCGACCCGTTCGGCTACGCTTCGTCACCTAACGCCGCGGCGCTTACTGACGGCGCATTCCATACCGCCGATGAATGGCTCGCCGCCACAGGCCCGCTCGATTACCCCGACGCGCCCAACCTCATTGCCGACCTGCTCGATTCAAACTGCGGCGGCGATATAGTGCTTCTCGCCGCGCCCGATTACGAGCCGTGGAACGAAGGCCAGAAAGGCGTTCACGGAAACCTTTCTTACGACCAGATCAAAGTACCCATAATATTCTCCGGCCCCGCATTCAAAACAGGCGCCGTTATTGAATCCGCCCGCACCGTCGACGTATTCCCGACCATGCTTCGCGCGCTCGGCCGCGAAATCCCCGCCGCTATCGACGGTAAGATCATTCCAGGCGCGCTTAAATATTAAATTAAACAGGACGTTGATGGATGGAGGGAAAGAAAGGGGCAATGCCCCTCTCTTTCCCTCCATAGCCTCCCAATCTCTCCCGAAATTGCCTGACGCTTTATTTTTATGTCGCGACCGCTTTTCTTTTCTGCCTTTAAGCCTGTCTGTTGCATCTTATCTTACCGTATCGTATATTACTTTAATCTCTAATCTCTTTCCTGTCTTGAATTTCTGTCTTGCCTGCTGTTTTTTTGCAGTTGCGCGCATGCGCGCAACTGCGAAGCATGTGCGCCCGGCATGGGCGATAACTTGGCGGTGAAAGTCCACTATGGGGTTGATAACAGCGACCATTAGCCAAAGGCAAGGG
>MGFH01000207.1:0-14673 GCA_001791795.1 Candidatus Wallbacteria bacterium GWC2_49_35
CGATTTTTATATAAGTCGCCCGGCCGGATTTAACTAAAAACCTGTAATAAATATAATTAGAACCCCCGTGTTAAAACTTCACGGGGGTTCTGTTTTTTTATCTCGGCGCAGGGATGGATCGCTTATTAGATCGTGAAAAGAAGGTCGTAAGTGTCTATGGCGATCTGCAGTTCTTCGTTGGTCGGTATCACCGCGATTGTGGTCGGCGAATAATCGGTAGATATTACGCCTTCAACCGCGCCGACCTCGGCGTTGCGCTGGTAATCCATAACTATTCCGATATTTTCAAGCCTGTGGCAGATGCGTTCCCTCATTTTAACGCCGTACTGGCCTATTCCGCCCGTGAAGATGAGCACGTCCACCTTGACTATATTCGCGGTATAAGCGCCTATATATTTTCTGATGCTGTGGGCGTAAACTTCGAGAGCTTCCTGGGCCAGCTGATTACCTTCCTCGGCGGCTTTTTCGATGTCGCGCAGGTCGTTGGAGATGCCTGAAAGGCCGAGCAGCCCGGATTTTTTATTGAGGGTATTGCTGATTTCCTTTACTGAAAGCCCCAGATTTTCGGCGAGATAAATAACTATCGCGGGGTCGATGTCGCCGCAGCGCGTGCCCATTACGAGCCCTTCGAGCGGAGTGAATCCCATGGAGGTGTCGATGGATTTGCCATGGAAAATGGCCGTGATGGAGGCGCCGTTGCCCAGATGGCAGGATATCGCGTTTGTGTTATCGGCGGAGCGCTTTAAAAACCGCATGGCTTCATTGGCCACGAAACGATGGCTGGTGCCGTGAAATCCGTATCTTCTGATCTTGTGTTTGTCGTAATATTCGCGCGGGAGGCCGTAAAGGTAAGCGCTCGGCGGAAGCGTCTGATGGAAGGCCGTATCGAAGACGCCGACCTGTTTTTTATCGCCGAAAACTTTTTCGGCGGCCCTTATGCCGATCAAATTCGGCGGATTGTGAAGGGGGGCGAGATGGATATTATCTTCGACCGCTTTTATGACCTTGTCGTCGATGACGACCGATTCGCTGTACTGCTCGCCGCCGTGGACGACACGGTGGCCGATGCCGTCTATTTCGTCGATATCTTCTAAAAATCCTTTTTTCTTGTCGGTCATGGCGTTTACCATGAGCAGCATGGCTTCGTTGTGATCGGCGATGCGTGTTTCGAGTTCGTATTTGTTGCCGTTGCCGTTCTGGCTTATCTTTCCGATCTGTTCGCCGATGCGTTCGACCAGTCCGCGGCCGAGGCTGAATCTTTCAGGCATTTTATAAACTTCATACTTGAGCGATGAGCTGCCGCAGTTTATTACCAGGATCCTTTTAACTGTTTCTTTCATTGCAATCCCCCGCTTCTTATTTTTTTCAGGCCGATTAATTCCAAGCGTCATAATTATAACCTTAATATATTTTTTTGTCTACTGCATATGTAAAAAGATTCAAAAAATTATTTTTGTTGAAATCCGGCGCAAATAAGTTATATAATATAAAATCGAAAAAAAATGAAAACCGCGCCTTTATGATTTATGAGTAAAATAATAAAAGAACGGATGGAATAAAATGGAAATGACCATATTGAGGCGTAACGACCGTAACGGCGTCGTGGTCGCTTTTTTAAAGGGAATAGTCGACGGCGAGTCGGCGCAGATGTTCGAAAAGAAAATAATCGATCTGATCGCTCAGGAAGATAAATTTTTCATAATCAATATGAGCGAAACTGAATATATCACAAGCGCCGGGCTCAGGAGTTTTCTGGTGATCGGAAAGCTTCTGCGCGGCAGGCGCGGCCGCATAGCCGTGTCCAATTTCAACGAAAGCGTCGGGGAGGTTTTCAAAATGATGAATTTCGACAGTCTTTTCGCCATGTATACGACCGAAGAAGAGGCGCTCGGCGCGATCTGCTCTCCGGGGCCGGAAACTACCGTATATTAATATTTCAGCATATTTGAAAATCGGAAAAACACTTTAGTTGTTAGTGGAGAGCTGAGAGTGGAGAACTAAAGGATTTTTTGATATTTTAAAAAATCCCTTCTGATTTATGATTTTTTACGATTAGTTGCCGATGCAGATGTTAATTTTTTTAAATCACATTCTAAATGTCAAAAGTCAACAACTATTCACTATTCACTGTGCACTATTCACTGTTTTGCCGGCTTTTGAAAAAATTAGCAGGTTGACGAACGGGTTTATATTCGATGCGCCTTTGCCTTCGGCCTTATTTTCGGTTATAAAACTCGCCAGCCGCGCCTCCAGAGTGTCGCCGTAAAGTCCGTCGTACGCGGCGTTCCCCGCGGCGGAGCCTTCCGGAAGAACCTTATTTCCGTCAATCTTTGCGAGGGATTTTTTTATTTCTATAACGCGCGGGTCGGTTTCGCCTTTTTTCAGTTCGAACGAAAAATCCTTACGGTATATGAACAGCGCCTTGCCGTCCCACTGCTTGATCAGTTCGTCCCGTTTTGAAAGGCATATGCCTATCGACGGATCGACATATTCGCACAGGTGTTTTTGTTTGCCGATATAGGTCACGAAATGTTCTTCGCCGAAACTTAAGACGCAAGGCAGGCCGAGTTTCTCGATATCATCGAATTTCAGTTTGAAGTAATGCGCGTAAAATTCCTTATCGAGCGCCGCCGCGGCAAGCGCCAGCTCGTCGCCGGTGGTTCCTGTGTATCTGGTGCGGGCGGCACGGGCCGCTTCGCTTTCGGATATCTTTTTTCCGTTGAGGATGAAAAGGTTCGCCAGTGAAGAAGGTCCGCATGTCGACTGAAATGTCTGGACGATAAAACCGTCTTTCAGCTGGTCTTTGCATAAGGCGTAGATGGGGCGGGTGTAAAAATTCTCGAAATACGCAAACAGCGCGAAAAGGACCGCCACCGTTATATAAAGCCTGCGCCTGAGTGCGGCGGGTTCGGACGAATAAAGGCCGGCGGCAAATCCCGCCATGCCCGAAAACATCAGCTCGACGCCGAACCACTTGAAATGCGTTGCGTGGATCCGAATTATTTGCGGCAGAAGAAGTTCGATGTCAAAAACCAGGCGGATGAAGGCGGCGAGAGCCACGAATATCAGGAAGATAGAAATGAGAGCGAGATTGATCTTCCGGGCGAGACTGCGGTCGTCGAGCGCGCTTCCGTATCTGGCAAGCACTGACTTTCCCGTTTTATAACATAAGAAGTAAAATAAGACGAACGATAATTTTAACGCGAGCAAGCGTACCGCCTTTATTATAAAGCAAACAAAACAGTTTGAAAACTAACGCGAACTCATATACGCGATGGCGAATATTACCAGCAGCGTTCCGGCTATCGCGCCGAAAGCCACGAGAGGATGCACGTCGTCGGGGCCTCTCTGACTGCCGAAAAAAGACTGCAGTAGCGGAACGCTGTGGTCGAAGTAAACGTATTGCGCCATGCCGTTTTCGATCTGGACCCTGAGATTACTCTCCGTAGGACAGTCGGCGAACTGGCAGCCGATTACCGCCGCCATTCCGCGGGCTCTGCTGTTTAATTCGTACATGCTGTCGTCGCGGGATGAATTGCTGAAATCGGTTAATCTACCGTGGTTATCGACGACGACGATCTTGTATTCCCACCAGGTCCTGTGTTTGCTGTGTTTTTTCATTCCGGTCACGCCTATGGCGAATATCTGTTCGGTGCTTAAATACTCGGTGATGTTAACTATTCCGAAAAATTTGAAGTGATAGAATATCTTCCGCTGCCTTGTATTCAAAATATAATAGTTGTCGGTGAAAACCCAGCTCAAAAATGACAGGCAGGCGGCAAAAATGGCGTAGTGAACGTAAGCGAGCATATGCGGCTGGGGCGGGTAATGCGTGCGCGAGTGCTTCGAATAGTGGCCGTAGGTGCCTTCGCTGTAAAAGTAAAACGCCGCGAAAAGCGCTATTATTGCGACCACCACCCACATGAATTCAAGGGGCGTGGTAAGGTCGACCTTGATCTTTTCAGGCATGCCTTCGACGTCGGCCGGCGGCGGTATGTAAACGTTTCCGTCCTGTATTTCCCTTCGGGGCATTGGATTTCCAGGTTCGAGCGAGCCGTCCGAACCTGAGCCGTAATTTGAAGAAGCCGAATATCCCGAACCGCCGGACCCTGAATCGCCGGGTTTCGAAAACGCCGAGCGTTTGCGAGGAGCATCCGCCATATAGTATTTCCTCCAGACTCATCGATTTTTGTAAAACACAATTTTTATGATAACATAAACCCGATCAAAATTCAACTAATGTATATCTAAAATGTAAAATTAACATCTTGTAAAAAAGATAAAGTTATGATAAAATTTACTGATCTTTATAGAGGAGTTCTTATGAGCAAAGATGAAATAAAAATATTCGAAAAGCCGTCCATAGCGGATATAAAAGAAAAACTCAAGAACCAGCGCGGGTTCAAGGTCCGTTTTTCAATGTGGAAGAAGTTTCTGATGGCGTTCGTCACGCTGATAGTCGGAGCGGTCCTGCTCCTTGGCTCCATAGCCATCAAATCTGAAAAAGACGTCATACAGAAGAAGGTCATCGAGTCGTGCTTCGAAATTTCCGACGTCATATCGCACGAAATCGGCCAGCTCCTCGAAAACGCCAACAAGATACTCATATCCACTTCAAAAGTGCCGGCGGTCCGCTCTTTCGACGTGGCCACGCTCAAGGCCATTTTTGAATCGCTGCTTTCAAGTTTCAAGATCTTTACCCGCATGGCGATCATCGATATCGAAGGGCGCGAGATCTACGCGACGCTTCACGACACGACGCCGCTCACATCGAAGGTGCTCCATTCGCTTATAGTTAAGGGCAACTACAACGCATACTACCAGTCCGACATTTATTTCGTCGACGGCAACCTTCCGACGCTCACTATGGCCATACTGGTCCGCGACTCGGCGTTCAAGGTCAGCGGCATACTCATAGCCGACCTCGACCTCAGAATGCTGTGGCCGATCATGGACAGGGTGCAGCTCGGAAAGACCGGCGTATCGTATATCATCAATCACGAAGGCTACGCAGTGGCCCATTCCACCGATAAATCGAAGATCGGCAAAAAACTGTCGAACGCGCCCTTCATTCTTGCGAAGATCGGCGAATCGAAAATAGACGCCACCAGAGATTCCAGCGCGCTCAAGGCCATCCTGAACTCATCTGACGAGAATCATCTTTTATACGCGGCCTCGCCGCTCAATAAGTTCAAGCCGGCACAGAATTTTTCGAGCATATTCTTCCCGCCCGCCTACGTCATACTCGAACAGACTAAACAGGAAGCGTTCTTAGAGGCCGAGCTGCTGCAGAAGCAGGTGTGGTATTTCATGTTCGTCTGCCTTATTATAGCAGTTATAATCGCGCTTATATTCTCGGTAAGCCTCACCCGGCCGATATTCCGGCTCGTCGAGGATGCCAACCGTATTTCCAGGGGCGATCTTGCGACGGCCGTTGCCGTCGGGGCCAACGACGAGGTGGGCGAGCTCGCCTATAATTTCGACATCATGAGGCAGAACCTCGCCTACAAGGTCTGGGAGCTCGAAACGATCAACGAGGTCGGCCAGAAGATAAGCGCGGTCCTTAACCTCGAAGACCTCCTGAAGCTCATACTTTCGAAATATATCGAAACGATAGGCGCCGACCGCGCTTCAGTCATGCTCTTCGACGAGGAGACCGGAAAACTGACCGCGAGCATCGCCAAAGTTTCGGCATCCGATCTCGAAAGTTATGACGTCGACGTCAATGAGGGCCTGAGCGGACACGTATATCAGACGGGCCGCCCGCTTCTTATCAAAGATGCCCAGAATTCAGAGATACTGCGCAAATTTAAAAAAGGCGACATCTATCCCGGAACGCTCATTTCGGTTCCGCTCATAGTAAAAGAGCGCATCATCGGCGTAGTCAATGCCACGAAATCCGTTCCCGATTATTTCAGCGACCGCGAGTTCTCGCTTTTCAATTCGCTTTCCGTGCAGGGCGCCATCGCCATCGACAACGCTATTTTGTATAAACTAGCCATCACGGACGGACTCACTAAACTGTACCTGCACCGTTATTTCCAGCAGCGCCTGAGCAACGAGCTTTCGCGCTCCGAGCGCTACGGGTATAAGTTCTCGCTCATCCTCACCGATATAGACCATTTTAAGAAATTCAACGACACTTACGGCCATCAGGTCGGCGACCAGGTGCTGCGCGAAGTGGCCCGGCTCGTTCAGCAGAGCGTCCGCGAGGTCGATATAGTGGCCCGCTACGGCGGCGAGGAGTTTATCGTGATATGCCCCGAAAAATCCAACGACGAAACTGTCGTGCCGGCCGAGCGTATCAGAAAGGCCATCGAGTCTTACGATTTCAGGGTCAACGGCGCGCAGGTGCCGATCACCATCTCGCTGGGTGTTTCGGAGTTCCCGTCCGACTCGAAGGACAAGAAAGACCTTATCGAATGCGCCGATATCGCGCTTTATTCATCAAAGCAGAATGGCCGCAACCGCTGCACGCGATTCTGCGACATACCTGCGAATATGCGCAGCATCAAGGAAATGAAACATTAAGAAAGAGGAAAGCATAAATTGCCGCTTTTGATGGACACCCACGCGCATCTCGACGCGCCCGAATACGCTGGCGGAAAACTCGAAGAAGCGATCGCCAGCGCGAAAAATGCCGGTATCGAAAAAATAATATCGGTCGGCTGCAACGAGGTAACCTCGTTCAAAAATATAGAACTATCGAAGGCATATAAGGGCTATATTTACGCCACTTACGGTTTCCATCCGCACAACGCGGAGGAATTCGACGCCGAGCGCCATGTCGCTCAGATCTGCGAATGCGTTAAAGACCCGGGAGTGGTCGCCATCGGTGAGATCGGCCTCGATTATTACCGCGAACTTTCGCCGCGCGCCGCGCAGAAAAAAGTTTTTTTGACGCAGCTGGGTATTGCGCGAGAGCTCGATTATCCGGCCGTCATACACATACGCGACGCTTTCGACGATTTCAGGGAGTTCACCTCGGGCTTCGATTTCAAAGGCGTCATTCACTGCTATTCGGGGAACGCGGAGTTTGCGAAATGGGCCGTGGATAAAGGTTTATATATTTCATTCACAGCGAGCATAACATATCCATTGAAAACTCTTTATAAATCTGCCGAAAAGACTAAGCGGCCGGTCGGCGAAATCTTAAGGGATAAAAGTCTTCCGGACGCCGTACCTCGGGCGATGCTCGATATATTTGCGGCCGTTCCGGCCGCTCGGATAATGCTCGAGACCGATTGCCCCTATATGGCGCCGCAGAACCTCCGCGGGCGGCTTAATGAGCCGGCGAACGTCAGCGCGGTGGCGGAAGTGATATCGGCCGTTAAAGATATCGAATACGGCGAATTCTGCCGGATCACCGGCGAAAACGCGCTCGGTTTTTTCCGGAAAATGGCTTAGGGCAGGCCGCATCAAACGGCTGACGGAATCGGCTGCACGGGAAAGTTCTGGCATGATAAAGGATAAAAGTATGAAAACGAAAATATTGATAATAAACGGCCCTAATCTCAATATGCTTGGGATCCGCGAAACTTCGATCTATCCGGCCGTCACGCTCGAGCGGATGCTCGAGATAACCCGTGAATTCAATTACTGCAGGCCGGTCGAAATAGATCATTTCCAATCGAACCACGAGGGCGCGCTTATCGACCGCATTCAGACCGCGGGCTCCGCCTATGATTTTTTCGTCGTGAACGCCGGCGCGCTGACCCATTATTCCATAGCGCTGCGCGACGCGCTTCTGGCGGCGGGTCTGCCTTTCGCGGAAGTGCACATATCTAATATATTCGCGCGCGAGCCTTTCCGTCATAAATCGGTGCTTTCGGATATCGCGGTGACGGTTGTATCGGGCGGCGGCGAACTCGCATACGCGCTGGGCATAACCGCCGGCATCGACCACCTGGCGAAAAAAAATCGCGGCGCGAAAGCCTCAGCCAGAGAAAAAATCAAATAAAACATAATTTTAATAATTTCATTATCATAAAATAAAAAAAGGAAGGTATCTATGCACTTTTTATCATCGAATGAATTCAGCGATTATCTATGCCGCGAGCGCCCGCTGGTCGAATTTATGGCCAATCCCGGCGAACAGGTCCAGCCTAACGGCATCGAACTAACGCTGCGCGAAATTTCGAAACTGACCTCGGCCGGCCGCATCGCCGTATCGAATAAAGAACGCGCCGTGTCGAAGACCGAGCCGGTCGCCTTCGACGAAAAGGGCGGGGCGTTCCTCGAAAAAGGCTGCTACATGGTCATGTTTAACGAGATAACAAATATCGATCCCGATATGTTCGCGTTCGCCCGCGTGCGCTCGTCGCTTCTGCGCTCCGGCGCGACCATACAGACCGCGCTGTGGGACTCCGGCTACAGCGGCCGCCCTTCTGCGCTGCTGGTAGTGTATAACGAAAACGGAATATATCTCGAAAAAAACGCGCGTGTGATACAGCTGATATTCTACAAATTCGACGCGCCCGTTGAAAAAACTTACAGCGGCGCGTATCAGAAGGAAAACGTACACAAATCATAAAAAAAATGCGCTGCGCGCGAAAGGAAGACTCATGAGCGTTATTAACGTAGCGGTATGCGGCTGTCTGGGCAGAATGGGTGCCGGCGTATGCGAGACCGTCACCGCCAGCGCAGGCGATATGAAACTCTGCGGCCTGGCCGACGCTAAAGCGTTCGCAGGAGAAGCATACGGCCTGAAGATCGGAAGCGTTATATCCCGCGCGGCTTTCGGCGGCGCGGTCGACGTAATGGTCGATTTCACTCATCCGTCATGCGTTTTCGAAAACGCCAGGACCGCGCTGAATGAAGGCATAAGCTGCGTTATCGGAACGACCGGCCTTTCGGAGCCCCAGCTCGCCGAGCTCGAAAAACTGACGCTGCAAAAAAATCTGTTCACGCTCGTAGCTCCCAACTTCGCCATAGGCGCGGTTCTGATGATGAAATTCAGCGCCATCGCATCGAAATTCATGAAGCGCGCGGAGATAATCGAGATGCACCACGACAAAAAAGCCGACGCGCCCTCGGGAACGTCGCTTCTGACGGCGAAAATGATGGCGGCCGCCGGCGCCGAAGGCCCGTCTAAACCAGGCGAGAAGATACTCGTGCCGGGCGCGCGAGGCGGCGACTGCGGCGGCGTGAACATACATTCAGTGAGGCTTCCCGGCTATCTCGCCCATCAGCAGGTTATTTTCGGCGATATCGGCCAGGTGCTCACCATACGCCATGACAGCATGTCGCGCGACTCTTTTATGCCGGGGGTCGCTCTGGCGATAAGGGAATCGGTCAGACGGAAGGGTTTTTACTTCGGCCTCGAAAAAATAATGGACCTCGGTTTTTAAGGCGGGGTTTCAGTTGATATGCATAATTTTGAGATCATCGTCATAAACAGCCAGAATTCGGACCGCCTGCTCGATAAATATTTCGGCCTCAGGCGGGGCGTTTTCGTCGGCGAGCAGAAGGTGGACCTTTCCATCGAGATCGACGAATATGAAAACCTCGAAGATACGATTCACCTGATCGCGCTCGATGAAACGGGCGCGGCTGCGGGCGCAGGCCGGCTTATAAATTACGCCTGCCATGGCGGCTGCGGGCCTTCCGTAAAAACGGCAAAACTCGGCCGCATATGCGTCGCCCCCGAATTCAGGCGCATGGGGCTCGGCCGGCTTATCGTCGAAAAAATGATAGAAGAAGCCCGCCGCCGCGGGTATAAAAAACTCGTGCTTCATTCGCAGGCCTATATTGCGGGATTGTACGAGAAATTCGGCTTCGTCAGGCGCGGAGAAACATTCAAAGAAGCCGGGATCGACCATATCGAAATGACCGCCCAAATGGCGGAATAACCGCTATTTGGGCGGAATAAGGAACACTAATGCCGAAACTCGCCAACATATATTTAATATTCGATTTTTTCATAACCAACGCCGACTACCGCATAACGCGACTTAAGTCCTACTGGGCCGACGCCGAAAAAAAAGGCGCGGTGGAAAGCGAGCACCGCAATAAACTGGTCAATTTTTCGGTTTATTACATACAGCGGCGCCTTACATTCGATTATATCGCGAAAAAATTCATAATCAAAGACGCGTTTTTCAAGAAAAATTCCACTGTTACGCTTAAAATTATATCGCTCGCACTGGGCATGTGTTATTTTCAGTCGAATTCAGAAGGCGTTCTGAGCGAGCTGAAGATAATTCTGAGGCAGTACCATAACGGCGCGGTCGCCAGCACTATGGTCGTGGCGGTGAATAATTTCCTTGAAAAATCTAGTTTCGCCGCGCCCGAACTCAAACACAAAGACGAGGCTCTCGGTCTTTCGATCCGTTATTCATGCCCGCGCGAACTCGCGTCGCATTTCATTTCTGAAGCGGGAATGGAAAACGCCGTTGAAATACTTGAAAATTCCATCAAATTTCCGGAAGCCGTTTTCAGGCTCAACTGCACGATTCTACATAGCCAGAAGTTAAGGGACGAGTTCATCGCGAAGTTTAGCGAAAAATACATGGTCGACGTGAAAAGGGTCTACCGCGACACGCCTTATTATTCGTGTGACAGGAGCGCGTTCAATTTCACGCTTACCGACCTTTACGAGTTCAGAGCCGGCCTTCTGACGCCCATGGGCAGGAGCGCCTTTCTGGCCGCTTATCTTCTTGACGCCCGGCCGGACGAATTGATACTCGACGCCTGCGCCTCGCCCGGCAACAAGGCCACGCACATAGCCGAACTTTCCTCCTCAGCGGCTAAGATCATAGCCGTCGACACTGCCGAGGCTAAAATTTCGAAAATAAACGATAATATCGACCGGTTGAAGCTGAACAACATTTTTACGATGTGCGCGTCGTCTGAATTCCTCGACGCGGGTAAACTCAGCGGCAAATTCAGCTCCATAGGAAGCGACGACGAAATATTCGACCGCGTGCTTCTCGACTCGCCCTGTTCGGGGCTGGGCCTTATGCGAAGCCGTATTGAACTCAAGTACCGTTTCAACGGCTCCGACCTTACAGCTATGCCGAAGATACAGAAGCCGCTTCTGGCTAACGTGGCTCGGCTCCTTAAAACCGGCGGCTATCTGCTGTATTGCACATGCACTATAAATAAAAAGGAAAATTCCGAAATGGTCTCGGAGTTTTTAAACGCAAATAAAAATTTCAGCGTCGTTTCTCTCAAGGACAGGATGGACAGGTTCGGATATGAATTCAACATCCTCGACGGCGACTATGAAATGATGCAGATACTGCCGGACGCCGAAGGCAGTGAAGGATTTTTCTACGCGCTCATGCGCAAAAACTGAAGATTATAAAGGTTTTTCAACTTATATAAAAATACGCGGATTTCGAATGCGCTTATGCGAAAATGTCATTTATGTAAAATAACTTCCAGGGGGGCTATTATGAAAATAACCGGACCAGAAGCTCCGTTTTTATTGAAAATCGCCGCCGCCTTGTTAGCGGCATCTTTAATTATTTTTTCGACTTCGGTTTCGTGGGCGCAGCAGGAGCAGGCCGCTTTCAGGGCTCTCGCCTCGGGCGACTCAGCTCCGGACATCTCGGTCGTTCCCGTCGCCGGCGGCGCGGAGATGTTGCTATCGTTCGGCGGAGGCGATAATTCAAAGGCGCCAGCGCTCGTATGGTTCTGGTTTATGTCGTGCGAAAACTGCGTAAAAGACATGAAATTCATGCGCGATATACAGAAAAAATATAAAAAGGGCATTTATCTTTTCGCGATAAACGTCGATAAACCGCTCGAGCGCGCCGCTGTTAAGAATTTCGTTAAAAACAACGGAATTTCGGGTTATCAGAACTTCTTCGATAAAATAACCGAAAACACTTTCAGCGTGTCGTACGACGCGTCCGATAAATTCGGCATCAACCGCACGCCCGCGATCTTTATTATCGATAAGACTGGAAAAATAATATTCAGCGCCGAAAATGACATCGATTTCGACGAAGTCGAGAAAAATATCGAAACGGCAATTAAAAAGCGCCGCGATTGATATTTTTAAAAAAATATGATATAATGTATACGCTTTAAAATTATTAGGATTTAACTGTCTGTTTTATATTATTCAGCGCATCCTTATGGCTTTATTTTTTATTATAAACGGAGTTCAATTTGAGAATACACACAGAGAAGTTCGGTATAAAGACCACTAACCCTCTCGAAGGCCACGACATCAGGCCGGCCCTCGAAGAGATCCTCTCAAAAAGCGATATAGTCGACGGCGTCTGCCATGTTTTTCTCCCGCACACGACCGCCGCGCTTTATATCAACGACTGCGAGGAAAACCTTAAGGAAGATTTCGAGATCATACTCCAGAAGCTCGTTCCCTACCATTCAAGCTACGTTCACAACATGATCGACAACAACGCCGAGGCCCACCTTAAGTCCATATTCATCGGAAATTACGCCGCCGTTCCCATAACGGGGGCCAGGTTCGACCTCAAGGAAGGCCAGACCGTTTACCTGGCTGAATTCGACGGGCCGCGCCAGCGGAGCGTCATTGTAAAAATAATGGGCGTTTAGGGTAGGAAAATGCTGAATTCTCCGGCGAAACTCGCCGTACCGCGGACGCTTTTATATTACCGTTATTTTCCCTTGTGGCAGGCTTTTTTCAACGGGCTTGGCGTGGAGGTTTCCACTTCGGCGCCGTCTTCGGCCAACACCCTTAAATGCGGCTCCAAATACGCCCATACCGATTCATGCCTTCCGATAAAACTCGCATTCGGCCACGTCGCATCGCTTTTCGGCGAAAACAACGATTATCTTTTTCTGCCTCGCTTCTTCCGGCTCGAACATAAAAGTTACGTCTGCCCGAAGGTCATAGGCTTCACCGACATGGTCAGATGCTGCGTCTATCCCGACAAAATCCCCGCGGCCGGCGGCTCGAAGGCGCCGTACCTGATAGATAACCTCTTCGATACGCATAATTACTCGAATGAAAGCGTTTTCCGCGACATCGGCCGCAACTTCACGTCGAATAACGCAAAAATAAGCAGGGCGTACTCCGAAGGCGTGAAAAGTCATATTTTTTTACAGAACAAGAAAACGAAGATATTCCGCGGCGAGATACTTAAGAAATTCAGGCTCAAGATAGGCGTGATAGGCCATCCTTATAACGTTTACGACGATTATATCAATATGGGCGTCTTAAGCGAATTGAACAGGCGCGACGCCGCCGGGGTCACTTATGAAGATATGCCGTCGGACGATTTCATCTGCGATTTCTCGAAATTCCCTTCAGGGCTCTTCTGGTCGTTCGGCCGCGAGATATACCGCACCGCGCTCTATTTTATGAGCGGCAGGGATTTCGCCGCCGACGGTCTGATATATCTGGCCCCTTTCGGCTGCGGCCTTGATTCGATACTGGTGAGCATAATCCAGAACGAGGCGCGCGATCGCGGCATCCCTTTTTTAAACCTGACGATAGACGAACACAGCGCTAAGGCCGGAATAGTGACCAGGCTCGAAGCGTTCATAGATATGTTATCCAATTGATCAAAGGCGGAATTTTATGGGCGATATGGAAGAACTTCGGCGTAAACTCGTAAACGCTTTTATATTGATAGTTTTTATATTCGTGAGCGGCGTTATGGGCTACGTATGGCTGGAAGGCTGGAGTTTTTTCGACGCGCTTTACATGACGGTCATAACCCTTGCGTCCGTAGGTTATGGCGAGACGCATGAACTGTCCGCCAACGGCAGGCTCTTCACGATATTTCTTATCGTTATAGGCATGGGAGCCTTCGTTTATGCGATAAGTATGGTCACGGCCCTGATTATAGAAGGCGAGCTCAACGGATATTTAAGGAGGAAGAAGATGAAGGCGAAAATCGACAAACTACATTCGCACTATATAATATGCGGCGTTGGCAGCGTCGGGCGCCACGTCATCGACGAACTTTACAAGACCAACCGCGCCTTCGTAGCTATCGACAAAGATATAGTACAGCTCGATAAAATCCACTGCAAAGAAAGCATTTTATTCATACAGGGCGACGCTTCCGAGGACGATATACTCATTCAGGCCGGCATTAAACGCGCCGCCGGACTCGTATGCGCGCTTCCGAGCGACAAGGACAACCTGTTCATAGTCATTACCGCCAAAAGCCTTAATCCGACTATACGCATCGTGACGCGCGCGATGGAGGACGATTCGATACCGAAGCTGCGCAAGGCAGGCGCCGACTCGATAGTTTCGGCGAACGCCATCGGCGGGATGCGCATGGCCTCCGAAATGATAAGGCCGAAGGTCGTTTCCTTCCTCGACAAGATGCTCAGAAGCCAGGACGCGTCGCTTCGCGTCGAGGAACTCTCGCTCGGGCGCGAGTCAACCCTTATCGGAAAGACTCTCAGGGAAGCCAATATCAACGACGCCACCGGCCTTCTGGTCATCGCAACCAATAACGATCAGAGCGGAGAATACAGGCATAATCCAAAATCGAATTATGTGTTCAAAAACGACGACGTACTCATAGTCATAGGCAACGCCGAGCAGGTCAACGAGTGCAGAAAAAAATTCAACGTCAGATAACGATGCCGGGTTTAGCTGTCTTTACGGCTTTTCTACGGATTTTAGAATAATATAGTAAGCGAAATTAGTTAGTTTACACCAGGAAGGCCGGCAATAATTTTTCGGAGCGAAGCCTCCGCAGGCGCCGTAGGCGA
>MGFH01000207.1:14690-22970 GCA_001791795.1 Candidatus Wallbacteria bacterium GWC2_49_35
GAGCGGAGAAAAGATTATTGCCGGACAGCAAAATTAATTTATGTCTTTTACTATAAAATTAAAAACGCAAATATTTTCAGAAAATTATCACTATTTTATAACGCAAAAAGAAACGGGGAATTTATGATCGCGGTAAAAAACCTTTCCAAAAACCACGGGGACAGATGCCTGTTCAAGGAAGTCACATTTCACGTTAACGACAACGAGGTCGTCGGGCTCTGCGGTGAAAACGGCTCCGGCAAATCGACGATACTCAAGATACTCGCAGGCATCGATTCGAGCGACAGTGGAGAGTTCAACTGCCCGAAGGGCACTACCTTCGGCTACCTCCCGCAGGACATAATCATGCAGTCGGAAAAGACTTTATACGACGAAGTTTCCGAAGTGTTCGAAGAGGTCATCAAACTCAAAAAAGAAGCGGGCGAGATCGAGGAATTGTTCTCCAGCGGCCATTACGACGAAAATCAGTATCAGAAACTGCTCGACCGCTACGGCGATCTGCAGGAAAAGATAATGATGACCGACGCGCACACCATAGACGCCGACATCCACGACGTGCTGCGCGGTCTGGGGTTCCTTCACCGCCAGTGGAACAAAAAAGTATCCGAGTTCTCGGGCGGCTGGCAGATGAAGATATACATGGCGAAACTCCTGCTGCAGAAGCCCGACGTTTTGCTTCTGGACGAACCTACCAACCACCTGGACATCGACGCGCGCAACTGGCTGGAGAACTTTTTGAAGAACTATCCTAAATCGGTCATTATCGTTTCGCACGACAGGCATTTCATGGACTCCGTCGTCAAAAAGATATTCGAGATATACGCTTCTAAACTCGAGGTCTATCACGGTTTGTTCTCGAAGTATCTTCTCGACCGCGAGGACCGCATCGACAAACTTTATATCGCCTACGACAAGCAGCAGGACGAGATCGAGAAGATGCAGGAGTTCATAGACCGCTTCAGGGCGAAGATCGACAAGGCCCAGCTCGTGCAGAGCCGCATCAAGACGCTCGAGAAGATGGAGAAGATAAAGCTTCCGCCCCGGCGCAAAAAGATCAAATTCTTCTTTCCGAAGGCGCTGCCGTCCGGCGACGTGGTCGTCGAGGCGTACGACGTGACAAAATCCTACGGCGCGGCAAAGATTTTCGAGCCCATGTCCTTCACGATCAGCCGCGGCGAAAAGATAGTTTTGCTCGGCGTCAACGGCGCCGGAAAGACCACGCTCATCAAGGTCATAACGCAGAATGTCGATCCCACCGCGGGCGAAGCGCGGCTCGGCCACAACGTCAAAATAGATTATTTCGCGCAGGACCAGGCGCAGGAGCTCAATCCCACCAATTCAGTGCTTGGCGAGGTTTCGCAGAACTGTCCGATGGATATGGCACCGAAGTTGAGGACGCTGCTTGGCACGTTTTTATTCAGCGGCGACGACGTCAATAAATCGGTGTCGATATTGAGCGGCGGCGAGCGCGCCAGGCTTTCGCTGGCTAAAATGCTTTTAAGGCAGTCGAACTTCCTGATACTCGACGAGCCCACCAACCACCTCGACGTGCTGGCCAAGGACGTGCTGAAGGAAGCGCTCGTTAAATACGACGGCACGGTGCTGTTCGTTTCGCACGACCGCGATTTCGTATCGAACGTGGCTACCAGGGTGCTCGAGATCTACGAAGGAAAACTGCGCGACTATCCGGGCACCTACGAGGAATTTCTGGAACATAAGCTGCGCAACAATCTGGATGCCGATCCCGACGATATCAGATAACCGCGGTAAAATTCTGCATCATATATTGCGCGCCGCATAACGGCGGAAAACCGTTCATAAAATAAAATTAAAAATTTATGAACTTTTTTCAGGCCGGGTAAAATTATAAGGCATGGAAGCGATCGGAATGAGCGAATACAAATCAATAATAAACGAAGGGTTCAACGATTTCGATGCGGTTTATTCGAAATACTATCTTCGCCTCTCCTATTTCATTAAAAACTCGATCGCCGGATCATACGAAGACGCCGAAAACATCGCGCAGGAAGCGTTCATGATCTTTTTTAAAAAGCTCAACGGCGGAGCGGAAAAGGAGGGGGGCCTGGCTTTCGAAGACGAAAGGTCCGCGGCGTCATACATCTACCAGATCGCGCGAAACCTGATCCAGAACCACAATCGTAAGAGTTATTTCAGAAAAATGGTCGACAGCGTTTATTTATTCTTTCAAGCCGGCGGCGTCGTAATGGAAAAATACGACGAAGTGGAACTTAAGACCGATTTCGACATGGCTATAGCCAGATTGCCCGAAACCTACCGTGAAGTTTTAATGCTCAAGTACATATCCGAAATGAGTTGCGAACAGATAGCGAAGGTGCTCGATATAAGCGAAGGCACGGTCAAGTCCAGGTTTTTCAACGGCAGCGCTAAAATGGCCGGTATACTTAAAGAATATGGCGGCGGTAACGCCGGAGGCGGGAAGGTGAACGAAAATGAATGAAAAAAATGAATTAAACAACGATAATATATCCTCGTCGCCGTGCCCCGGCGTCCGCGCTAAACTCGAAGCCGCTCAGGAGCTCGGCGCCCCTGAGATCGATCATCTTCAGAGCTGCCGCGAATGCTCGGCGTTTTTTCAGCGCATCGAAGACGCGGTTTCCGGATGCGCGCACGAAAAGCTCCTGAAGCTCAACCGCGTTCAGCTGTCGGGAAGTTTCGCTGACAGGCATGCCGATTCCTATAACAGGAAAAAAAGGTCGTTCTTTTTCGCGCACGCGTCGGCATACGCTATGGTGCTGGTTTTGCTTGCCGGCTTCATGTGGATGGCCTCGAGCACGCTTTACAACACTAAAAATTCCGATTACGTCGATCTTGAACGCAGCGAAGAGATCCAGAAAAGGTCTTATATTTCATACAGCGCATATCTGAAAGGTCTCAACGAATATTATGAACGGATCTATGAAAGCGGCGACGAGACTGAATATTCTCAAAACTTTATATTTAGCGGAGAACAGGTTTTCGTCTCGGGCGTGCAGGATTCCGAGGCGGATGTCTTCGGCGGCGGGGTCTTCTTCGAAGATTACGAATCGGGCATACTGGCGCAGAACACCGGAAGCGATCTCAGCGATTATTATATGGAAAGTATACGTTACCTGAGCGATTACAATGAATCCATGCAATAACGTGCATGCCCGTAAGCATTTGTCTGAAATCCGATAAAAAAATAAATCATAAGCCGGTTTATAAAAATAATCAACATGAAAAAGGAAGTGGTATTATGTTAAAAAAATCAGCGAATCCCTTAATGATGCTCGCGGTCGTTATTCTCACTGGGTTATTGATCTCTTCTTTCCCTCAGGCGGCTTACAGCGCCGGAATGCCCGAAGCGGCCGCCGGCAGGAATGTCGAAGAGCCTCCCGCTCCGCCTGAAGGTTTTGACGGACCCGATGGTCCGCAGCCTCCGCGTCCCGGCCGTGAAGGCATGATGCCCGGCAAAGGAGGCCGCCCTGATTTCATGAAGAATCTCACCCCCGAACAGCGCGATGAAGCTAAAAATTTCATGATGCTCGGAAAATCCTATAACGACCTGGCCGACGTTTATGTCGAAGAGGGAAAAGTAGACGAAGCAATAGCGGTTTTAAAAAAACTCGCCGCTATGAAACTGCCTTCGTATATTCCTGCGGACCATCTCAAAGACAAGAAAAAAATGGTAGCGATGAAGATCGTGCAGGTATACCTTAAGGCCGGCAAAGACGCCGAGGCCCTCGCTGAGGCCGAATCTCTGGTTAAAGGCGGAGAACTTGGGACCGAAGAACAGGCGCACCTTTATTCGATGATGGGAAACGCCTATAAGAAGAGAGGCGACAAGGTCAAAGCCGCTGAAATGCTCAAAAAGACCATCGATCTGCTCGAGAAAAACATAAAAAAATAAGATGAGTTAAGGCCGGCAAAAACGCCGGATAAATGAAGCGTCATAACAAAAACGGCGGATGATCCTAAAAGACATTCCGCCGTTTTTTTGTTTTGGCGTTTTCATGATATTTATGGTATTAATGTTTTTCGTATACGAAACGGTAGATCTTATCGGGCAGGCCGTCGGGACCGAAACTGGTTTTTTCGATCAGTTTGTTCTCGTAATCGTATTTGTGGATGAGTTTGAACGATAAGCCGCCGTTTTGACGGTATGCGGCGTTTTCGATAAGATTTTCGGCGGTGTCGTAAATGTAGGAGGTTTTGGTTTTTTCGACGCCGGAACGGTCGTAAAGAACCGTCCCGGTTTTTTTCCCGCGCTGATCGAGCGTGTAAATTCTCTTATTGTCGATCTCGTTGTCGGCGTTATAATTGGTTTCGATTATTTTATTGCCCGAGTAAACCGACGAGGACCTGTTGAATATATCGCCGTCGCCGTCCGATTCTATTATTTCCACCATGCGCCTGCCGCCGTCGTATTTTAAAGACCAATCGCCGCGAATTTCGTTGGCCGCGCTGAAAAGCGTCATGCGAACCATATTTCGCGCACCGTCGTATCTGTAGAGCCATTTGGAAACGGCCGGACCGGCAGGCGTTTTAATGACCTTCGCTATTTTATTGCCTGACCGGTCGTATATGTAGTGGTCTTCGAGAGCGAGATTGCCGTTTTTGTCGTAACGGCGGGCGAGTTTGATTTTGGCGCCTTCGTCATAATGATTCGTCAGAAGCAGCCGCGCGGTTTGAGAGCTCGAGCCGAGGCCCACTTCGTATTCGTAGCAGCTGAAGTTTTTAACCGAAGACTCCCTGAATATCTTTTTTTCGCGCTCGTCGGCGCTGTATCGTCCGTTTTTATCGTCCGCTAACACCGGGCCGGGCGAAATTTGCGGCGCGGCGAAAAAAACAAGGGCCGCCGACATTAATAAAGGCAGATACTTTTTCATAAAAATTCTCATAACGGTAATTTTAGCATATTCACCGTTTAAATTCAATTTATTTCCGGTGGTTTATTCCGCTGATTTATCGCCCGTGTTTTTAAATTACAGCCGCCTGACAGTCCCTGGTTTTATAGCATTATTAACCAGTTCATAAATAAAAGCGCTTTATGGCCTTACTTTTTTCAGACAGCGGTGTTATAATTATACATAGGAAAAATATAAATTTACCGTGAAAGCGCGTTATTATTTTTTGGGGTCAGAAAAGGCTTACGGAAACAGGAATATTTCTATCGACTTTTAAACGGCGTTGATTGACTTTTTAAAGTCTTTATGATAAAATCTCCTGTAAGATGCTAAAAGGCGGATTGCTATGAAAATTATGGCGATAGGCGATATCAACGACGATCCGGGTTTGCTTGCTTACTCGGAGTTGATGCCTGAATTAATATCTGAATACAGGCCCGATTTTATAATAACCAACGGAGAGAATGCTGCCAAAGGGCTCGGGATCACCCCGCAGACCTTCGAGCAGATTTTAAATTTAGGCACTGACGCCGTGACGCTTGGAAACCATACATGGTCTAAAAAAGATATCCTTAAAATTATTGATAACGACCGGCTTATAAGGCCCATTAATTATCCGGAGGGAACTCCGGGCTCGGGCTGCCGTATCATCACCGCCAGAAACGGCCTTAAAGTGGCCGTGATGAACGCTCTCGGCCGTGAAAGCATAATGCCCATAATAGGCCGCGAAAATAAAGCGATACTTGACTGCCCCTTCAGGACCTGCGACGCCGAGGTCGCCAGGATCAAAAACGATGCCGATATAATTGTAATCGACTTTCACGCGGAGTCGGTAATAGAGAAAAAATCTTTCGCCTATTACCTCGACGGCCGCGTTAATGCTATTTTCGGCACTCACATGCACATTCAGTCCGCCGACGAGTGCATCCTGCCGAAAGGCACCGCCTATATAACCGATCTGGGCATGACTGGATCGTTCGACTCTGTAGTCGGCATCAAAAAAGAACTGGCCATAGAGCAATTCTGTACGCAGCGGACCGTTCAATTCACCGGCGCCACTGAGGAACGCGGAATATCCGGCATAGTCGTCTATTTCGATGAAGACAACGGCTATAAACCAGTCAATATCGTCAGGATTTTAAGACGTTCGCGATACAGAAAACAGTACAATATACCGTTCGAGGAATTGAGCGGCAAGTACGACAAATCCGTTTCGCGCGAGGCGAAATACGAAAAATATATATCATATTATAAGAAATTATACGCGGCCGAATCCATTTCAAAGTTATATTCGACGGTCGTCGAAGGCGTAAGTTTCTTCACTGACGGCCTTTATTCTTCGCTTTATTTATACAGAGGCGACGCCGGGGCCGGCTGCAGCTGGGAGTGCAGGAACGCATCCGATGCCATTATGGTAGATAATTTCGGCGCCATCGTGCTCGAACATCTGAATAGAGTCGACATAGCGAATTTAAAAAAATCACGTGCCGCCGTTGAGCAGCTCAGCGAAGGCGTTTTCGTTCAGATAATGCCTTTGGCGGACGAACACCAGTTATTAGGCGCTATTATCATAAAACTCAACCATCATATTTTAAGGCTCGACCTGGACGAACGCGAAATAAGGCTTCTGGGCGATTTCGTCGAAGACGCTTTCGGCGTCATGAAGAATTTTGACAGGCGCCTCATCGAAAAGCAGCAGGTCAACGAATTAAAAACGCTGTACGAAGTTTCGAAGATCATCGCCGGTTCGATCGAATTGGACCAGTTATTAGACAACATCATGGCCATGGCGACGAAGGTCATGAACTCGGAAACTTCGTCGGTACTGCTTTTAGACGAAGCCACGAACGAACTCACCTTCCAGATCGCCCAGGGCGAAAAAGGCGCCGAGGTCAAGCGCCTGATAAGGCTGAAGGTAGGCCAGGGCATCGCCGGCTGGGTAGCTCAGACGGGCGAGAACTGCGTCGTGCCCGACACTTCGAAGGACGCCCGCTTTTACAAGGAAGGCGACGAGAAGACCAAGTTCGTAACCAAATCGCTCATATGCGTTCCACTGAAGCATAACGATAAAATAATAGGCGTACTCGAAGTTATCAACAGGATGGGCGACATCCCGTTCAACACTCACGATATGGAACTGCTCGAACTTATAGCCGCGCAGTGCGCGAGCCCGATCGTAAACGCCAAATTATACCAGAACATCAGAAACCTTTATAAAAGCACCCTCAAAGTGCTCGCGAACGCCCTCGACGCCAAAGACTCATACACGCACGGCCACTCGCAGCGCGTCGCCGAATATTCTCTTGCCATCGCGGGCGAGCTCGGGCTTTCTTCAAAGGAGAAGGACGATCTCGAATTCGCCGCGTTACTGCACGACATAGGTAAAATAGGCATACGCGACAATATATTGTGCAAGCCTGGAAAGCTGACCGACGAAGAATTCAAGATAATCCAGATGCACCCGGTCATGAGCGCGCAGATTCTCGAGCCGATCGAGTTCCTGGTGGATAAAATCCCCATAGTCAAGCACCACCACGAAAGATACGACGGCAGAGGGTATCCTTCGAAACTCGCGAAGGACGAGATACCTTTCGGCGCCCGTATAATATGCGTGGCCGACACTTTCGACGCCATGACCTCGAACCGTTCCTATAGAAAAGGCCTTCCCGCCGAGGTCGCCCTCGAAGAGCTCAAACGATGCTCAGGAGCTCAGTTCGACCCGATAATGGTCGAAGCGTTCCTGAGGGTCTTCGAGAAGAAATACGCAAAGAACTTCGAGGAGATCAGGACCAAGTTCGAAGCTCAGGAAGCCGTGCTGCATATCGAAAGCGGCGAAGTTGCCAAGTAGAACGAAAAGAAATAGTTTATAAAAATAAAAATTAAAAAATAACAAAAAGCCGTCTGAAAAATAAAATTTTCGACGGCTTTCTGCTTTCATGCGTGGACATATATGTAATAAATACACAAAAATGCTTGAGTAATTTTGCCGCAGTAGTGTGTATAAAATGCTGAAATTAATGCAGTTGAGAGTATTGGAATGTCGGAATAGAAAAAAGTTCAATAAATATGATGATTTTCGAGTTGGCACATTCTTTGCTTTAATTTAAGTGAAATTTGTAAAAATTTTAAAAAGTCGAAATTTAAATTTTAACATAGTTGAGAAGTTAATAAATTTTGGAGGTATTATTATGGCAAAAGTATTAGGAATCGATCTCGGTACGACTAATTCATGCATGTGCGTTATCGAAGGCGGAGAACCGGTAGTTATACCCAATTCCGAAGGCGGACGCACCACGCCGTCAATAGTGGGCTTCACGAAGGACAAACAGAGGCTCGTGGGCATTTCCGCTAAAAGACAGGCCGTCATCAACAC
>MGFH01000208.1 GCA_001791795.1 Candidatus Wallbacteria bacterium GWC2_49_35
CTTTTCTTTTAGTAAGAAGGCGCCCGGTCATGTGCCCGAGCATGGTGACGAAGGGGTTCGAGACCGCGCGGCGGATGCGCTCGCTCATCTCGGGCGGAGCCATCTTGAAGTGCGAGTGCACCGAAATTATCACGAAATCAAGAGTTTTAAGGACCTCGTCAGGAAAGTCGAGCGTCCCGTCCTTTAATATGTCGCACTCGATACCTTTAAAAATTCTGAAAGGAGCGTATTTAGCGTTGAGCTCTTCTATCTCGGCGCACTGCCGGAAAAGCCTTTCGGCACTCAGACCGCCCGCGTAGGCGGAGCTTTTGGAATGGTCGGTTATACCTATATATGACAGGCCCATCTCTTTAGCCTTGAAAACTATGGTTTCAAGAGAGTCGCCGCCGTCGGAGTAATTAGAATGAACGTGAAATACGCCTTTGATCTTATCGGTCGTGAACAATTTCAGGTTCCGGAAACTTTCGGGCTGCATGTTTTTCCAGGCCAGCTCGGAATGCTCCGGCGAAACTTTGACGAAATCCATGAACTCGAAATTCTCCGCCAGAAACAATATCACTCTCAGCTTATATTCGGTTTCGTTTTTCGCGGTTATGCCGCCCGGCGGACCCACTTTCTTAGCTCCATGTTCAAGATATTCAAAAGAAAAGGCGAGCAGTTTTTTTATGTTCTCCGACGCCGCACACTGCCTTACCAGGAAAAATTCGGCGGGGAAATCCGAATAAAAACCGGGGACCTTTAGCAGCGAGATATCGCCGCAAACGAATATATCGCATCCCGCGATGTTAAGCGCGTCGATTATACGGGCGGATATTTCTTCGCAGCTGATCTCCGAGCGGTAAACGACCGTGCAGGATAGTTTATTGACCACGGGAAGTTTTCTTGCAAATTCGCCCGCGGGAGAAATATCGGCTATTCCTTCCAGACGGCTAATTTCACGGGATATCTCGCCAAAAAGCCTTTCAGCGGCGAAAAAAAGTTTCGAATGCCTCTCGGATTTGATCCTGGCTATTTCCTGGATTATGTTCGCTTCGCCGGCGGCGCTGAAGCCCTTCACGAGCCTCACCTCGCCGTTTTCAGCCTTCGCCAGAAGCTGGTCGAGCCTTTGCACGCCCAGTGCTTCGCAAAGGGCCTTCAGTTTTTTGACACCGATCCCGGAAATAGCGAGCATAGAAAAAATATCCTCGGGCACGCTTTGTTTGAGCTCATCATACGCTTTGGATCTGCCGGCCGTCAAAAAATCGATTATGATGTCTTTAACGCCGCGTCCGATGCCCTCTATTTCGAACCCGGTTTCCTGCTCGTATAATTCAGTTTCGAGCGACGCGAGAATCTCGGCCGCCTTCGAAAACGCCCGGGCGCGGAAAACGCTGCCGCCTGCATACTCGCACATCACGCCCATTTCGCTGAATTTTTCAGATAACTGGTAATTATTCATAATTGTTTTTTATTTGTAATAAACGGCTTCGCAGTTTTCGGTTTCATAAACCGAAACTTTACTGACCTCTGCGCTGTCGATATTGTCGGCCTCAAGAAGAGCCGCCATCCGGTTGAATATATATTCGCTGATATTTTCGGCGGTCGGATTTTTCCGGCTGAAATATTCGTGTTCGTTAAGGCTGCGGTGGTCGAGTTCGCCCTCGATGATCTTGAAATATTTTTTAAGGACGTTAAAATCGACGAGCATTCCGAGGTTGTCGAGTTCTGCGCCCTCGAGATACACGGTGATCTTCCAGTTGTGGCCGTGAAGGCTCCGGCATTTACCCTCGTAATCGGATAAAAAATGCGCCGATGAAATGGAGAATTTCGCTGATATTTCATACATTAACAAATCACCCTGAATTTTTGGCCGCGGCTTGTCAGTCTATCTTGACGAACTCGATAACGTCGAGCGCCACACGGTTTTCGCCGACGCTTTTTTCGGCGCTCCCTGAATCGTTTGCGGGATCTTCGGTCCTGCTTATCTTTATCGACATCTCGCAGTGGTCTTCGCTTATGGGTTCGTTTTTCCAGTTTTTAGGCTCTATGAGCATTTCGCCCAGCTCGATGACATCGCGTTTCGCTTTCGGGCCGGTAGTTTTCAGGCTGACCTCGCCGCGGTAGAAGGACTTGCTCTCTTCGGGATCGCCGAACTGCTTTATTTCGATCTTGAGGGCCGAATCGGACCTGGCGCGCTGCACATATAAAAAAGCCTTGTAGTAACCGTTTTTAATTTTACGGGGCGTCAGGAACGACAGCGAGAACGTTTCGAAGGGATCGAAAGAGATATAGCGGCCGCCCGAAAACGGCTTGGCTGCGATCACGCGCGGCTTAACTCCGGCCCATTTAAGTGATCCGGAAAATATATCCTCGAATTCGACGGCAAGTTTAAGCGAAGCCGGAACGGCCGCCACGGGCCCGAACACGATCGCGGCCGCCTGAGAGGGGCCGTCGGAAACGAACGCCTCGACCCTGTAAATATAAACGCAGGCGTTCACGAGACCATCGTCGGTGTAATTATCGGCGTCTGCCGCGGTGGATATCAATTTGAAATTTTCGTCGGACGGACTCCTGCGAAAGATTTTGTATGAATATTGTTTTTGAGCGCTCAATTTGAGGTCGGGCCAGCTCAGCTTGACAGACTTGTTCGAAGCGGCGGCCGCAAGCCTGTTGTTGCGCGTTTCGCTGCCCGGCATCAGGATGCATTGCAGTTCGTTTCCGCCGGCGTCGATGTCTTCGTCAGGCGAGATCCCCGGCGACGCGGAGGACAGGCGTTCCAGCGTCATGTCGGCGGCCCGAGAATATTCGCCTTTTTTTATGTCCGCTATTTTTTTTTCGGAAGGTTTATAACCGGTTTTATCGAATCTGACGGTAAAAGTTCCGGCGTCGATGAATTCGAGGCTGAATTCGCCGTTATCGTCGGTGGTGCAGGAAAAATTATGCTTTTCGGTTTCGAGCGTGACCGCGGCGCCGCGGACCGGATTCAATTTTTCGTTTATGACACGCCCTTTCAGATGATAATGGCCGGCGAATTCGTCGGATATTATTTTCTGCGAAGTTTCTCCGCCGCCGTCGGATGTTTTAAGGCTGAACACCATCCGGCCTTCCTTTACAAAAAGGTCGTATTCGAGGCCCGTAAAACCGTAGAGTTTATAATCGAAAGAAATGTCGCTTATCATGCCGCCGTCAGACGCCTGATACGTCGAAGCCTGCAGGCCGCCTGCCTCGACGCGGCTCTCGTTAAGCGAGCAAGCAAGGTCTATAAGGCTTTTCCAATGGGCCGCCCGTACCAGAGAGCGGTCGAAAAGCGCCTTTATTTTTTCGGGGCTTTTAGATTCGAGAGCCGTTATCAGCTTTGATTCTATAAATTCCTTTTTTATGAGACCCGAGTCGGCCGCTTTCATGGCCAGACTCGAAGAAGCTCCGTCATCGGGCAATTTCGACCCCGTGCATCCAGGCGAAAACACCAATAGAAGCGCGCACAGAAGCGCAAGCGCATACGGAGCCCTGAACCTGTTTACAGATCGGGCATTATTGGCGCCATATGTTACTATGTTTCGCGTTTTTTTCATAATTGATCCAGATAAAAGGCGAAGACGGCTTTTCGGCCGACGCCGGCGCTTCGCCTGACGTTAAAATCAGCATATTATCTTAACATTATTGTCTTTTTTAGTCAATAGTTATTTTAAACCGCGGCTATTTTTAATTATTGACAAACCCGCGCATTTTTAATATAATCATTACTGCCATGAAAAAGTTACTCAAATCTATTTTTTATTTTGTGTTCGTCATGCTTTTCATAATCTCGTATTCGTTCATAGATATAGCGAAGACGACGAAGGTCACTTTCGTCGTAAGCGGCATACTTCAGGGAAATATAGTTTCCTATAAAGCCAGCGGTGAACCTTACCGCGGAATGATGGTCGGCGGTATGCCTTTTTTGATCTCTAAAATATCGGAGCTGAGAAAAAAAGCGCAAAAAAACAGGTCCGCGTTTTATCTGCTCGACTGCGGCGACGACTTCCCCGGTACCGCCCACAGTTATTATTCGCAGTGCCGCGCAGTCGTCGATACGATGAATTTAATGGGAGTTTCCGCGATGCTGCTCGGCAACCGCGAGTTCGACTACGGCTTCGAAGTTTTAAAGGCGCGCGCGGCGGAAGCCAATTTTCCGATCCTCGCAGCTAACGTTCGAAATAAAAAGAACGGCGAACCATTCGGCGAATTCAGGGACGAGGCGGTCTTCGATGTCAATAACGACGGATTCAAAATAGCCGTCCTCGGAATAACTCCTCCGGAAACACTCACCGACTCGACCATCAAAAACGTTTCTGAAATCGCCATGAAGGGCGAAACCGAAACGATAGAGCTGTTCAAGAAAAAGGCCGCCGAAAGCGGCGCAGACTTCACCGTCGCGCTCACCCAGCTCGACTACGAAAAAGACAAAGCGCTTCTCGACCTTCTGGTCAAAAGCGGAATAAACATGGTCGTCGGGCTCGATTTCACCAATCAGATGACCGGCGTCAGAAAAGCCGGTGAAACCACGCTGGTGGCCCTTAACGGATTCGCGAAGGGGGCGCAGCTCACTAAAATAGAGATCCTTTTCGACAGCGAAACCTATAAACCCTTCGACTTTTGCGCCGAGGTCGTGCCGGTCGTGGTCAACCAGGTGGAGCCGGACGGCGACTGCGCCAGGGTCATAGCCGATTATCTGCGCAAGCTCGACGCTATAATGAACCAGGTGATCGGCGAGGCCGAAGTCGACCTGAAAAGGCCTTTCAACGAAGAAACCAATTTCGGAAATTTGATAGCCGATTACATGCTCAGAGCGGCCTCCGCCGAGATCGCGCTGCAAAACGCGGGTTCCTTCAGGGCCGATATAGACGCGGGCGACGTTACCGTCGGCGATTTTTACAACGCCCTGCCTTTCGACAACGACATCGTGCTCATCGAAGTGCCGGGCCATGTCCTCCACGACGTTATCGACACGACCTGCCGGCGGGAACGCGGGCTTTTGCAGATCGCAGGCGGCGCGTATTCATACGATCCGAACCTGGCTCAGTCTCCCGACAAAACTTCGAGCGTGATAACTAATTTTACCATAGCCAGCCGTGAGATCGAATTGAACAGAAATTACCGCGTGGCCACCAACAGTTTTTTATCGTCGGGCCAGGGCGGTTATCCGCAGCTGAAAAACTGCGCGATAATAGAATGCTTCGATAATCTTCGCGAAACCTCGATGCGTTTCATACGCGAAGATAAAATACTCAGGCCCGTGATCGAAGGGCGTATCATAAGGACGGGCGTAAAATGAACCTTAAGCTTTCCCATAAAATAATACTTAACTTCGCCGTGGTACTGATAATACCCATGCTGCTTTCGGTCTATCTGGTCTCTTCCGATCTGGCCGAGCGTTCCGAAAGGGAAATAGACGGCCAGCTCGCTTTTACAACGAAGATCGTCAACCGCTTTTTTTACCGCTCGCTGAATACGATACAGCTTCAGCTGAACCTTCTCGCCGAAACCGAAAAATTCCGTTCCGCGCTTGAAAAAGGCGAAGCCGGCGAGATCACGGCTGTTATTAAGAACTGGGAATCCAAACTGAACTACAGTTTCATCGACGTATATTCGCGCAAAAATTCCGCTGCGGCCGCTCCGAACGATTCGCACGGCGCCGATTCATACGAGGTTTTCACCAGCGTCCATAAGACCAAGTTCAGCCCGGCGCTGACGCCCTCCGCCGAGATACTCGGAAGAGTTGCGCGCGGCCGCAACCATTCGTCCATCGTTTTCGCAGGCGAACAGAAGGCTTATTTCAGATGCGTCATAAAGACTCTCGAAAACCTCCGCTCGTCATCCAGTTTTATCATCTCGGTCTGCGTGCCTATCCCAAACGATTCCATAGACGCGATAAAAGACATAACCAACATTGACGTCACCATTTACGACGAAAATATAGCGGTACTTTCCACGCGGTTCGACCCGGCCGGCAAACGCACTACCGGCGTTAAAATAAGCCCCGAGGCCGTCGCCGCCCTTGAAAAAGAAACGTCATACAGAACTTCCGAAAAATTTCTGAGCGAGCACACCATGAACGTGTACTCGAAAATACTCGACCAGGACAAAAGTTTCCGCGGCTATATGTGCGTAATCGTCCCGCGCGAGCTGTTCGCGATGGCGAGCATGTACGTCATCAACAACCTTTATATAATAATGGCGATATCGCTTCTGCTGGCGACCATGTCCGGTTATCTGCTCTCGTCGAACATAGCCGCGCCCCTTAAAGAATTCGCGAAGATCGCGCATATCACCTCCGAAGGCGATTTCAAGCAGAAAGTGAATATCGAGCGCTCCGACGAGATAGGCGAGCTGGCCACGGCGTTCAATAAAATGGGCGACAAGCTCGACAGGTACAACGAAAGCCTCAAGCGCAAAATGTTCGAAGTGACAACGCTTTACGAAGTGTCGCAGTCGATGAACTTTTTGAACAACAAAGATCAGCTTCTTACCATAATACTCACAAAGATGATAGACGCGCTCAACGCCGAAAAGGGCTCCATAATGCTCTATAACGCCGAAGAATGCCTGATATCGTGCGAAATGGCCGTCGGCTACCCGGGCAAGTTCGAGCGGCGCGTCAAATTCGCCCCCGGCGAAGGAAAGGCCGGCCAGGCGTTCAGCACCGGCAATACGATAATTTCCAACGACATACAGAGCGACAGCAGTTTCGTGCGCACGCAGTCGACGCACAACACCGACAATGTGACGCGCAACATGATGTGCGTGCCCATGAAGACCAAAGACGAGGCCATCGGCGTCATCAACATCGTCAACAAAAAAGGCGGCGAGGGCTTCAACGACGACGACAAGGCCCTTGCGGCTTCGCTTTGCACCCAGGCAGCCATGACGATCGAAAACGCCAGACTGTATGAACTTTCGATAACAGACGGCATGACCAGATTATATATACACCGCTTTTTCCAGATTAGGCTCGACGAGGAGATCAAACGCTCGAAGCGTTACAGCGCCCCGCTGTCACTCGTAATGACCGATATCGACCACTTCAAGAAATTCAACGACACGTACGGCCATCAGGTCGGCGACATGGTATTGATCAAGGTGGCCGACATAATCCGCGAAACCATCCGCAACGAGGTCGACATTGCCTGCCGTTACGGCGGCGAGGAATTCGCTATAATCGCGCCCCAGACAGGATTAGAGGACGCCAAGCGGATGGCCGAACGCATACGCATCGCGGTCGAAAACGCCGAGCTTGCGGGGCCGAACGGAAAATCGCTCAAGATCACCTTGAGCCTGGGAATATCGACCTATCCTATAAATTCAACGGAAAAGAAAGACCTGATTTTAAAGGCCGATTCGGCGATGTACCACTCGAAGGAGAACGGCCGCAACATGGCCACACACTTCAGCGAGGTGCCCGAAACTGAAAGCAAAGGCGGGGCATCCAAAACTGAAAGTGAAGGCCGCCCGCCCGCCCGCAAATAAAAAATTCAGGGAGGCGGTTCGGCCCTCGGGGCGGCACCCGCTTTAATTAATACCGGGACGGTTACACTCAGATGACGAACAAAAAAAACGAATCAAAACAGGAAACCAGGGACGAGATCAGCATAAAAACTCTCGCCGAGGACCTGAAACTTACGGTCGTATCGGGCGGTCAGCACCTTGACGGCACGATAGTTTCCGCCGAGGTCACCAAACCCGGTCTCGAACTCGCCGGCTATTACAAAAACCTCACTTTCGACCGCATAATGATCTTCGGCAAAAACGAGATCAGCTATCTGGAAAATATTTCCTACGATCTTCGCTTCATGCGCCTTCACGAACTTTTTCTATATCACGTGCCGTGCATAATATTAACCGATTCCGTCAAGCGTTTCGACGATCTGATCAGCGTCGCCGACAGTTTTTCCATACCCGTCCTTTACACCGACGACCACTGCAACCGCTTTCTGGTATCGCTTTCAAATTATCTCGAGACCAAATTCGCGCCCAAAAAAATCATGCACGGAACGCTGCTTGAAATTTACAACATGGGCGTGCTGATAAGGGGCGAGTCGGGCACCGGAAAGAGCGAAACGGCGCTGGAACTCGTCAGGCGCGGCCACTGCCTGGTATGCGACGACGTGGTCACGCTCAGGCGCATCGGAAAAGATATTTACGGCTATTCCGACCCGCTGCTGAAATACCACATCGAGGTCCGCGGACTCGGCATCATCGACGTTCAGGCACTTTTCGGCTCAGCGGCCACCATACAGGAAAAAGAGGTCGATATCGTCATCGACCTGATACCTTCGAGCGAGCAGCACAAACACCATTTCGACAGGCTCGGCCTGAGCCTCGACCGGCTCGACGTAATGGGCATTAAACTCAGAAAAATAACCGTGCCGGTACAGGAAGGCCGCAACATCTCCATCATCATCGAAGTGGCGATCATGAACGAACGACTGAAACGGCAGGGCCATAACAGCTCTCAGATCTTCATAGATTCCCTGTTCAAGAAAATGAATCCCGGGCACGTTTCGGATATCGCCAAAATAATCTCATGACGGGAGCGTAACCGCCGGTGCCGGACTGCATTAGTTTCTCTTCGAAAATAAAGGACGAACTCATCAAGCAGCCGATAAAAAAAACCTGCTGTCAGCAAGTCTTTTTATATAACATATTAAAGAACAGCGCATCGATCGTCAGCGAAGGCGGATCCGTCACGCTCGTTCTGAGGCTGCCCTCGATGGGCTACGTGGGCAAGGTCGGACGCCTCCTGAAAAAACTCGCGGACATATCTTTCGCCTACATCTACAAGGTGCGCGACAACCTCTCCGGCGGAGACTACTTTCAGTGCGTGATCGACGAAGAGAAAAAACTCGGCGTAATTTTAAAGGAACTCTCGCTCAGAACGGAGCTATTCGCCGCGTCGCCGCCGCCGGAAAACATCCTGGCGCACCTCGAAAACCCTTGCTGCCAGAGTGCTTTTATTAAAAGCATTGTCGTCACCTGCGCTTACTTTCAAAATCCGCTGAAGAACTATCACTTCGAGATCAGGATGAAAGAGCCGCTGATGGCCAATATCGTCCGCAATATACTCGCGAAGAATATCAACTGCAAACTAAAAACGCACATTCTTAAAAACAGCGACGTTATACTGCTGTATTCGAAATCGTTCGAGAATTTCGAGCGGCTGCTCGCATTCCTCGGCGTGACCGACAGTTATTTCGAGCTCGAGAACATCAAGATAATAAAGGAGATCAAAAACAACACCAACCGGGGCGTTAATTTTGAAACCGCCAACATCCAGCGCACGGCCAATATAGCCGCCGAACAGATCTCCATGATCAGAAGCCTTCTGAAATCGAACTTCGCCCATAAACTCACTCCAGCGCTCGTCGAAATGGCGCGCCTGAGAATGGCTAACCCTCACCTTTCGCTGAGCGAGCTGGCCAAACTCGCGAAGCCGAAAATATCGAAATCCGCCATCAACAACAGGCTTATGAGGCTGCTTGACATTTACCGCCAGTACGAAGCCGAAATAAACAGGACCGATTGACGGCGAATTATACGCTCATAGCGCCTCGCCGGTTCAAAAAACGCGCGAAATAAAAACGGTTGACAAAAACATGAAATGCTAATATAATAAACTGATTTATATGAAGATAATTTTCAACGCCGACGATTTCGGCATAACGGACGCGGTTTCAGCCGCCATAGCAGAGCTTTTTGGTCGAGGAACGCCGCTTAAAAGCACCAGCGTGATGATAAACCTTATCAGCGGCCGCTCGGCCTCGCTCCTGAAAGATTTTTTGAGGGGCGCGGACGCCGGAAAGTTTTCGATAGGGCTGCACTTCAACCTCACCTGCGGGCGTCCCGTCTTGCCGGCCGTCGAAGTAAGCTCGCTCACGGGACCCGGCGGGTCGTTTTTAAAATTCGGCGAACTGATTGAAAGAACCGGAAGAAACGAATTGTCTTCGTCGCATATAGCGGCCGAATTCGAGGCGCAGATCGGCGCTTTCCGCGATAAACTGGGGTTTTACCCGTCCCACTCCGACTCGCACAAACACGTCCACATGCTGCCGCAGATATTTGAGATCGTCAGCCGCGGCCTTGAAAAGCATAAGATCAAAGCGGTCAGGCTCACCGAAAACATTTCGGCGGACGAACTTTTTACGAGCCAGGGAGTGCCGCCCGAAAAAGCCGCGCGTTGTTTCGAAGGCCGTCTCGCTAAAACCGGTGGCTTTTATTCATACGCCGCATCGACCGCGCTATCCTATCCCCGGACGTTTTTGGGAACTTATTCAGTCGGCTCTCTCTGCGCGGAGACCTTCGAAAAAGAAATATCCGGATACGCCGGTTCGGACGCCGTATGCGAATATATGACCCATCCGGGCGTCTGCGACGACGAATTGAAAAAATTGTCGAGCCTTCTCGCGCCGCGCGAAGCAGAATTCAACGCGCTGAAAGACCCCCGCCTCACCCAAATATTAAAAAAATATAATATACAACCCGTTTCTTTTCACGATCTCAAATAATAGTTCAAATAGGATAATTATGGCGGCGGTTCCTTGTGATTGAAACTTTGTAATATCAAATTAAAAATTACATTTAGATAGGATATGTAAAGTAAAAATGAATAGAATAAAAATATTAATTGCGATTATATGCCTTTCAGTTGCCGTTTTTATCTCGATGCCCCGCGGCGCCGTTGCCGGCGAAGAACTAAAAATAACCGAAGACACTCTGCCGCAGGTCCAAACTGCGACAGCCGGAAAAGTCACGGCCAAGGACGCGACTGATTCACACGAGATAAACCTTATGCCGCGCCCTTCGGAAAGCGTCGAGGCGGAACTAATTCCGGAGCTCCCGCGCGAAACGAAAGCCGTCAGGCCCGCCGGCAAAATTCAGGCCGCCAAAAAGCTCAGCCGCACAGAAGAGATCTGGCTCCGCCTGAAATCCCGCTTCAAAACAGCGGAGATCGAGACCGAACGAAAAAAATACGCCAGGGCCTCCGATGAACAGCCCGGCGAGATCGATGAATTTGAAGACGAAGAGGCCGCCGGCGGCACCGCGGAAACCCTTCTTGAAAGCTCTGAAACGGATGAAGTTTCGGCCAGCGGCGAAGTAAAAATAAAGACGAAAAAAGCAAAAAAAGTTAAAAAGGGCGGCACGGGCGAGGTAGCGCTCGATAAAAAACGGAGCGGAACTTCCGAAGTCGAAACCGCGGCAAAAACCGCGGAAGTAAAGATCGAATCAGGCGAAAATCTATTTTACCGCCGCTGCTATTCGTGCCATTTCGACCACGCACATTTAAAAATGGCCGGCAATCTAGCCGGAAAAGAATTCTGGCTGAAATACAATAAAAACGAGGCGGGGATCCAAAAGATCATCAGAAGCGGCTACCGCACGACAGCCGGCGACATGCCCGCCTACGGCGCAGAACGTCTCGGCGACAGGGAGGCCGAAGCCATCATCGGGCATCTAAAATCGATGACGCAGCCTCTGAAAATCGAAAGCGGAACGAAAACCGTAACCGGGCCAAAAACCGAAGCAGAAGCCGGAGTGCCGGGCAAGCCGAAACCATCTTCTGCAAAGGAAACCGATGCTCAAAATAAAAATATAAAAAGCAAAATAAAAGACATAAAAATAGCAAAATAAATTATTATTAAATAGAAGCGAGGTAGTATGAAGAGCAAATTTCCAGTGCCCGAAGTAATTTTAAGCCGCTGCATCGAATTCGAACGCTGCCGCTATAACGGTGACGTCATACACAGCGAGTTCGTTTCCAGTTTGAAGCCATTTGTCAATTTCATCACTACCTGCCCCGAATGCGAGATAGGTCTCGGCGTTCCGCGCGACCCGATAAGGATAGTTTTAGTCGATAAAAAGCCGCGGCTTATACAGCCGTCCTCAGGCCGCGACTGCACCGCGGACATGACCGGATTCACGGACAAATTCATCAAGAGTCTTAAATTCGTCGACGGGGCGATATTGAAGGCATATTCTCCTTCATGCGGCATCAAAGGCGTAAAGATTTATCCGGCCGCCGAAAAAGTCGCCAGCATCGACAGCGGTCCCGGATTTTTCGGAGCGGCCGTCGCGGAAAAACTTCCAGACATAGCTCTCGAGGACGAACTACGGCTGACAAATTTCAGGATCAGGGAGCATTTTCTGACCAAACTCTTCACCATAGCCTCTTTCCGCCAGATATCCGCGCGCCCCTCGATGAAGGCGCTGGTCAAATTCCAGGCAGACAACAAACTCATGCTGATGACCTACAACCAGTCAAAAATGCGCGAAATGGGCAAGATTGTCGCCAATCATTCCGCAAAGCCCGTCGACGAAGTCTTCGTAAATTACGAGGCCCTTCTTTATAAAGCGTTCGCCAAGGCGCCTTCCTACGCGTCGAACGTCAACGCTTTAATGCACGCTTTCGGCTATTTCTCGGATAAACTCACCGCTAAGGAAAAAGCCTTCTTTTTAGATACGCTCGAAAAATACAGGCTCGAAAAAGGGCCGCTGTGCATTCCGGTCAGCCTTGTCAAATCGATGATCGCGCGCTTCGAAAACGAGTACCTCGATTCACAGACCTATTTCGCCCCGTACCCTGAAGACCTTTACCTGATGAGCGATACCGGAAAGGGACGGGTCAAATAAAATGATCGCGTTTTACGGTGATATATATTGAAATTCGAATATTTAACCCATGAAGAGCTTTCCGCGCTCGACTTCAATAAATGCCATCTTATCCTGCCCGTAGGCCCTTTCGAGCAGCACGGGCCTCACCTTCCCGTGACGACCGATATCGTCATCGCCCGCTATCTGGCTGAAAGCGTCTGCGAAACTATGAAGATAGAAAAATACGAACATTGCGGCGTAGAGGCGCCGGCGTTCACTTACGCGCCCGCGGCGATATCAGACGGCATTGGCCTGACCCCGCAGCTCAAACCCGAATCATTTACGGCCTATCTCGCCGAAGTGCTCGTCCAGTACGCCGCGATCGGGTTTAAAAAGATCGTCGTCATAACACACCACTTCGAGCTTAAATTCGTAAAAAGCGTTATCGCCGCGATCGCAGCCTGCGAGGCGAAATGCCCCGGCGTAAGGATCGTCGAGCCGCTGTCTGCATATTATTACTCCGGCGAATATAACGCCGCGCTCGAAAAGTACATCAAATCCAAAAAAAATTCTGAAGAGAAACAGGACGAGATCTATAAAAGTTATTCTGATATCGATTTCAAAAAGGAGATCCACGCCGATATCAAGGAAACATCACTTATGATGTACCTGCTGCCGCGCGTCGTCAAAAGCGATACCCTCTCATCCCTGCCGCCTTTTCTAGCGAACCCGGCGGCCGAATTCCTCAAACTTAACTTCACGTTCAAAAGTATGGGCGCCGAAGCCGGATACATAGGGTCCCCGGCGCGTTCCTCCATATTTTTAGGTGAACTCATCTTCAAGCAGCTCAGGACCTGCGTGCTTAAATCATCTAAAAACCTCGCCGAAGGCAACCCGCAGGAAAACGCTATCCCTCTTTACATAAAAGCCGTGCTGACGGTAATTTAAAAATATCCTTCGCTCTAATCAGGAATAATAAATCTTATCGTTAACTATAGTAAAAGACATAAATTAATTTTGCTGTCTGGCAATAATCTTTTCTCCGCTCGCGGTCCGACGGGCAAGGAAGCACTAGTGCAGAGCGCGCCACGGATGGCAAAGCGCTCTGTCTCGGCGCCTACGGCGTCTGCGGAGGCTTCGCTCCGAAAAATTATTGCCGGCCTTCCTGATGTAAACTAACTAATTTCGCTTACTATAACTAAATCAAGCCAAAAAAGCAATTTAAAAAAGGGGCCGTCCTGGATTTTAATCTGAACGGCCCCTGATTTATTTATGGATTCTTATATGGTATTTTTATTAAAGTTACGAATTAAATTCATATTCAATTATGAATTAATTAGCCCTGTCTATCATCTTTATCAGGAACTCGTCCCATTCACTTTCCTGGCTTAATTTGAGGTTCGGGTAATCGCCGGTTTTAAACTTGTTCAAAAAGTTCATAACGTTGGTTTCGTTGAGGCCCCAGTCGGGCTTGGCGGCGCCGATGGTGAGCCATGTGGGTTTGGTGAATATGCCTATCGAAAGGCCGTTTCCGGTTTCTTCGATATAGTTGTGCGCCTCGCCCATTACGAAGCTCGACGAGTTGAAAGCGGAGTAGTGGAATTCTTTATGGTCGAGTTTTTTAACGGGCGCGCCATAGGTTTTAAGCAGCTCGTCGCAGGCCCTGACCATTTCTTTATTGCCTTTCGCTTCGGCCTTTACTTTTTTTACGAAATCGATTAGATCGAACACCGATACATCGCTAAGGTTTTTCATTGTTTTAAGCGCTTTTTCGACGGCTTCAGGGCTCGCGTCGACGTATTCGTTCAATTTAGCGGCGAATTTTATGAATGCCTCGTCGAAATCTTTGAATTTGCTCATGTCGAAGGCGGTCGAGGTAAGAACCATTTTATCGGCCAGACCGCGCTGCTTAACCCAGCCGCGCATGTAATCGACGTACGCTTTGAGATAACTGAACGCGAGTTCGTTTCCCTTCATGTCCGGTTTCGAAGTCAGCGTGCGCAGGAACGTGTCGTAAGCGTACCAGTTGATCTGGACGTTTTCGCAGGCGTAAACGCCATGGACGTATTCGGCGATCTCTTTAACGACCTCCATCTTCGAAAGCAGGCAGCAGTCGAAAACCATCAGGTCAATGAGATCGTTTCCGTTCTGGTTCTTAATGAAGTCGCGGACCTCGGAAAGAGCTTGGCCTATATGGATAGTGCTCATGTGGTTCTTCGACTGATCGTCGAAGGAAATTCCGCCGATACCGAATTCGGAGCCGTGGTTCGAGATAAGCACCATGTAATGTTTGGCGGGGAAGCGGGTTATGGTAGATTTACAGAATTCGACGAAATTTTTATGGGAACCCATATCGACCTCGCCCATTTTTTCGAGCAGTATCGAATTGAGTTCGAACAGCCTGCTGTCTTTCTGTACGAAGTAGCGGCGGCAGGTCGACCAGTTGCCGTCGAGCATCGCGTTCGACTGCGCTTCTTCGGGGCTTCCGAACTCGTTGACACCTATTCTGTCGATCTGCACGACGACGTTCATATTTTCGGTCGAGCCGACGCGCTCCATTACGTTGATGCCGAGAAGCGAAGCCATTTCAAGGTTGTTATCGCCGTTTATGAAGCACATTACGGTCCATTCTTTTTCGGGCATAACAAAATCTTTTGCGAAAAGGGCCGATTTGAGCTTGCGGACAGTTTTAGCACCGATGCCTTTGATAGAGTCGAGTTCGTGCACCGATGTAATGACGCCGCCGCGTTCATTTCTGAAATTAATTATTTTAGCGGCCATATCTTTCGAAACGCCGGGGATGTTTACAAGATCGGCCTCTGAGGCTTTATTTACGTCGATCTTTCCGAAGCGCTCGATGTCGGAGGGAAGGTCGGCTATTTCTTCGAGTATGGCGGCGGAAACGATCTTCCAGATTTTCTTGTGCGTGTATTTTTTGATTTTTTCAATATTTTTAGCGTCGAAGCTCTGCAGGCTCACTTTTTTGAAAGCCGACGAGAACGCATCGAAGTTTTTTACAAGGTTTTTATTATAATCGCTGGCGATATTCTGCTTAGAATTAAGCTGGAATTTAACGGCGGTATTGATCTGGCCCATGAGAACCGCGAACGAAGCGCCTGAAATGCCCGTCTGTCTTTTGAAGTAATTATTGAGTTCATCTATGGTTTTAGTGTCGTTCTTTAAAATTGAAATCACGGTCAGCGTTGATATTTTTTCGCTCAGGTCTTCGAGTTTCTGGGTGTATATATCGTTGATGCGGCCGAAAAGGCCTTTGACTAGAAGCGGCATCTTTTCGCCAAGGTACTGGTTAGTGTCGACGTTTTTAAAAGTCGATATACTTCTGAGGTAGTCTCTGACGACCGAGACTTCTCTGGTGCCGAAGTCGCCTTCGGGCGTGGCAGCGAGTTTTTGAGCCATTTCAACCTGGGTATTCTTGTCTTTCAATACGATAGCTGTAAGGCGGTGCTTGAAAAAAGTGACCTTATATTCGTTCAAAAGCGCCTTTAAGATCTGATCGGCAGTAGGTTTCGGCGCGTCCGCCGCTGTTGATACGCCTGCAATGGCCATCGTGAATGTTAATAAAACGGCTATTAAAACAAGGACTTTCAGTTTTCTCATAAAAACTACCTCCAAAATTAATTGTATTATAAAATATTTTTCAAGTAATGATTATTAAAAATGACATATATATTTATAAGTAGTTAAATTTTACTAAAAATAATTAGCGTTGTCAATTTTTGAATCATATTTTTTAATTTTTATTATTTAGTTAGCTTTCGCAATGATACTTTCACCAGGAAATTTAAAGGCAGCCACTCCGTTTAAAACGATCAAAAACATCTATACCGTGATGCTGCGCGTCAGCCGCTTGCAATCGGAAAGGGCCGCGAAAGAAGATCTATCGACGATGAAGACAACGAGGAAGAACACCACAACGAAGAAAGTGACAGCCATTCCGCTATGTGACGGAAGTTTTCAAAGAAAACACCCGTCGTGACGAAATACTCGAAAACAAATAATACTTTATATCGCAATAAATAAACGCTGGTTAAATAATTATGAGCGTCGGCCTATACTATTCCTCTTACCAGGACATTGTTCAGGCCGTTATCGATAAACTCATCATAATATTTGTCGATAAGAGGCTCCTGGATCTTCGCCAGTTCAGCGTCCGGAAGCAGCATGATCTTTTCTCGGCCGTACTTCGCGATCGCGTCGCGCTCGGCGAGGCGTATCGACAATTCATCCCACAAGGTCATATCATCATAATCATCGATAAGAGGCCAGACGACCTCTTCGAGCAACAGCGCGGTCGGCCTGCCGAGGTTTTCGGAGGCGTTGAATTCGATCATGTCGCCGGCCCCCGCCTCTTTAGCGTGCGAGAATACCTTTTGCTGAACATCGATATACTTATGATCGATCTCGCTTTCGTCGCGCCTTGAATTAATAACCATTTCACCAAGAATCAGAAGCTCGGCGAGGCTGTTATATTCCTCGCGCGTGAATTCAATTTTCGCTTTCGGCGAACCATTATCGGCACCGCCTTTATGCGGGCCTTTATTAACGCCCTTATTGAGTTTGATAATATTAGACAAAAAGACCAACTCCCTTTTAAAACTAAATAATATTATGAAAATTGAATATTTACGAACTATTTTTAATAATTAATAACGGGCCGAAAAAATTACGCATTTTTTTCACCGTTATAAATAGACGAAACCCCGGAGCGTGAGCTCCGGGGTTTCGATAGACCTGGCAATAACCTACTT
>MGFH01000209.1 GCA_001791795.1 Candidatus Wallbacteria bacterium GWC2_49_35
GAACAGCTTGAAACGTTAAACGGCATTGGCAGCGTCAGGATCGTCGGCGGCCTCGAGCGCGAGATAATGGTCGAGCTGGACGCCGTGAAGATGAACGCCTACAAGATTTCCCCGGCCCAGGTGAAGGCTGCTATAATAGGACAGAATTCCGAGGTCCCCGGCGGAAACGTGACCAACGGCGACCGGGAATACGTCTTAAGAACCCTCGGCCGGCTTGAAACAGTCGATGAATTTTCAAACATCGTCATAGCCTCGCCGAATAACGTTCCGATAAAAATCTCCGACATTGGAAGGGTCGTCGACGGCGAGGAAGAAAAGCGGACTTTAGCCCGCCTCGACCAGAAAGCCTGCCTTTCCGTGACTGTGCAAAAACAATCCGGCGTGAACGCGGTCGAAGTGACCGATCTTGTCAAGCAGCGCCTCGAAGAACTCAGACCCGCATTTCCCGAAGGAATAACGATCACGCCCATACGCGACAACTCCAGGTTCGTCAAAAATTCGCTCCATGAATTGAATCTCCATCTCGTGCTCGGAGCCGTTCTCGCCTCGCTTGCGGTGCTTCTGTTTATGGGAAACGCCGTTTCGACAGTCATAGCGGCGATCTCGATTCCGATCTCGATAATATCGACATTCTTCCTCATAAGCTACATGGGCTTCACCATGAACAACATGTCAATGCTCGGGCTGACGCTCGCCGTCGGTATTGTCATCGACGACGCCATAGTCGTTCTCGAAAACATCTTCAGGCACATGGAAGAAAAAGGGGCCGATTCCATGAAAGCGGCCAGCGAGGGCACTTCCGAAATATATCTGGCGGTAATGGCGACTTCCCTTTCGCTCGCCGTCATATTTATTCCGGTGGCCTTCATGCAGGGCATTATCGGGAGATTTATGAAGCAGTTCGGGCTTACCGTCGCCTTTGCCATTTTAATCTCGATAGTGGTTTCGCTGACCCTCACTCCGATGATGTGCTCGAGGCTTTTCAAGTATAAATTCGCCCGGGGATCGGGCCACAGCAAATCATCGCGTTTTTATTCCTTTATAGACAAAATTTATGGGATTCTCCTGCGTTTTTCAATGAAAAACCGGATGTCCATAGTGATCGTCTCAATTTTATGCGTGGCCGCGATCTTTCCGCTCGTGAAACTGGTCAAGATAGACTTCGTCCCGGCGGACGATACTAACGAATACACTATATTTTTCAGGACGCCGGAAGGGACGTCGCTCGAAGGGACGGCTAAAATCCTGGTGGAGCTGGAAGACAGGGTTAAAAAAATCCGCGGCATCGAGCATATGTTCTCGTCGATAGCCGAAAACGAGGGCTCCGGAGTTAATGAAGGCTCCATTTTCATTCAGCTGGTGGACATTTCGAAGAGAGATTATTCCATCTTCGACTCGATGGACGAGGCGCGGAAAGCCCTCGCGGAATACGGCAGGTACAAGCCCGTCGTCCAGGTTTCCGGCGGCATGGGCAGCGGAAAGAACTGGGACGTGACAATGGCCGTCAGAGGGCCTGACCTCGATAAAATAAGGGAATATTCCGAAAAAATCGTCGAGAAGATAAGAAAAGACCCGATGATATCGGCGGCCGAATCTTCCGCGCTCGAAACCAAGCCCGAGATACACGTTAAAATCGACCGCCAGCGGGCTTTCCGCTCGGGGATCGACATTGAGGCCGTCGCCTACGCCCTTCGGACTCTCATCGGCGGCGTGGACGACATCAACCAGTTCAAGCAAAACGACGAAATGTATGAAATAAGGATGCGCCTTGGGAAGGACTACAGAAACGACGTCTCCGCGATAGCCGGCCTGACGTTTCAAAACCGCGAGGGAAAGATGATGCGCCTGGATACCTTCGCGTCCGTGAACGAGGGCCGCGGCGCCACCCAGATCGACCGCCAGGACAGACAGAGAAGCGTCTCGGTAAACGCCAACATGACTCCGCTTGGCGCCGTCAACGAAGTCAACAATCTCATGGAAAACGCCGCGCGTGAGCTTAAAATGCCTCCCGAATATGCCTTCGGATTCTTCGGCAGGTCGCGCGACATGAACCAGACGATAAACGGCTTCATCATGGCGTTTTTAATGAGCTCCATTTTCATGTACCTGATACTCGCGTCTCAATTCGAAAGCCTTTTACATCCCGTCACCATAATGCTTTCACTGCCGCTTTCGATACCGTTCGCCCTGCTTTCGCTGTTTGTAACCGGAAATTCCCTCAACATCTTCTCCGCTCTCGGCGTTTTCATGCTCTTCGGCATCGTCAAGAAAAATTCGATCCTCCAGATCGATTATACCAACACGCTGCGCGAGTCCGGAATGCCCCGCGAGGAGGCCATTATCGCCGCAAATCACGCCAGGCTCAGGCCCATACTCATGACGACGGTCACTCTCATTGCCGGAATGATACCTATGGCTTTGGGGACCGGTGCCGGCGCCGGAACCCGGGCGTCTCTGGCGATAGTCATAATCGGCGGTCAAACGTTATGCCTTTTAATCACGCTACTATTGACACCCGTGGCCTACAGCCTTTTCGACGACCTTCTTGAATGGATAAAATTGAGAACGCCTGGCTTCGAGGAATAATAATCTTTTTGTAAACCCCGGCAGTTATTTCACTAACGGCGGCGGCACCGTCATAACAATATTTTCCCTCGTATCGCCCTGCATATCGACGCCGTTGAAGCCCACGCTGTAAAATTTTATTGAGCCGTCGGCCATCGGAATGAATTTCATTCGTTCGTCGTTCATGGGGTCTATGGCCGATTCCGCGGCTTCTTTATTAAATTCTTTGTCGTTGTTCAGGTCCGGCCATCTTCCGTTTTTCAGATAGAACAATCTGGCCAGGCCTCCGAGCGTGGTAAGCCTGAATGAAGCCACGCCTTCACCGAGTTTGCTGTAGACTTTTTCATATTCGATCGGGCCGCGGAACTGATGGCTTATCAGAGGATTGACGCTCAGCGCGCTTAAAAACGATCGGTCACCCGGCGCGTGATTATCTTTAAAATCTTTTTCCAGGCCGGATAATATCTTCTTGATTTCGGCGAACCCTGAAGTTTTCAGCATTTTAACGCCGACGAACCACTTACTTTCCAGCGGAAACGACCCGCCGTACCACATATTAAAAAACGCCGTCGTTAAAGGATATTCATCGTTATAAATTTTCAGGCGCTTCATCGTAAGGGCCATTAAATAATAGACGGCCCTATCGGCTTTAGAGAAAATTCCGGAACTATTAGCCCTTATGATAAGAGATTTTCTGATCTTTTCCGCCGCCGCGGCGTTCGAAAGAAGGTCGCCGTTATCGATATAAAGCCGCTTTGAAAGGCCCGAAACTGCCTTCAGTGAAAGGTACTGAGCGACGGCGCCTGACACGCTCATATAGCGGTTGTTGTAATAAGCGAAGCTCCTTATCAATTTAAGAAGAAAAATATCGGCCGCGGCTGCGAATTCGATATCGGCCGTATCCGCCGCCAGCAAGGCAAGGCAGACCAGGTTCGTCAGTTTTCTGTGTGCGCCGCGTTCTATTATCTTTTCGCTGAAAGGCTCCTTAACGGATTCGTCATAAGTCTTATCGGTTTGCTTAAGACTGAGTTTTTCAAATTCAGCCGCGCAGGCCATGATCATCTGAGTTCTGATCTCCGAGTTGATTTCATAAAATTCGGTTTTGTTGACGCCGGCCGCGATCTCATCGCTTCCCGTCATAAATATCAGCCTGCCTTCGGCGTCATGACCGGCGTAAGATATTCCGCGCGGAAATTTGATCTCGAGCGTGCCCCATTGAAGCCTGTCTTCGATATACGGCCAGCCGGAAAAATCGGTTCCGCTTCCGGACGCCGCCGGAGAAAAAAGCCTTCTGGTTTCAGCAGTTCCCGTCATTTTGCTGAAATTATAAGCGATGAAGGCGGTTAAAATGCCGGCCAGGATCAAAACCACGAATACATACTTCATTATTTTATTGAAATCTATGCCGGCAAAGCTTTTCACAGCAATAATTTTATCATTCATATCGAACCTCCCTTATTTGAAAAGAGTTTTTAAGCTTCGAGCCGGCGGCTGTAAAAAAAGTTGAACAGCGACCCGGCTATATAGGAGAAAAAAGCCATTATAGCGCTTACCGAAGCAGAAATTAAAAACATGGAAAAAACTATCATTATTGCTGCTCCGCCCGTCCTCTGGACCGCCGCGAGGGGTTCGGCCGGACTCGCAACGGCATGAAAACTTTCTTCGGTTATACCTTCCAAAACCGCAGCTTCAGTAATGATTTGAACCGGCTCACGCATCAGGATTTCCGCGGCGTATCCGAATGCGAAAATAGTTACCAGCAAAGCGGCCGTCCCCAGAAAAACGGTCGTTAAATATTCGAACCGGCCGGATGTTTTTTCATGTCGCGTTTCCCCGCCGTCATTGACGGCGGCCTGTCCTTCGTAACCTTTCAGTATGCGGCTGTAATGCTTTTTAATTTCGCCGTCAAAAAGCGACATCGGCAGATTCATGGCCAGAAGCGAGGTTAAAAGAGCCGTTTCAGAGTAATAACAGTATAATATAAAACAAATCACCACGGCCAGCATCCCGCCGTTATAATATATATTTCTTTTCTGGAACTGCCACGTATTTATGAGGTTTTTCAATCTAGCGTTCCTGGCTTCATACATGAAATCGGTTTTGACGGCCAGATAATAGTCATAGTAAGAAACCGCGGCGCCGACGATAAGGCCTATAAAGGTTCCCGATATCAGCTTGCTGTAATATAATGCGCCATAGATCGTTCTGGTATAATAGTCCGTGCGGAAATAAGAAATTAATAAAGCGATCCAGGCAACGGCGCAGATAATAACACAGGATACTTTGAACCACGGAACGTTTAAATTCATTGAGTTGATCCTGTTCCATGTTAACTTCTGCCTGGATCCTAATTCGCCGAAGTAAGATCTGATCAATTCTTCTTTCGCTTTTTCGATGTCGTTCTGATTATTGTTATTGCTGTTATCTTTGTTATTCGGGTCCGAATTCATCTGAAAGCCTCCTTAACGCGCGCGATAAGCGTGAAGCCACCGTTCCCTCGGGCACTTCGATTATCTCGCCGATCTCTTTGTAACTCATTTGTTCAAAGTATTTGAGGTAGAGTATCTGCCTGTCCGTTCCGTCGAGTTTGCGCATCGCCTTTTCAAGCCGGCCGAACTCTTCATTCTTGATAACGTCCCGCTGAACGTCCGAAGAACTTTTATTCAGCGCGTCGATCAAATAATTGGGAAGACGCAAAATTTTTCTGACGAAGCGCATCATGAAATTTTTTGAAAGGTTGGCAGCCACTTTGAAAAGCCATGCTTTTACCATGAAGTCCGGCTCCGTTACGCGCGGCTCCGACAATAATTTTAAAAAAGTTTCGGCCGTTATATCCCTGGCCTCGTCGGCGTCGCCTGTCAGGCTGAAAGCGAACGCGAAGATATTTTCGCTGTATTCGCCAAACGCCTCTTCCACCTTAAAATATTTAGTTTTTGATTCTTCATTATTTACGTTGCGCATTTTTCATCTCCGAAGTATAACACACGAGGCCGTTTTTTCTTCCGCTTTTTTTTTAAAAATTTTGCGCGTCTAAAAAAGTTCAGCCAAAAATATATTCAGCCGGAGTTTCCTCCGCCGCTCTTTATTTATAGACAAGGCTTCAGATAACTCATACAACTCAAATTGATTAATTATAAATTTTATGATATTATTGATTAAAATTACAGGAGCTTTTAATGATACAAACCGAACGCATTATAAAATTAAACGAAAAAAATATATTAGAAGGTTATTATATTCTTTACTGGATGCAGGCTTCAGTACGCTCCGAATATAATCACGCGCTCGAATACGCCATAGAACTGGCTAATAAAGTTAAAAAACCGCTTTTCGTTTTTTTCGGCATCACAGAAAATTTTCCGGAAGCTAACCTCCGCCATTATTACTTTCTGCTGGAAGGCCTGGCCGAAGCGGAAACGGGATTAAAAAAAAGGAAGATCAAACTGATCTGCCGGTTCTGCGATCCATCAAAGGAAGTAATAAGCCTTTCAAATAAGGCCTGCGCGGTCGTTTGCGACAGGGGATACCTTCGAGTGCAGAAGCAATGGCGGAAACACGCCGCTGAAAATATAAAATGCGCCGTTTATCAGGTTGAATCGGAAGCTATAGTGCCCGTCAACGAGGCTTCCGATAAAGAGGAATTCGCCGCGCGAACGCTGCGGCCGAAGATAACGAAGAAACTCGAAAAATATCTGATAGCGCCGCCGGTCAATAAAGTCGATATAAGCTCGCTTGGTCTGAATATAGAGGCGGACCGGCCGGACATTGATAATTCGGGCACGCGCTCATCCGCGGCCGTAAAAGGCTCCGGCGTGAGCCGGGTGCGCGGGTTGGAAGCGATCTCCGAAATAGGCGGCAAAAATTTATCCGGCCATAATAACGGAATTATCGATCTGAGCGATATAGGCGCGCTCATAACTAAAATGAGTTCGATCGACCGTTCCGTTTTCAGATCGCCGTATTTTAAAGGCGGCGAAGCCGCGGCACTGGCCGCCACGGAAGATTTCATCGATAACCGACTCGATACTTACGACACCATGCGCAACGACCCGGCGCTCAATCATCTGTCACATCTATCACCCTATCTTCATTTCGGGCATATATCACCGCTGAAAATAGCCATGGCCATCAAAAATTCAAAAGCGCCAGCCGAAGCTAAAGAAAAATTCCTCGAAGAACTTATCGTACGCCGCGAACTGTCCTTTAATTTCTGCGAATATAACCATCGTTACGACTCGCATGGATCGCTTCCGGACTGGGCCGTCCAGACACTCGATAACGGTGCGAAAGACAAACGCCCGTACATCTACGAAACGGCCGACCTCGAATACGCGCGCACGCACGACCATTGCTGGAACGCGGCGCAGCTTCAGATGATAGTTTCAGGCAAGATGCATAATTATATGAGGATGTACTGGGGCAAGAAGATCATCGAATGGACGCCGGACTTCAGAACGGCGTATAAAACGGCGCTTTATTTGAACAACAAGTATAACCTTGACGGCCGCGACCCCAACAGTTTCGCCGGCGTGGCGTGGTGTTTCGGAAAGCACGACCGCCCATGGACGCGCCGCCCCATATTCGGCAGCATCAGGTATATGAACGAAGCCGGCCTCAAGCGCAAATTCGACATGGAAGCCTATATTGAAAGCGTCGCGAAGATATGCGCCGACAATGATTATGAACTCGACTCGCTGACGCACCTTATGGAAAAATAAATTTTTAAATGAATGAATTACACGCTTTAAACGTAAAAGAATACCGAGATTTTATTTTGTCGGAAGCCGCGGCCGCGATCGTGTCGAAAGAACGGCTCGAATGGTCGCGCAAATTCCGGAACGAATCTGATTTTCTGCTTTCGATGGGCAGCGAACTTCTTATCCGCGCGCTTATTCGCGAAAAACTCGGCATCGAAAACAAAGATATAAATTTCAGCAAAATGCTATATGGCAAGCCGTTTCTGGCGGGGCACGAAAATTTTCATTTCAACGTCTCGCATTCGGGCGATATAGTTTTATGCGCGCTAGCGGACAACGATATAGGCTGTGACTGCGAATTTATCAACGCGGACAATAAGATCGAAGATATCAAAATTGTCTATACCGATAACGAGTATAAAACCATACAATCCCTTCACGGCGGCGATAAAATTCTTTTCTGCCATAAAATATGGGCGCTGAAGGAAAGTTATCTCAAGTGCGCCGGCATCGGCCTCAGCGAAGAGCCCGCCGCGATCGAGACCTCGTTTAACGACGCCGGCGGCTCCCCGTCTGTTTACAAAAACGGCCGCAGGCTTGACTTTATCATGAAAATGTACGACGACATAAAAGGATACGCCGCCGCGCTGTGTATTAAAAAAACCTCTCAGCCGCGGGCCGCCGCTCCGGAAATTCTTCCCGCTAAAATATCATTCGCCGGCCTCGATTTATTAATCAATACTTAATTAATAAACAGCTCCGCTGAAAAAGTCTTTTGAAACCTGAAAAGCGCGGACCGCGATTATATTTTTGCGTCTGAAGCCGTAGCATGATACTTCACGGCACACCGGCGTCTTATCGAGTTAAATCAAACCTTTTCAATATACCTCTTCAAATTCCTTTATTTAAAATTAATTTCAGACAATACTCATATTATTATTAAGTACTAAATGGGTATTGTATCTTAAGTTGAAAATATATATAATATGCGGGCCGATTTCAAAATTTAAAAATTATGAGATTAAAAAACAAAAATCAAGAAAATCTAAGGAGTGAAGTATGTTCAGGAATTTTAAATCACTTGCCGTTTTAACTTTGACGGCTTTCGTATGCGCTGGTATCTTTGCGGGCGCGGCTGACGCGAAGTCGCAGAAGAAAACGGCAAAAAAGAAAAAATACATGACCGAAGAAGAGGTCGTGGATATAGTGAAGCGCGCTCTGGCCGAAAAAGAGCTGCAGGACACAATGGCAAAAGAGGCCGAAACGGTTCAGAAAGATAAGGAAGTCGCGGAGCTGGTCGCAAAGGTCGTCGCCGATAAAGAAAAAGAGATGAACGACAAAGCGAAAAAAGACAAAGAAAACGAGATTTCCATCGGCGGCTATATGCAGGTCATGTATAGCGACATGGAAGGCCAGGCCGCCGGCACCGGCGCCAACTGGAATGTTTCAAGGGCGCGGCTGATCATGAAGAAAAAATTGAACGATAAAACATCCTTCTTTTCGCAGTACAACGCCAATACCACAAACCAGGACAGCTCGCAGTTCGCGATAATCGACATGTACGTCGATCACAAACTCACAAGCGATCTCGGCCTGCAGCTCGGTCAGTTCATAATCCCGACCGGCTATCAGCCCTCGCTGATCTCCCCTAAAGATACTTATATGATCAACCTCGGCCAGATATACCACAACGCCGCGCACGACATGAACGCGCTCTGGGACACTCGCGATCTCGGCCTGCGCATGCAGTACAAACAGAAAGGCAGCAAGTTCGACTACTCGCTGGCCGTAGCCAACGGAACCGGCATATTGAGCGGCATCCAGCGTTCAGACGCTAAAACCGTTTTCGGCCGCATAGGATACGAGCCTAACAAATACTGGAAGCTCGGCATTTACGGACTTTCCGGCAAGCGCTACAAGGCCGCGGCTGTCGCAAACCCGATTTACGGCGCGAGCGCCGCCGCAACTACCGCAGGCGACAAAGACCGCAAGCGCGCCGGTTTCGACTTCCGCTTCAAAAAAGAAAAATTCACGCTCCAGGGCGACTACCAGATGATGGAAACCGGGCTTCCGGGCCGTGCGGCGAACCTTAAAGGCAAAGGCTATTTCGTCGAAGCCGGATACTATGTAAGGCCTAAATTCGAACTTACGCTTAAAAACGACATGCTCAAACCGGACGATACGAACGTTCTTTCTAAATCAACCGTCAACGCCGGCGGCTTCAACTGGTATTTCGATAAAAAGGCTAAATTTCAGCTCGTAATATCGAAGATAAAAGAAACGGTCGAAGTCAAAAACGACCGCGTGGACTCTCTGGTCACCGTCGAATTTTAATAGCTGTTCATAATAATTCAAAAAAGTCCTTTAAAATCATATAAAATTCAAAATGGCCGTCAAAAGATCTGTTGCAATTAAAAGCAGGCTTTTTGGCGGCCATGTTTTATTTCATGTTTAATTTATATAATTGATTCCTCGAACCGATTGATATTATTTCGCGATTATGATAAAATAGTTTTATAGATCACATCTGATGAATGCCGCTCGATATAGATGAAAGGTCATATGCGCGTAAATAAAGTGCCAGACATATTTAAGAATATAGTTGAAAAAATTCCGGTGCCGATCAGAATAAGCGATTGCGACGGAAACATCCTTTATATCAATCCAAAATTCACCGAAACATTCGGTTACGAACTCGGCGATATTCCGACCATCTCGGTCTGGCGTAAAAAAGCCTATCCCGACGCCAGATACCGCAAAAAAGTCGATTACGAATGGGACAGCGACGTTAAAAAGATCATAAAAAG
>MGFH01000210.1 GCA_001791795.1 Candidatus Wallbacteria bacterium GWC2_49_35
CCTGCTAAGTATAATTTCTTTTTTGCCCTGAATCTTGCGCGCGGCGTTGATAGCGGCCATTATCCCCTGCCCGGCGGCCTCTTCGTAGCCGGATGTGCCGTTGATCTGGCCGGCGCAGTAAAGCCCGCTCATAAGGCGCGTTTCAAGCGTGAGTTTGAGCTGGTCGGGCGGCATATAGTCGTATTCGATGGCGTAGCCGTAGCGCATCACTTCGATATTTTCAAGACCCGGTATGGTGCGCAGTATCGCCAGCTGCACGTCGGGCGGCATCGATGTGGTGAGGCCCTGAAGGTACATCTCGTTGGAATTTTCGCCTTCCGGCTCGATGAATATCTGGTGGTTCGCCTTGGCAGGAAAATTGATGACCTTTCTATCTATCGAGGGGCAGTAGCGCGGTCCATTGTTGGTGATATTGCCGATAACAAGCGGCGAGCGGTGGATGTTATTTTTAATGACCTCGACGGTAGCGTTATTGGAAAAGGCGAGATAGCAGTCCATCTGGTCTTCGCGCGAAAGCCCGCTCTCGTAAGAAAAGCATTTAATTCCGGCGTTGTAGGGGAGTTTCTTGAACCCGCTGAAATCGATGGTGGCGCGGTTGACGCGGCAGGGGGTCGCGGTCTGCAGGCGCTCGATGCGGAACCCGTAGCCGGCGAGCGAATCCGAAAGATCGTCGGCCGATATTTCGTTATGCGGCCCGGCCTTATATTTGATATCGCCGATTATGATATCGGATTTAAGGTAGACTCCGGTGCATATTATTATCGATTTAGCGCCGTAGCGCATGCCGTTGACGGTTTCGACGCCGCGCGCGGTAAAGCGCTGTCCGTGACGCGCGCCGTCTGAATTAAAAGATGTTTGCGGGGCTTCGCCTGCGTTTATTCCGCCGGTTTCGTTATTATCGGAAAATTCTTCCGCTATAATTTTAGACACGACGCCCATTTTGATATCGATATTTTCTTCGGCTTCGAGCATTTTGCGCATCTCGTGCTGATATTTCTTCTTGTCGGCCTGAGCGCGCAGTGCGTGAACGGCGGGGCCGCGCGAGTCGTTGAGGACCCTGATCTGTATGTAAGAGCGGTCGATGGCGCGCCCCATGAGGCCGCCCAGCGCGTCGATCTCGCGGACTATGTGGCCTTTGCCGGGCCCGCCTATCGAAGGATTGCAGGGCATCAGCGCTATATTTTCGATATTGATGGTGATAAGAAGGGTTTTCATTTTAAGGCGCGCGGAAGCGTAGGCCGCTTCGCATCCGGCGTGGCCGGCGCCTATAACTATAACGTCGTATTCGCTATGAAATTTTTTCGCATCTGTCATTATGAGCTCTTATCGCGTTCCGGACCCGTCGAAAACCACGAAAATAGTTTTGAACATTATCCACATATCTATGCACAATCCCATTTTCTTTATGTAGTAACGGTCGAGTCTGGACTTATAATCTATCTCTAGTTCCTGCCTGCCGAGCACCTGTGAAAAACCGGTGATCCCCGGTTTGACCGAAAGCACTTTCTTCTGCCACCTGTCGTAATGGCAGGCAATGTCGGGAACTTCGGGCCTCGGGCCGATGACGCTCATCTCGCCCTTGACAACGTTGATGAAATTAGGTATCTCGTCGAGGCTCGTCTTTCTTAAAATGCCGCCTATGAAAGTTATGCGGCTGTCGTTTTTCTGCGTCAGAAGGGGGCCTGATTTGTGGGCGTTATTGACCATGGTCCTGAATTTATACATCTGGAACAGTTTTCCGTCCAGCCCCACGCGTATCTGTCTGAAAATAGCCGGCCCTCTGGAATCTAATTTGATCAGGGCGGCTATAATGAGCCATAGCGGGGAAAAAAGCAGCAGGATCAAAATCGAAAAAATTACGTCAAAAACCCTCGTTATATATTTTTTATAAATCTCGCCGAATGCATCCGAAATATATCTCATATACTACATACCACCCGAAAGTAATTTGACCATATTTATATCAATTTTTATCGATTTTGTCAATTTATAATTATATTGAATTATATTTAAAATTAATGTATAATTTTTAAATATGGCATTAAAATCATTGATTTACGACCTCGCATTCAAAGCGGACCCGGCGGCGGAACTAAGCCGTTACGGCGATTTAAGCAACGCCGATCTTAACGATCTCGGCGATCTTTTCATCCGCCGCCTCTGGGATGAAAATTGCCGCCTGGCGGTCGAAAGGCTGTCTAAATTATGCGGCACCGCGAAAGTTTCGTCGGGCGGGCGTTCTGCCGAAGGCGGTTCAGCGCGGCCTAGAATAAAGTATTTCTTTACTAAATTATTTAAAATAAACGAACTGCTTCACGCGCTCGGACTTGAAGACGAATTTCAAAAAGAGCGCGGAGGTGAGAGTTTTAAAAACGATTACGGCATCGCTCTGTGGTATCTGCTGCGCCGCGCAAAGATTGTCGAAATAAACGGCTTTATAGAATTTTTTTCCAGGCACGGCAAAAAGCGGGACGCCGTTAAAATGCTCGTCGAAGAAAGCTCGGCAGCTTTCGACCGCGTTTTCGGCGGCTGCGAAAATAAGATAGCCCTGCAGAAGCTGAAGTTTTTTTACAAAGACATCTCCGAATCGTCTCACGGCCAGAAACGGCGCGACGCCGAATATAAGTATTATATAATAGACGAATATATCACCGGCGCGGGCGCGCGGTGGGCGTTTTTCATTGAAAACGCCGGCGACGGAGCGCTTCTTTACGACGCGCTCAAACACCGCTTCGACGCCGTGACGGCCGAACAGTCTGAAAACGAAGAACTCAGGAACAAATTCGATTTAAGCGGCGCCTATATATTAAAAAAGGCGGAGGCATGCTTCGGTCCTGACGCCTGCGCCGAATTCGCCGCTTTTTTTTCGGATAAAAACCATATAGAACGGGCTTTTCGCGCGGCCTGCAAATCCAGGACCGGCGAAATATTCCAAAAATATATAAGCGAGATATCCTTCGAGCGCTTTGAAAAAAATTTGGACGTTGCGGTGAACGGTATCGTTTATAAATTCGTCGAGGTTTGCTGCAGCGAATTAAACGCGGCCGAATATCATATCGGCGAAAAACTTCTGTCGGAAATGATCCTGCATTGTTTTACGGACGCCGCCGGCCGCGCAGCCGCGATGCTCGGCGATGAAGTTTGCCGCTGGATCGACGAAGGCGTGATCAACGCTCAGATCGCCGACAGGGACCTTAAAGCGGTAAACAAGCTTGTCCTGTTCAATAGCGATCTTGGCCGCACCGAAGAAACGGTCACGGACGACAAGCTGGCGGGCCTTGCATCTAAATACCTAAGCCTGCACGTCGTTTTTTCATGCCGTATCGACCATAATAAAAAGACCGTCCGCGAGCTTTGCAGGCTGATAACACCTACCCATGACGCCGCTAACAACCGCATGATCTACCATTGCGACTTCGCGCCGCTGGAAATACCTTACGCCAAAGGCGTTATCTTAAAAGACGGCGCCTTCGAATACGACAAATTCAACACATGGTTCGGCGGCCGCGACAAAATACACCGCTCCGAACTGAACAGCCCGTATTCCGGCGCTATAATACATCGTATGGCGGAAGATATCAACTCGATCTTAAGTAAAAAATAAACGTAAGGTAATGGCATATATAATTAATTGCTGAATAACAAATATAAACAAACCATTATATAATCAATACATTATTCCGCTATTATACAAACTGTTTAAATTTGACTAAAAAAGTCATATATTCAAAATTAAGGTTTTCTATCGCATTTAAACGCTGTTTTTCGCTGCCGTTCAGCGCTTGATAATTAAATATTATTGTGATATAATAAATTTTGAAATTTTAAATAATGCGTAAGCATGGTTTTGTGTTTTAGTATATTGAAATTTGACGATCTGGATAACCTGTTAATTTGTTAATAATAAGTTGATTTTTATTTGTAAAAAGTTATATCGATTATTATCGATCGAAACAGAAATGGAGAAAAAATATGTGGAATTATACCGACAAAGTTTTAGATCATTTTCATAATCCCAGGAATTACGGCGAAATTGAAAACGCCGATGCGGTCGGCGAGGTCGGTTCGATGGCGTGCGGCGATGCGCTGCGCCTGACGCTTAAAATAGACAAACAGACCGAAAAGATCATCGACGCGAAGTTTCAGACGTTCGGCTGCGGCTCGGCTATAGCTTCGTCTTCGGCCATGACCGAAATGATCAAGGGCATGAATTTAGACGAAGCCAATAAGATAACCAACAGCGAAATTTCTAAATATTTAGGCGGACTTCCGCCCGAAAAAATGCACTGCTCGGTCATGGGAAAAGAGGCTTTAGAAGCCGCCATAGCCAACTACAAAGGTATAAAAATAGAAAAGGACGAAGAAGAAGGACGGCTGGTGTGCCGTTGCTTCGGCGTCACCGAAGACAAGATCCAGAAACTTGCCCTTGAAAATAATCTGCGCAACGTCGAAGATATAACCAACTACACCAAGGCCGGCGGCGGCTGCGGCGCATGCCTTCAGGACATCCAGGACATCCTCGACGCCGTATGGCACAATAAGAAGCAAAAAGAATCGGAAGCGGCTAAAACGGCAATCGGAACCGAAGCGCCCAAACATGAAGCCCCTAAAAAACTCACCATGGTCCAAAAGGTGAAAATGATAGAGGAAACCCTTGAAAAGGTCATCCGCCCTTCGCTCAATCAGGACGGAGGCGACATAGAGCTTATCGATATCGACGGAAACAAGATAGTCGTCAAACTGCTCGGAATGTGCTCCCACTGCCCTTCTTCGTCGTTCACCATAAAATCTTTCGTCGAGACAAAATTAAAAGAGTTCGTTTCGCCCGATATCGAAGTAGTGGAGGAAAATGAGCAATGATAAATAAAGCGATATATGTAGACAACAACGCCACGACGCTCGTCGCGCCCGAAGCGTATAAAGAGATGATCCCCTATCTGACCGATTATTACGCCAATCCTTCCTCCATTCATACTTTCGGCGGACAGCTCGCCTCACGCATCGACGAAGCCCGTCAGAAGGTCGCCGATCTTCTCGGCGCGCTTCCTACCGAGATCGTTTTTACCTCCTGCGGCACCGAATCCGAC
>MGFH01000211.1 GCA_001791795.1 Candidatus Wallbacteria bacterium GWC2_49_35
GAAGTCCGAGAATATTAAAAATTTCGGACACGCCGCCGACGAAATATCCCCAGCCGATGCAAAAGCCTATATATAATATAAAAGCGAGATCGATTACCTTTGGATTAATAAATACCACCGCCGTTTGCTGAGATCAATCCGTGTTTTACGAGCGCAGCTCTCCGCCGAGCGAGTTTTTAATTTCGGCGATGACGTCTTCGAAGCTCTTTTTCGTTTCCGCGTCGCCGAGCGTTCCTTCGTCGCTCTGGAATGTGAGCGTGACCGCGGTGCTCTTTTTGTCCCCGGCTACCTTTTCGCCGGTATATTCGTCGAATGCGGCCACCGATTTGAGGTTTTTGCCGCCGGCTTTGCAGCAGGCCTTTTCGATCGCCGAGTAGTTCACGTCTTTTGATATCAGCACGGCGAGGTCGTAAACGCTCGGCGGGAATTTGGAGATATCCTTCACTTTGAAGGTTTTATTGAGGTTTTCGACCAGGACGCGTGTTTCGATCTCGAAGACTATGACCTCTTTTGCCAGGTCGATCGAGTAATTGCCCGCCGTTACGGGGTGCACGACGCCTATGTAGCCGACGCGGTCGCCGTTCTTAAGATGAATGGACGCGGTCTTTTTCGGGTGCATATTGGTTTTATCGGAAAGCTGCCTGAAATCGACAGGGACCTTGAATGCCGCGAAAAGGTTTTCGACGACGCCTTTAAGATAATAAAAATCGAGGGCGTCCTTGCGCGCGTTCCAGTAGCCGTGTTCGAGCGCGCCGTATATGAGGCCCGCCACTGTCTGCGTTTCGACTATCTTATAGTTAGTTCCGTCCGCGGCGACCACCGGCGTGTGTTTTTCGAGGATGCCCGTCACGTCGGCGAGGCGGTATGTGCTTCCGATCTCGAATATTTTAACGAAGTCGGCTTTCTGGTTGATGTTGTACTGCATGGTCCTCATAAGGCCCGAAAGCATCGACGGGCGCATGATCGAGAATTCGACTCCGAGCGGGTTGAGTATCTTGACGAAATATTTTTCGCCGATGCCTTCGAAGTTTTCTTTTTTGAGGTCTTCCTTTCCCAGGAAGGAATAGTTCATGCACTGGCAGAAACCCGAGTGTACAAAAAAATCGGTTATTTTAGCGACCGCGTCAAATGTGCTTTCGACCGGTTTCGAATACGGCAGGGTGATCTCGACTTCTTCTATGTTATTATAGCCGTAGATCCTCAAAAATTCCTCGTAAATATCGCAGGCCGCGAATATGTCGTGGCGGTATGAGGGGGCCTTGACCGTCAGTTTTCCGCCGCCGCATGATTTGACCTCGAAATTCAGGCGTTTTAAAATTCCGGCGACCTGCTCTTCGCTGAATTTATGGCCGCAGAATTCATTTAATTTGCCGAGGTCAACGCTGATTTCGTTTATTGGCAGTTCTTTTACGCCGTTATCTGATATGCCGCCGTAGCAGACCGCGCCGGGCGAAAGTTCGCAGATGAGCGAGGCAATCGCGTTCGCTATATATTCGCTGTCGCAGATGTCGACGCCGCGGGTGAAACGCTGCGACGATTCGGATGAAAGAGATAATCTTTTCGACGTTTTTCTGACGGAGACGGGATCGAAAACGGCCACTTCTATGAGCAGTTTCGTCGTGTTCTCGTTCACTTCGCTGTATTTTCCGCCCATGACCCCGGCGATGGCGCGCGGCGCCTCTTTATCGCAGATAAGGAGCGTTTCGGCGGTGAGCGCGTATTGCTTATTGTCGATGGCCTCCATCTTTTCGCCCGGTTTTGCAGTTCTTACTATTATGTCGGTGGAAGCGAGCTTCGCCATGTCGAAGGCGTGCGACGGATGGCCGTACATGTAGCTGACGTAATTAGTAACGTCTACGACGTTATTGACGGGGCGCATTCCGATATTTTCGATGATCTTGGCAAGCCACGACGGCGATGGCGCTATCTTTACGCAGTCGATGACGCGCGCCATATAGCGCGGGCATAATTTCTTATCGATTATTTCGATCTTGACGGCGTCGCAGGTCTTTTTGGAAGCGTCTTCGGCGAGCTTGTACGCCGGCATTTTGACTTCTTTCGAATAAAGCGCCGCCAGATCGCGCGCCACGCCCAGAACGCTCATCGCGTCGCCGCGCTGCGCCGTGACGTCGACGTCGATCAGCCAGTCGTCCATGCCGATGACGCGCGCGAAGGCTTCTCCCACCGTCGCGTTTTTATCGAGTATCAGAAGGCCGCTCGATTCTTTGGCGAGACCCAGTTCCTTTTCGGAGCAGAGCATTCCGAAGGATTTTACGCCGCGAAGCTCCGCCGGCTTTATTTCGAGGCCGCAGGGAAGGTGCGCGCCGATCTTAGCGACCGGAACTATATCGCCCTCGGCCATGTTTTTCGCGCCGCAGACGATCGTCAGTTTTTCGAAGACGGTGTCGAGGGTGCATACGGTCAGTTTTTCGGCGTTAGGGTGCTTTTCGATCTTGAGGATCTTTCCGGTGACGACGTTTTCGAGGCCCTTTCCGAGGTATTCGACCGCGTCGACCTTCAGGCCGCCCATGGTGATGTCGGCCGCTATCTTTTCCGGCGCGATGCCGTCTAAATTCAGGAATTGAGTGAGCGAACTCAGTAATATTTTCATGGAATCAATTTCTCCTTAATAAATAATAAGATAAAACTTTATAAAATTACGATATATCCGCATGCATAAAAACGCTTTTTAAAAAGGCGTCCGCCGGAGGAACGGCAAATATATTCGAAAAATGGAATATATTATCTGAACTGCGCCAGGACCCTCAGGTCGTTCATGTAAAAATCTCGTATGTCGCGGATCGCGTATCTGAGCATGGCGATTCGCTCGACGCCCATTCCGAAGGCGAAGCCCCTGTAAATTTCGGGGTCGATATTGCCGTTTTTCAGAACGTTCGGGTGCACCATTCCGGCGCCCATTACTTCGAGGAATCCGCTGTTCTTGCAGATAGCGCAGCCGCGGCCCTTGCAGCTGATGCATTCGACGTCCACTTCGGCGGAAGGCTCCGTGAACGGGAAATAAGACGGCCTGAATACGACCTTTCTGTCTGCGCCGAAGAATTCGCGGCAGAAAGATGCGATGATGCCCTTGAACGCGGCGAAATTGGTGTTTTTATCAACCAGCAGGCCTTCGACCTGGTGGAATACGGGCGAGTGCGAGGCGTCGACCTCGTCGAGCCTGTAAACGCGTCCGGGAGCGACTATTTTAATGGGCGGCTCGCTTTTTAACATAGTGCGTATCTGAACTCCCGAGGTGTGCGTGCGCAGCACGGCGTTCGGGCCGGCGTAGAAAGAGTCCTGCATGTCGCGCGCCGGGTGCCAGTCGAACATATTCAGCGCGTCGAAATTTATATAGTCGGTTTCAATGTCGGGGCCTTCGCTGACCGAAAAACCGAGGCGCCCGAATATTTCGACTATCTCGGCTATGGTGGAGGATATCGGATGCCTGTGGCCTATTTCGTGAAATTTGCCGGGGAGCGTGACGTCGCAGTAGGACGCGTTGATCTTCTCGTAAACGGCCTTATCGGAGATCTTTTTTTCGAATTCCTTAATGCCCGATTCGACTTTTTCCTTCACGCGGTTGATCTTCTCGCCGACGGCCTTATCGGAGATCTTTTTTTCGAATTCCTTAATGCCCGATTCGACTTTTTCCTTCACGCGGTTGATCTTCTCGCCGAACGCCGGACGGTCTTCGGCCGTGACCTTGCCCATTTCCTTGAATAGCGAGGTCACGTGGCCCTTTTTACCGAGAAAATCCACTTTAAGCGTTTCGATGTCGGAAACGGTAGCGGCTTTCGAGAGTTTCTCTTCGAACATGGCTGTTATTTCATTCAATTTGCTTTCGTCCATCTGAATCATCCTTTATTATTATTTATTTATTTATTTTCAAATATTTTTATATCGTGAAGATCTTTTTCTATCAAGATCCGCGTCCGCCGCTCCTGTAAATCATGAATTCAGCGCGAGTGCGATCTCGTAACAGAATATGCCCATCGCGACGCTTAAATTCAGCGACTCGTTTCCGCCGTAATTAGGTATCCTGGCTTTGATCGCGCAGGCGGCGTCTTCGATGATCTTTAAGATCTGATCGTCACTGACGCCGTGGCTTTCGGAGCCGCCCACGATTATGATTTTTCGGAACCCTTCGCCGCCCGCGCGTCTGGCGGCCTCGCGCAGCGGAATCCCGGCCCTGATGTCCGGAAATATCAAGGCTGTCTCTTGCGACCGAGCCGCTTCGAGAAGTGCGCCGAAAATTTTTTCGTCGAGCCTGGCCGCCGCCACATTTTTAAAAGAGCCCATGGAAGCTTTTATCACTTTTGGCGAATATTCGAATACCGAATTTTTTCCGAGCAGCACCGCCGAAACTCCGAAATTATCGGCCAGACGCATTATTGTTCCGAGATTGCCCGGGTCGTTGACCGAATCGAGCAGGATGAAGATCCTTTTTTCGGCGTCTCCTATCAAAGAAACCGCGTCGCGTTGCGGAATGGCCGAAACGCACAGCACGCCCTCGGGCGTTTCGTCGCCGCTTAATTTTTTAAAAAGCTCCGCGGACACGGTGTATATTTTAACATATTTATTAGAATTAATAAATGAAATTTTTTCGAGATAATCGCTTTCGAGCGCTTCGCTTAAGAGCACGTATTTAATATTCGGTAGAAAACCCCCGTCGCTCAACGTTTCATAGACGGCCTTTTTCCCTTCGATAATGAAAAGTCCGCGCTCGATCATATTTTTTTTCAACCTGAGCGATTTTAGTTCGGATATTATTTTCGAGTTCAGGCCGGGCGTTTCGGCGCCCGGCAAATATTTTTTTATCATAATTAAATGAGAAGCCTCAAAGTCGAATTTTTAGTTTTCCTTGAGGAACTTGTCGATCATCGCGTTGGGTATGACCGCGAGTATCGTGTCGCCGGCCTCGAGAACGCATCCCGGCTTTACATTGAAGTCCACCGCTTCGCTTTTCGCGCTTTTTATGCCGATGATGTTTATGTCGTAAGCCTTTCTTAGATTAAGGTCGACCAGGCTTTTTCCGACGATCTTTTTAGGCGGCGAAACGCGTATGAATTTATAATCGGCCGAAAGATTCACCTCTTCCTGGATGTTCGGCCTGACAAGGCGGGTGGCGACGAGTTCCGCGATATCTTTGTACGGATAAATAATTTCATCCTCGCCTTTTGGCGGCGTCGAAAGTATTTTTTCCAGCACTTTTCCGTGCAGGTCGCTCGTCACTTTCGCGACGACCTTTTTGACGCCGATCTCCTTCATCAGAACGGTTACCAGAATACTCGCTTCGATATTTTCGCCAATACACACTATTCCGACGTCGTATTCGCATTTCGACCGGTCTTTGGAGCAAATCAGCGAGCGCATGACGTTTTCGTTCGTGGCGTCGGCCACTACCGCGTAAGTCGCGAGCCGGTTGTCGTTTATCGACTGGATCATCTTTTCGTCGCTGTCGATAACGAGCACCTGCTGGCTGCTTTGCGCCAGATTTTCCAGAAGCGCGCTTCCGAACCTGCCCACTCCCACTACTACGAATTGCTTCATACTGAATCATCACCTTTTAATAAATTGCGGGTTTACGGAGAACTTGAACTTTTTATATCATCCAATCAGCACTGTTTCTTCGGGATAACGGACGTCCAGTTTCGGCCTGGCTTTCGCGAGCGCGAAGACTACCGTGAGCGAGCCGACGCGCCCGAGAAACATTATCGCCGTGATGACGAGTTTCCCGAACGCGCTCAGTTTGGCCGTTATTCCCATTGAAAGACCGACCGTGCCGAAAGCCGAAACGGTCTCGAAAAGTATCTCCACGAATCCGAATTTTTCACAGAATAAAAGCGCGAAAGCGCCGAATAAAATCAATATCATGGATATCGTGAAAACCGCTACGGACTTACTTATGCTTTCTTTCGGGACGGCCTTTTTAAATATGACGATCTGCGTGTCGTCGTGGATCGAGCGCATTATCGACTTAAACAGGATGGCCGTCGTCGTCGTTTTTATTCCGCCGCCGGTGCCTCCGGGCGACGCGCCGATGAACATGAATATCATGCACAGTAAAAGCGTCGGAGGCAGGAGCAGGCCGTTATCTATAGTGTTGAAACCGGCGGTGCGCAGCGTTATCGACTGGAACAAAGACGCGTATATTTTTTTGTGGAGCGGAAAGGTTCCTATCGTAGTGGGATTGTTATATTCCAATAACAAAATTATTAAGAATCCTGAAACGATCAATATCAGCGAAGTAAAAAGCGTGATCTTAGTGTTCAGGGAAAGCTGATATCGCGATCTGGTACGGAAAAAATAAATTATATCTACTATGGTGTTGAATCCGATGCCGCCGATTATGATCAAAGAGCCTATTACCAGATGGACGGCGAGATTGCCGTCGAAAGACATGAGGCTGTCGCTGAAAAGGGCGAATCCGGCGTTGCAGAAAGCCGATACCGAGTGGAAAACCGCGAAATAAAGGGCTTTCACCGCGGCGTATCCTTTCTGGTATTTAAAAACAGTGAACAGGATCAACGCCCCGATGGCTTCGATGGTTATTGTTATGATGAAAACGTATTTGATCAGTTCCACAAGGTCTATCGAAGTATTCGAAGGCCTGTCTTCCCGCGCGAAAAGTCTGAATCTGAGCGAAACTCTGCCGCTCACGGCCGACATGCCGAATGTCACGATCGTCATAATGCCCAGGCCGCCGAATTGTACCAGTAGCAATATTATAATCTGGCCGATGAACGAATAGCTCATTGGCGTGTCGACGCTGGTAAGGCCGGTGACGCACACTGCCGAGGTCGCGGTGAAAAGCGCGTCGATATAGCCGATCTTAACGCCTGGCTGAGCCGAAAAGCCGCAGGTGAGAAGAAAAGTTCCTATCAGGATGACCGTGAGGAAACTTATTACGAGTAACTGCGAAGGGGTCCATTCGAGCGGAATGGATCTTATTCCGCCGCCATTGACGTTTCCTCCGCCGTTAGCATTGGAGCTATATTCTGAATTATGCATATTCACTTTCCGATGGAATTTACGATAAAATTATTAAATTTCACAAAATTAATATATAAGAATATAACAATACAATGATATGTTATAAAAAAATTGATAAAAAAATTAAATTTTGCTTAACCGTGAAAGCGGCTTTTTAAAAAGCGAATGAACCGTACTTCGGGATTTCTCCTTCCGTACGATTCAATCGCTTTATTTAACTATTTTGTTTTTAAATAGTAAACATTTTCGGTTTTTTCGAATTATTTCGAAGCCGATTTACTTTTTTTTTCCGCTTTCGGAGCTTCGCACGCGTCGTTTTTAAGGCGGGCTAAAGCCGCGGCGAGTCTTGCGACCGGCACGCGCTTCGGCGAGCATGAAACGTAATTAAGGCCGAGTTCGTAGCAGAATTCTACCGAGTTGGGCTCTCCGCCGTGTTCGCCGCATATGCCGAGCTGGATGTTCGGGCGGGCGCTTTTGCCTTTGGATACGGCTATTTTCATGAGTTCGCCTACGCCGTTTCTGTCGAGCACTTCGAACGGATTGACGCTCAATATCTTTTTATCGATATAGGTGCCTATGAATTTGCGCTCGGCGTCGTCGCGCGAGAAGCCGAGTGTGGTCTGGGTGAGATCGTTCGTTCCGAACGAGAAGAATTCGGCGTCTCTGGCTATTTCGTCGGCGGTGACGCAGGCGCGCGGAAGTTCGATCATGGTTCCGACCATGTAATGAACTTTTACGCCCGTTTTGTCCATGACTTCTTTAGCCACTCTGTGGGTGAGCTCTTTCAACGGATTGAATTCGTTCACGTGGCAGACGACGGGGATCATTATTTCGGGTCTTACGTGTACTTTTTCTTTTTCGAGCTGGCACGCCGCTTCGAATATCGCGCGGATCTGCATTTCAGCTATTTCGGGATAGGTGAGAGCCAGACGGCAGCCGCGGTGGCCGAGCATCGGGTTGATCTCGTGGAGCTGTTTTACGATCTCGTACAATTTTATCTTGGCGTCGATGACTTTCAGGTTCTCTTCGTTCATGCTGGTTTCGCGAAGTTCGTCCATTATTTTTTCGCGCGCGGGAAGGAACTCGTGCAGAGGCGGATCCAAAAGGCGGATGGTGACCGGCAGGTCGCGCATCGCTTTGAGGATGCCGTAGAAATCGTCGCGCTGCATAACCAGGAGCTGGTCGAGGGCGCCCTGGAGTTTAGCGTGGGCTTCTTTTCTGACGCGTTCGTCTTTATCGTAGTATTTTTCGGTTGCCAGGATCATTTCCTGGACGACGGGGATTCTATCTTCAGCGAAGAACATGTGTTCAGTGCGGCAGAGGCCTATGCCCTGAGCGCCGAACTGGCGGGCGAGGGTGGCGTCTTTCGGCGTATCGGCGTTAGCCCATACTTCCATCGTGCGGAATTCGTCGACCCATTTCATAAGGGTATCGTAAAATTTGTTGTTTTCGGGGATGATGAGGGGAACTTTGCCCAGAACTATTTCGCATTTGGTTCCGTCTACCGATATCCATTCGCCGGCTTTGACTGTTTTGCCGTGTACGGTCATGGTTTTGGATTTGAAG
>MGFH01000212.1:0-12504 GCA_001791795.1 Candidatus Wallbacteria bacterium GWC2_49_35
CGGCGTTATAATAGGCAGATCAGGTTCCGAAATCCAGAAGATGAAAATCATGATCGAAAAGCTTACCAAACGCAAAGTTTCCCTGTACATCCAGGAAATCAAAGATCCGTTCCTCGATGCTCAGCTCGTAGCCAACAACATCGCCGCGCAGATCGAAAAACGCGTCGCTTTCCGCCGCGCCATGAAAAGATCCGTCGACACGGCACTGTCACACGGCGTTCTCGGCGTCAAGATTTCCTGCTCCGGCCGTCTCGGCGGCGCTGAAATCGCCCGCTGCGAATATTATAGAAGAGGAAGGGTCCCCCTTCACACTCTGCGCGCTAACATCGATTTCGCCATCGCTACCGGCCACACCACTTACGGCTGCGTAGGCGTTAAAGTATGGCTCTTCCATGGTGAAGTGCTGTCCGAACGCGACGCTGAAAGATATCAGAGCAAAATTAAAGGCTCCAGCATATCCGACGACGACAAAGCAAACGAAAATAGCGCCAACTAAGCTGATTAAGGAGGATAAAATCCAATGTTAATGCCCAAGAAAGTAAAATATAGAAAACTGCAGAAAGGCCGCATGACCGGCAAAGCCAAAGGCGGCACGTTCGTAGATTTCGGCGATTACGGTTTAAAAGCGTTAGAACCGACCTGGATCACGAATAACCAGATAGAAGCGGCCCGTATCGCGATGACCCGCTTCATCAAACGCGGCGGCAAGCTCTGGATCAGAGTATTCCCGCACAAATCCATCACCAAGAAACCCGCCGAAACCCGTATGGGTAAAGGCAAAGGCGCTCCGGAAGGCTGGGTAGCCGTTGTAAAACCGGGCAAAGTGCTCTTCGAGATAGGCGGCGTAGAACCGTCCGTAGCAAGAGAAGCTCTCCGCCTCGCGTCGCACAAACTTCCGATCCGCACCATGTTTGTTAAAAAACTTAATTTAGAGGGTGATAACGCATGAAGACAACCGAATTCCGCAAATATACGCTCGACGAATTAAAAAGGAAACTCCACGACTTCAAACAGGACCTTTTCACGTTAAGGTTTCAGGCAGTCGTCGGTCAGCTGACGAACACGTCGAAAATCAGACAGGTAAGACGCGACATCGCAAAAGTCAACACGATAATCACTGAAAAAGAACGTGGAATTAACGCCGAACTTTAATATTACGAGGAGGAACACAAAGTGGCAGAACGCGAAACCGCGAAAAAAACCAAAATAGGCGTGGTAAAATCGAATAAAATGCAGAAAACCGTGGTAGTTTCAGTTGAAAAAAGCGTGAAGCACCCGCTGTACAAGAAGATATTGAAAAGAACGAAAAATTTGAAAGCGCACGACGAAAACAACAAATGCCAGATCGGCGATCAGGTATTAATAGCCGAAACCAGACCGCTTTCAAAAGACAAATGCTGGCGCGTGGTAGAAATACTTAAAAGCGCGAGCTAATCTAAACCAACGCTAACCGTATAAGTTTAATTTTGAGGTGAAATAAAATGATACAAGCTGAAAGCAGATTGAACGTGGCCGACAACTCCGGCGCCAAACGCGTCGAATGTATGCAGGTCAGAGGCAGTACGAAAAGAAGATACGCCAGCATAGGCGATATCATTAAAGTCGTCGTGAAAGACGCCCAGCCTAACGGGACGGTTAAAAAAGGCGACGTTTGCCTGGCCGTAATAGTACGCACCAGCAAAGAAATTGCCAGAGCCGACGGCTCATTCATCAGATTCGACGACAACGCGGCCGTTATTATCAAAGAAGATAAAGAACCCCGCGGAACCCGTATTTTTGGACCCGTTGCTAGAGAATTGCGCGATCTCGACTTTCTGAAGATCGTCTCTCTCGCTCCTGAAGTTATATAGTGGAGGTTATATAGACCATGTGCACCGTAAAGACTGAATTAAAAAAAGGCGATTTAGTTCGCGTAATGTGCGGCAAAAACGAAGGGAAACAGGGAAAAATCCTCGTCGTCAACCGCGCCAAATGCAAATTGATAGTTGAAGGCATAAACCTTGTTAAAAAACACCAGAAGCCCAGCCAGAAAGTTCAGAAGGGCGGCATAATAGAGCGCGAAGGTTTTATCTACGCGACGAAAGTTATGCTCGTCTGTCCGAAATGCTCGAAACCCACCCGTATCGCTCATTTCGTAAGCGGCGAAGGCAAAAACAGCAAAAAAGTCAGAAGCTGCAAAAAATGCAGTGAAATGATCGACCAGATTTAGTTTCTTCGGAGGATGAATAAAATGGCAAAAGAAAAAGTAGAAAAAAAAGCCCCCGCCGCTCACGCCGATAAAAAGGCCGAAGCTAAAGCGGCTGCCCCCAAGGTAAAAGTTGTTTCAAGACTGAAACTTGCATACAAAGACAAAGTCATTCCTAATTTAATGAAACAGTTCGGCTATAAAAACGTTATGCAGGTCCCTAAACTCGACAAAGTGACGATCAACATGGGTATCGGCCAGGCCACGCAGAACCCGAAACTCGTAGACAACGCCGTAGCGGACCTTACATCTATCGTCGGCCAGAAAGTCGTTATCACAAAGGCTAAAAAATCGATCTCGAACTTCAAACTGAGAGCGAACATAGCCATAGGCGTTATGACGACCCTGCGCGGCAACAGAATGTACATGTTCCTCGATAAACTCTTCAACATAGTTCTCCCTCGTATCCGTGACTTTAAAGGCGTTCCCGATAAAGCTTTCGACGGCCGCGGAAATTACACGCTCGGTCTGAAGGAACAGACGCTGTTCCCCGAAATCAATATCGACAAAGTCGAAAAAGTCATCGGCATGAATATATGCTTTACAACAACGGCGCAGTCGGACAACGAAGCGTTCCACCTTTTGAAAACGCTTGGAATGCCTTTCCGTAACGCTTCTTCGAACAATTAATTAGGGAGGAAAAAATGGCAAAAACTTCTTTGATCATTAAATGGGAAAGGCCCAAAAAATACAAAGTTCGCGAATACAACCGCTGCAAGGTCTGCGGACGTCCGCGTTCCTACATCAGAAAATTCGCTATGTGCCGTATCTGCTTCAGAATGTACGCTAACCGCGGCGAAGTTCCCGGCGTTACCAAATCATCTTGGTAAAATTTACGGTGTCGGCTATAAGAACAATTTTGTTAAGGAGGGTACAATAATCAAATGAACATCACAGATCCTATTGCAAATATGCTCACCAAAATCAGAAACGCATGCCGCGCCGGCCATGAAGTGGTTGACGTCCCCGCATCGAATTTAAAGAAAGAACTCACGAAAATATTAAAAAATGAAGGTTATATTAAAGATTTTAAATATTTGAAATCAGACTCCAAAGGTACTTTGCGTATCTATTTGAAATATAAAAACCGTCAGACCGTTATCGCGGGCATCAGAAGAATCTCCCGCCCCGGCCTGCGCGTTTACGTAGCGAAGGACAATATACCTAAAGTCCTCGGCGGACTCGGTATCGCCATCCTTTCCACCTCGAAGGGATTAATGACGGATAAAAACTCTCGCGAAGCCAATGTCGGCGGCGAAGTTCTCTGCTATGTTTGGTAAAAGGAGGAAAAATTAAATGTCGCGCATTGGAAAAAAAATTATAGAAATACCCAAAGGTGTTGAAGTAAAGATCAACGGCCATCACGTTTCAGTAAAAGGCCCCCTCGGAACTTTACAGAACGAATTCCACACAGACGTGGACATCGTTATGGAAGGCGCCATTTTAAGCGTTAAAAGACACACCGACGACCCGTTCCACAGAAGCCTGCACGGCCTCACCCGCGCTCTTCTTAACAACATGATAGTCGGCGTGACCAAAGGCTTCGAAAAGAAGCTCGACGTTATCGGCACCGGTTACAAAGTGGCCCTGGCCGGAAATAAATTAACCTTGAACATATCTTACACGCATCCCGTCGAATTCACGGCTCCGGCCGGCATCAAATTCGCCGTCGAACCGATAGCTAAAGATAACAGAATAACGATAAGCGGTATCGACCGTCAGCTGGTCGGCCAGGTGGCATCGGATATCCGCGACGCGCAGAGGCCCGAACCTTACAAAGGCAAAGGCATCAAATATATGACCGAAAAAATCATGCGCAAAGCCGGCAAACGCGGTAAATAGTCTGTAGGAGGATAACGCGAAATGTTTAATAAGATCAGTCGTAAAGAAATGAGAAAAAGCCGTCACTACCATATCCGCAAGGTTATGACGGGAACGACCGAAAAACCGAGAATGTCCGTGTTCAGAAGCACGAAGCACATAGCGGTCCAGGTCATCGACGATATACACGGCCGCACTTTAGTTGCCGCGTCGACCTATGAAAAAGAGATAAGCAGCGAATTGAAGAAAAACAAAAAATCGCTCGACGGCGTAGACGCCGCTAAATATATCGGCAAAGTTATCGCTGAACGCGCGAAAGGCAAAAACATCACGGACGTCGCCTTCGACCGCGGCGGAAACCTTTATGTCGGCCGTATCAAAGCGCTCGCTGATGAAGCGCGCAACGCCGGCTTAAAGTTCTAGTTTAGATTTAACTTAAATATTTTCTGACACACAGAAAGGTGGAGGTAAAACCGGCATGGAAAAAAGAGAACCCAGAAGAGAATTCAAGAAACGCGCTCCCGAAGCTCCGAGCGAATTTCGTGAAAAGATAATAAAAATCAGGCGCGTCGCAAAAGTCGTTAAAGGCGGACGCAGGTTCAGCTTCTCGGCGCTGGTCGCTATAGGCGATGGCAAAGGCCGCGTAGGCGTGGGCCTCGGCAAAGCGAACGAAGTTCCCGACGCTATGCACAAAAGTATTCAGGCCGCTAAAAAGGCACTTATAACCATACCCATGAAGGGCACGACCATTCCTCACGAAATCGTGGGCGAATTCGGCGCGGGCAAAGTATTTTTGAAACCCGCATCCGACGGTACCGGAATAATCGCCGGCGGCGCCGTGCGCGCAGTCATCGAATTGAGCGGCATAAAGAACATACTCAGCAAATCGCTCGGCTCGTCGAACTCCGTAAACGTCGTAAAAGCCACGATCCAGGCGCTCAAAAACCTTAGAGATCCCGCTCAGTACATGAAACTTCGCCAGGGCGAAGAAGACGGCAGAGAATAATTGAGCCCCGATAATTAATAAGGAGCAATACAAGATGAAAAAGTTAAAAGTGACGCTTATTAAAGGAAGGCCCGGCAATAAGGCAAAAAGCTTAGCCAATGTTGACGCTTTAGGCCTGAAAAAAACGAATTCTTTTAAAATTCATCCCGACAATCCCGCGATCCGCGGAATGATTTTCAAGGCGAACCACCTTTTGAAAGTCGAAGAAGTTCAGTAATTCGAACTTCAGGGATCGAAATTCGAGAGGAATTTTTGATTTAATTTTCTTAACGATAGTTTGAGGAGGGTCAAACGTGTATACACTCGGAAATCTCGAAATAAATGAAGGCGCGCGCACCAAAGACTACAGAAGAGGTCGCGGCCAGGGCAGCGGCAACGGCAAAACCAGCGGTAAAGGCGAAAAAGGCCAGAAAGCCCGCAGCCACGTGAAATTCGGATTTGAAGGCGGCCAGATGCCTCTTATCAGAAGAATTCCCAAACGCGGCTTCACAAATCATCCGTTCCGCGTCATCTATGACTGCGTTAACGTTTCAGATTTAGAACGCTTCGACAACGGCACCAAAGTCGACATCTCTTTATTAGTAAAAGAGAATATGCTTTCGGGCCGCGCTAACGGCGGGCTTAAAATATTAGGTAACGGCGAACTCAAAAAGAAATTGTCGGTTGTTGCCAATAAAGTTTCTAAAAAAGCTGAAGAGAAAATTAAGGCAGCAGGTGGCACGGTAGAGGTGATATAGTTGATAGCTACATTAAGAGATTCGTTTAAAATAGGTGAACTGCGGAGCAGAATACTCTTCACGCTTGCCATGATAGCAGTTTACAGACTCGGTTCCCACATCCCGACCCCGGGCATCGACTCCGCGGCGCTGGCCCACTATTTCGGCCAGCAGGGCGGCGGCATACTCGGCTTCCTGGATATGTTCTCGGGCGGCGCGCTGAAGCGCTTCTCGATCTTCGCGCTCGGCATCGCGCCTTACATCAATGCATCGATTATCATGCAGCTTCTGGTGTATGTAGTGCCCCAGCTCGAAAAACTCGCCAAAGAAGGCACCGAGGGCAGGCAGAAGATCAGCCAGTACACCAGGTACGGCACGATATTCATAGGCGCCATCCAGGCTTTCGGCATGAGCTTCATGCTCGCTAACGCCGGCGGCCAGGGCGTTCTGACGCCTTTCATGAAAGACCATTTCCCCCGCTTCGCTATACTCACCGTGCTTACGCTCACAGCGGGAACGGCTTTTATTATGTGGCTCGGCGAAAAAATAACCGAAAAAGGCATAGGCAACGGCATATCGCTGCTGATATTCGTCGGCATCGTGGCGTCGCTTCCTTCGGCTATAGTTCAGACATTCAGGGTATTTTCGGGCGACGCCCTTTTCTACCCTAAAATGTTCATAATCCTGTTCTTCACGGTCGCCGTAACCGCGGCGGTCATATGGATTCAGGACGGCGTGCGCAAGATACCCGTACAGTACGCTAAACGCGTTGTTGGCAGAAGGGTTTATGGCGGACAGAACACATACATTCCGCTGCGTATAAACCAGGCCGGCGTTATCCCGATAATATTCGCTTCGTCGATATTATTGTTCCCCGGCCTTATCACCAACTTCTTCGGCAACTACTTTTCGATGGACTCGTTCATGGGCAAGATCACCCAATTCATCAACACCGTGCTCGGTCCTTCGCACTGGGTATACTTGAGCTTATACTGCCTTCTTATAATATTCTTCTCGTATTTTTACACCGCCATCACTTTCAATCCGAAAGACCTGGCGGATAATATGAAAAAATACGGCGGATTCATCCCCGGCGTGCGTTCGGGAAGGCCCACGGCCGAATATATCGACCGCACCCTCATCCGCATCACGCTCGTAGGTTCGATATTCCTCGCCATCATAGCGGTAATACCGAACATTCTCATCAGCTGGGCCAACGTGCCGTTCTATTTCGGCGGAACAGCCCTTCTGATCGTCGTAGGCGTCGGCCTCGATACTATAAAACAGCTCGAGTCGCACCTTGTAACCAGAAATTACGACGGCTTCCTCAAAAAGAAAAGCAGGCTGTTTAAATAAACGAGGCAGGGAATAATCAGCATGAGGTTTATATTGTTAGGCGCGCCTGGCGCAGGAAAAGGCACCCAGGCAAAACAGTTGACCGAAAGGTATAAAATAGTTCAAATATCAACGGGAGACATACTCCGCGAAAACGTTAAAGCCGGTACGGCTCTTGGCGCTAACGCCAAATCCTATATGGAAAAAGGGCTTTTAGTGCCTGACGGAGTAATAATATCGATGATCGAAGAACGGTTGTCGAAGCCCGACTGTAAGAACGGTTTCATCCTCGACGGATTTCCGCGTACCGTGGCGCAGGCCGACTCTCTTGGCGCCCTTCTCGAAAAGATGGGCCTCAAGCTGAACGCCTGCGTCTACGTCGAGGTCCCCGAAGAAGACCTTATAAAAAGGCTCTCCGGCCGCCGCGTGTGCAATTCCTGCGGCGAGTCCTATCACGTCTATTTCAATAAGCCGAAAACCGAAGGCGTCTGCGATAAATGCGGCGCCGGGCTTATCCACAGAAAAGACGACCACGAGGACACCGTCAGGAACCGTTTAAAAGTATTTCATAACGAAACTCACCCGCTGCTCGATTATTACACGAAGCGCAATATTGTGCTCAATGTCGACGGAACGGGCGAGATCAATGAAATATTTAAAAGAATTACAGCCGGGCTGGAAGCACGGGTTTAACCAATATGTCGAGATCGGAAGCCGTAACCAAAAAATCTCTTCAGGAGATCGATTATATGTTCGAAGCGAACCAGATCGTCGGTAAGACGCTCAATCTGCTTCGCGAAAACATAAAGCCGGGCGTTACGACCGAAAAACTCAATAGGATCGCGCACGAATACATTCTGTCGCAGAACGCGTACCCTCTGTTTTTAGGGTACATGAGTTATCCGAAGAGCATCTGCACTTCGGTCAACGAAGAAGTCGTGCACGGAATACCTTCGAAGAAGCGCATCTTAGAAGAGGGCGATCTCGTAAGCATAGATGTCGGCGTCATTAAGAACAATTATTGCGGCGATTCGGCGATCACGGTGCCGGTGGGACGCGTGAGCGAACTGGCGGCGAAGCTCATAAGGGTGACCGAAGAGTCTTTATACGTGGGGATAAGCAAGGCCGTATGCGGCGGCTATCTGGGCGACGTTTCAAACGCCATACAGACCTACGTCGAATCGCACGGTTTTTCAGTGGTGCGCGACTATGTGGGCCACGGCATCGGCAGGAAACTGCACGAGCCGCCGGCGGTGCCGAACTTCGGCAAAAAAGGGATGGGCATCAAGCTCGAACCGGGCATCTGCATAGCCATAGAGCCTATGGTGAACGCGGGACGCTACGACGTAAGGGTGCTCGAGAATTCCTGGACGGTTGTAACATGCGATCAAAGCCTTTCGGCACATTTCGAACATACCGTCGCGATAACCGAAAACGGCACGCGCATATTGTCAAAGGCGCAGTAATACGCCGATATTTGAATGTTTTTAAGGAGGATTCTCTTAGATGGCAAAAGAAGAACTTATCGAAGTATCGGGAGTCGTTATCGAACCGCTTCCCAACGCGATGTTTCGTGTTGAACTGGAAAACGGCCACAAGGTGCTCGCGCACATATCCGGCAAGATGCGCATGAATTTCATACGCATACTTCCCGGCGATAAGGTGACCCTCGAACTTTCGCCTTACGATCTGTCGAGAGGCAGAATAACGTACAGGTCGAAAGGTTAGCGGAACTCCGCCTCGGGCGGGACCGCCGTGAAGCCGGAAGGCTTGATCCAATTCAGGTTATAAAAAATTAATAAATATATTGATTTTTTTTAGTTTTTGGTGTAAAATAATATCTCTTATGTGAAACGGGAGGACGGACTAATGAAAGTAAGAGCATCGGTCAAAAAAATATGCAACAAATGCAAGATCATTAAAAGAAAAGGCACGATACGCGTTATCTGCCAGATAGTAAAACACAAACAGAGACAGGGTTAATTAAATCAATAATTCGGAAGGAGGGAAACAATGGCTCGTATAGTCGGTGTAGATTTACCTAAGAACAAAAGAATGGAAATCGCGATGACCTATATTTACGGCATCGGCCGTTCAGTGGCGCAGAAACTGCTGACGGACCTTCAGATCGACTGGAACAAAAAAGTCAAAGATCTGACTGAAGATGAAATTATTAAAATCCGTGATTATATAGAAAAACACCTCAAGGTGGAAGGCGATCTCCGCCGCGAAGTTATAGGCAATATCAAAAGATTGAGCGAAATTAACTGCTATCGCGGAATACGCCACAGAAGAGGTATGCCGGTACGCGGACAGCGCACCCACACGAACGCGCGCACCAGAAAAGGACCGAGAAGGTCAATAACTGGCAAAAAAATCGCTACCAAAAAATAACAGGCAGACCCGACGGCCGGTTGTTCAAAAGACTGGCTGGCCGGGCCGCAAGGGCCCGGTTTCATGAAAATTAAAATAAACGATTGTATCGAAAGGAGAGAATAATGGCTGACATTAAAAAAGGCGGCGCCCGTATCAATCGCGGCGTGGTTCACATCAAATCGACCTTTAATAACACGATAGTAAGCGTTACCGACGAACGCGGCAACGTAATATCATGGGCATCAGCAGGAACATCAGGCTTTAAAGGCTCGAGAAAATCGACGCCTTACGCGGCTCAGCTCGCTACCGAAAACGCGGTAAAAAAAGCTATGGAACACGGTCTCAGCGTCGTCGACGTAATAGTTAAGGGCGCAGGCTCGGGCAAAGAAATGGCGGTTCGCGCTATAAAAGTAGCCGGAGTCGAAATCGAAAAACTGAAAGACATCACGCCGGTCCCGCACAACGGCTGCAGGCCCCGCAAAAGAAGAAGAGTTTAATTTTTTATTAAAAGGAGGATAGAATAAATGGCGAAATATATAGGCCCCAAATGCCGGCTGTGCCGCACCGAAGGCAAACAATTATTTTTAAAAGGCGAACGCTGCTTTTTGCGCGATAAATGCGCGGTTCTGCGCCGCCAGTCCGCTCCCGGCATGCACGGTGGAAAAAGAAAAAATAAAATGACCGGTTACGGCGAACAGCTCCGTGAAAAACAGAAAATCAAAAAAATATACGGTGTTATGGAAAAACAGTTCAGGATATACGTCGAAAAAGCCACCGCGGCTAAAGGCGTATCCGGCACGGTTCTTCTGCAGTACCTCGAAAGAAGATTCGACAACGTTATAACGCGCGCTTCTTTCGCTCCGTCGCGCTCCGCCGCAAGACAGCTCATAGTGCACGGACATTATAAAATCAACGGCAAAAAAGTAGACGTTCCTTCTTATATCTTAAAACCGAACGATGTCGTCGAAGTTTCGGAAAAAGCGAAAGCGATCCTTCCGATAAAATCTTCGGTCGAAAACGCGTCGAAGAGAAACAGCTCTGAATGGCTCGAAGTCGAACCGGATAAATTCAAGCTGAAAATGGCAAGAATGCCCGAACGCACCGACATTGATCCCGAGATCAATGAAAACCTCGTAATAGAATTCTACTCGAGATAATTTTTAATTATCCCGGCTGAATCTCGAATTGCGGGATCGGAAGCCGAAAGCATTTTTTTGCTCTCCGGTTTTATTTTAAAGGAGGAGTTTGTGGAAATGATTCAGATCAAAAAACCCAGGATGATATACATGAAAGACACCAACATCGATTCTTCCAAGTACGGAAGATTCGTTGTCGAGCCGCTTGAACGCGGATACGGTATTACCCTTGGCAATTCGCTTCGCAGAGTATTGCTCGGGGCATTTCCTGGCGCGGCGATAACCGCCGTTCGCATCGATGGAGTTTTACATGAATTTTCCACTATTCCTGGAGTTTTAGAGGACGTAACCGACATTATATTGAACCTGAAACAGGTAGTAGTGAAACTTGCCGACGAAGAAACCATAACGGTTTCCATTGAGAAAAAAGGTCCCTGCGTCGTTAAAGCGGGCGACATCCAATGCGTCGGTTCGTTGCAAATTATTAATCCTGAACACCATATCGCGACATTAAACGAAGACGCGAACCTTAACATGGAGCTTATAATTGAAAAAGGCCGCGGCTATACTTTAGCTGAAAAGACCGTTAAGCAGGGTCAGCCTCTTAACACGCTGAATATCGACGCTATGTTTTCGCCGGTAGTAAAAGTTAATTATACGGTTGAAGATACCCGCGTGGGCCAGGACATCAATTATGACAGGCTTAATTTAGAGCTGTGGACAAACGGTTCGGTTAAGCCTGACGAAGCCACCTGTCTCGCTTCGAAGTTATTAAGGGAACACCTTTCCCTTTTCGTCGATTATATCGACAACAAACAGCAGGACAGCATCGTTATGGTTTCCGAGGAAAAAGAAAAGGTCAATAAATATGTTGATATACCGATCAAAGACGTTGAGTTCTCAGTGCGTTCCCGTAACTGCCTGAAGAGGACTTCCATAAAGACCATAGGCGAACTCGCCACAAAGTCCGCGTCGGAATTGCTTGAAATAAAGAATTTCGGCCAGAAGTCGCTCAACGAAATCCGCGAAAAACTCAGACAGTACGGCCTCGGCTTAAAAGACGACCCGCCGAACGTGCTCGACGGAGTTTCAGTTCCGATGATGAACGACGACGATGAAGAAGAAGAAGTCGAAGAAAACGTTAAGGAAGAAGCGGAAAACTAACAAGAGGCCGTCTAAGCAAACTACGATACTAATTATAAATCAGGGCAGGTGAAAAAAATGAGACATCAATTAGCCAATAAAAAATTAGGCAGACGCGTGCCGCACAGAAGATCGTTATTCAGGAACCAGATAATATCGCTGATGACGCACAATAAAATAATAACCACCGAGGCAAAAGCGAAAGAAACACGCCGCATCGCCGAAAAGCTTATAACCATAGCCAGACAGGTATCTGAAGACAAATCGAAGAACATGCACCTTAAAAACCTAGCATTCACGATACTCAACGACAAGAAAATGGTTGAAAAACTTTTCAACGAGATCGCTCCCCAGTACAAAGAGCGCGACGGCGGTTACACCCGCATCTACAAACTCGGAAGACGCGCGGGCGACGCCGCTGAAATGGCGATGCTCGAATTCGTTAAATAATTAATAACTTAAATATTACATTTTAGTTATATACTGATCAGGGGCAGGCCTTTGGCGTGCCCCTGATTGGTTTAAAAACACTTAAAGATTTTAAAGAATAAATTGATAGTGGAGAACGGAAAGTGGAGAGTTGAGAGTTGCGGACTTTTGATATTTTGTAGCTGTGGTTTTATTGTTTTAAAATTATAAAAAAATCCTTTAGTTCTCCACTCTCCACTCTTAACTCTCCACTATTATGTAAGATTATGATCGATTTCAAGAATGTTTATTTTAGAT
>MGFH01000212.1:12569-12711 GCA_001791795.1 Candidatus Wallbacteria bacterium GWC2_49_35
GGCAAGGCTTTTAAACTGCCTGCTCGCGCCTTCGGGCGGAAGCGTCACTATCGGCGGGCTCGATACCTCGCTCGAGGAAAACCTTTGGAAGATACGCCGCAAGGTCGGGTTTGTATTCCAGAACCCCGAAAACCAGATAGTC
>MGFH01000213.1:0-1205 GCA_001791795.1 Candidatus Wallbacteria bacterium GWC2_49_35
CGAATTCGGGCCATTTTAGAAAATCTACGCTCCAGCGGCCGTAAAGGTCGAACATGAATCCCGCGGTCTCGAATTCGGGCCATTTTAGAAAATCTACGCTCCAGCGGCCGTAAAGGTCGAACATGAATCCCGCGGTCTTGCCGAGCCCGCACTGAATGGTTGCCAGAAGAGGGTCTCCGTTTCGGGCTTTAAGATACAGCGAGGCGTTCGGCTTGACGGTCGAGGCCACATAGCCTTTGAGCTGAGGCATACGGGAAAGCGCCCCGGCCGTGATCGATTTGAACAGAGGATTCAGCGCCGAGGTCTCCGGCGTAAAAGTCTCTTCCACTATCAGGTTTCTAGTACTTTTTAACGTTTCCTGCACGAAAATCGAAGGCAGCGCGGCCGCTTCCTCGCAGAAATAAAAACGCCCGCCGCCCTTTTCAGCCAGGCCGCTCAGGAAGGGAACGTCGGCGTCGCGCCCGAGGCCGACGCACGAGAGCGTGACCTTCGCGTTCTTGAACTTCGCCACAAGCGTATTAAAATCACCGGAAGATGTTATGCCGTCGGTGAGAGCGACCAGGTGGCGGGTAGTAACTTTTTCTTTTTTCACCTCTTTGAACGATTCCTCGAGCGCGCCGTACATGGACGTGCCGCCGTCGGCGACGAGCCGCGCGGTCTTTTCGATAAGATCTTCCTTGTCGGCGGCGCTGACCGGAAGCGACACCCATTTGTAATCGTGGTCGAAGGCCATGACGCCCGCCCGGTCCTTTGGAAGCAGAAGCTCGATGGCGGCGATCACGGCTTCTTTCGCCATGTCGATCTTGAGCATGCGATCGTTATCGAAATCGAACGACATTTCGGCCATGGAGCCGGATTTATCGACTATAAAGATTATCGCGCACGAGACGACCTTGGACTTGTCTTTTATGTCCATGGTCACCGGAGCGAGATCTTCGAGCGGTGTGAGCATATATCCGCCGTTTCCAAACGATCTATCGCCGCCGGCCATGATAAGGCCGCCGCCGAAATCGGTAACGAAACTTTTCAGCGCTTTTACCGCCTTGAGCCTCAGATCGCCGAACGGTACGTCGTTTAAGACGATCAGTTTATAGCGCAGCAGTTCTTCCATGTTAGCGCTCAGTTCGGCCGGCTCGACGCGTACTACGTCATAGCCGGTCAATTCGAAGAGCGAGGCCGCGCGCGCGCCTTTGTCAACGTCCGAC
>MGFH01000213.1:1253-31246 GCA_001791795.1 Candidatus Wallbacteria bacterium GWC2_49_35
CGACCTTATCTACCGCGTCCTCGAACTTGAAGGTGTTAAAGCCTCTGCTCAGGCCGACCGCCTTATTTAAAATAAGCGAATTGTCGCGGTATATCCTCAGCTGCGAACCGTCAAGGTAATCGCAGTTCTTTAATTCCAGGCTCACGCGCCCCTCGAATTTCCGGTCGATAACGCTTGAAGCCGGGACCTTTACGGACGTGAGAATGACGTCATAACCGAGCGTCTGCTCGAAGCGGAACGGGTAGACCTCGATGCCGGCGCCCTTCAGGCGGCCTATGGCCCTGCCGCAGTCGCCCTCGGTCTGGCCGCCGTCGGTAAAAAGAATAATTTTGTTGTTCGAGTCGTCAGAGGCGAGCGCCGTGCCGAATTCAAGAGCAGTTTCGAGGTTCGTTGCGCCCGTTCCGGTGACGGCGCGCGGGGCCCTCATATAGATATTTTTAGAACTTAAATTGATTTTTTCGACCGCAGCCCTTGACCCGAATGAAATGTATTGCGCGGTCGTATTTTTGGCGGCGAGGAGTTTTTCGAGCATCGCGGAAGACTCCCGGACGGCCTTCGCCATATTGTCTTTCATCGACCAGGAATTGTCGATCATGACGATATAATTCGTGCCGTAGTAGTCGAGCGTGATCTTGAGATCCAAAAAAGCCAGTATCAGTATTATCAACACAAGCGCGCGCAGGGTGAGCACGGCGTATTTTTTAAACGGCGAGCTGAAACGCAGCGCAGCCGACCCGTCGAATATTGCATAAACGACATATACCGCCATAACCAGCGAAAGATAAAAAAAGAGTCCGCCCGGCATCAAAGCCCCGCCTCCTTTTTGTAAAAAGTGCGATGGTTCTGATAAACCCAGTCGAGAAGCAGAATGAGCACCGCCAGAAGGATCAGCGGCGCGGCGTATGAAACGTGAGAACTTTCGAATGACGCGGGAGCGGCCTTACCGCCGGACATCGCCTGAAAACTCACCCGGACGGGCTTTACCGAAAGAGTCCGCACCGGCGGAGGGTTAACGAAAAAATCGAATAAAGGATCGGCGGCCTTGGCGGCCGAGGCGTCAAAGGCCCTGTAAAGCCCCGTGAGTAAGAATTGCGGCGCCTCTATAGGCCCGGCCGCAGCTCCGGCCGGCAGATCAAGATAGACAGAAGGCGCGGCCGACGGAAGGGCGCCGGTTGGGCCGGGACCGCCGGAAACTCGCAAAAAACGCAGTTTCGTTACGGATTCGGCTGGCTTAAGGCGCGCGGGACCGAAGTAATTAAGGCCGCCGGCAAAAAAAATGTCACCGGTGATCTTTTTTGACTTAATTATGTTGATAATATTACTGAAAAATATCGGGAAGGAAATTTTAAGCGGAAAGTTGGAGGCGCGCGGATCGAAAAAAACCGCGAAAATATCGAAAACCTGCGAATTGACGACGGCGAAAAGCGGCGCGGCCGAGGACGAATAGACAATCTGACCGAAGTTGTGGTTCAGCGCGGCTTTTTGCATCTGATGTATGTAAATGTCGTTCAGATCGACCGCGCGCATATATGCGTAAGGAAATTCGGGCGTTCTGACGGTCACGCCCAGCTCGGGGCCCGACGAGAACGCTCCGAAAAAACCTTCGGGCGGATCGAACACGATAAAACTCCGGCACTTGTATTTATCGAGCAGCGCGGCCTCGCCGGTGTCGTCGATGACCGCCAGATCATACTCGCGCTGTCTGTATAAGGCTTTTGGAATATTCGCCTCGCTCGCGTCGACCGTGTCGGCGCCTGCCGCTTCCAGCGCGGCCTTATAAAAGTATGGGCTGCCGCTGAGCACGAGCGCCCTGAAGTTCTTATGGCCCGACGAAGACCAGACCCTTTTATCGTCAACGTCAAGAACATCACTGGCGATGATTTCCACCGATACTTCCTCCGGCATCGAGCCGTATTTTTTCAATATTTTCGACTCGGCGCCGCCGCCCGCTATGGTCAATACGGAAGACGAGACGCGCGTTGCGTCGATAAAGACCGACGCGGGTATCGAAACTTCATAGTCGCAGTAATTTTTAACGGTGAAAAATATGTTGTATCCGGCCGAGCCGCCGCCTTCGACGTCTTGCGAAACTTCGAGCGTGCATACGCCGATATTGCGTTCCGCCTCGCCGGCCTTATGGAAAACTACCGAGGTTTTTTTCGAAACGCCGGCGCCGGAGCCGCGCCACGAGCAAAAGTCTGAAAAAATATGGATCTCGGGAGCCTCATCTTCGCCGCAAAGGCCTTCGGCGAGTGCGACCGCCGTTTTATAATCGGGAGTAAGGTGCGTGGGAGCGATAGTTCGGATGCGCGCCACGGCTTCGGAGCGGCTGATCTCCGAATCGGCGATAAGTTTCGGGGCCGCCGAAAATTCGATAACGCTCACCGACGAATTTGGATTATCGTAAACGGCCGCCTCAGCCGATTTTATTGCCTGCGACAGCCTGAGAACGCCGCCCGCCTCAATAGAGGACATCGTGATTGAATTATCGACGAGCAATATCATTTTTTTACGAAGAAGCGACTGGCCTGCTCTACCCGGATTCATAAGAGCCAGGGCGAGTATGATCAAAAAAAGGATCTCGAGGAACAAAAGCATATTCGAAGTGAGCCTTTTGAATAAAGAGGACCCCTTGTTGTCGGAAACGAGGTCTTTAATAAAATATACGCTCGGTATTTTTTTGTTGCGCCGGTTGAGTTTGAGCATATATAAAGCGGCAAGCACCGGCACCGCGCCGAAAAAAACGGCGTTGGAGATCATCTGGAATTCTATCATCTTTGACCGCTTCCGCTAAAACCGGTTTTTAGCAATATTTCCTTCAGTATCTGCATATGGCCGCCGCCCGCCCGGGCCATTTTATAAGAGCCTCCGTACTTGAGGGCTTTGGCCATCAAGGCGGCGCAGAAGGCGGAAACGCGGGAACTATATTCCGCGGCGGCCTCCGGCGTCAGCGATATTTCTACGGTTTCGAGGGTTTCCGAGTCTTCGTATTTGAATTCTCCGGTGTCCGATATACTCATATCATCGCCCGAAAGCGTCTGGATAAGGCAGAAATTCTGCGCTATGGCTAATTTCGCCACCGAATCGGCGATCGACAGACCGCCGTCGAAAAAATCTGAAATGACGAATAGCAGGCCGCGCCTTTTAAAATTCGCCATGAATGAATTCAGCGCAGCCGAAAGCCGCGTAGGCCTGTTTTGCAAGGCGCCGGAAGCGGCGCGGCCGATGATCTCCTTGAACCTGGCGTTGATATTGGTCTTAGTTATTTCCACTGCGTTTTTGACCGAGTCGCAGAAATTCGCCGCGTATATTTTATTTGAGCCGGCCGATGCTAGGTAAGCTATGCAGTAGGCAAGCTTGACCGCAAGGTCGCGTTTGGTTTCGGGCTCGCCGAAATCCATTGACGCGGAAGAATCGATAAGTATATACACGTTATTTTCGCGCGTTTCGCTGAATACTTTTATGAACGTCCTGTTCAGGCGGAACGAAGCGTTCCAGTCGATGAATTTAACGTCCTCGCCGGTCGAGTAGTTTTTCAAATGCGAAACCTCGAGCCCGCTTCCGAAGAATTTTGAGCGGCTTTCACCGAAGCGTATGCCGCGCGCCTGATTTTTCATGACGAGTTTGAGCGAATCGAGCGATTGAATAAAACCCGGCCCTTCGAAGAAATACATCAGCTGACCACCTGTGAAACTATGGATGACGGGCTGATCCCGTCGGCGAGGCCTTCGAAATTCAAAATTATCCTGTGATTGAGCACATTGTCCGCGACCGCCCGCAGGTCTTCGAAAGCCACGTTAATCCGGCCTTTAATAAGGGCGCGCGCCTTCGAGGTCAGCATGAGCGAAAGCAGGCCGCGCGGCGACGAACCGAATTTGACGTATTTTTTAACGTCGGCCGGCGCGTCTTTATAGTCCGGATGGGTCTTCTTTATTATATTTATGGCGTAATTCTTGACGTCATCGGCCACTATGACCTGCCTTACCAGGCGCTGCATCTTGATGACCGTCTCAGGCGCGATGACGCATTCGACCGTGGGTTCAACGGCCGATGCGTAGCGCTCGACTATCGAATCGAGCTGTTCGAAGGTAGGATAGCTAAGGTTTATCTTCATCATGAACCTGTCGAGCTGCGCTTCGGGCAGCGGAAAAGTGCCTTCCATCTCCAGCGGATTCTCGGTCGCCAGGACGAAAAACGGCGGGCTGAGCGTAAATTTCGTATTGGCGATGCTGACGGTGCCTTCCGCCATGCATTCGAGCAGCGCCGACTGCGTTTTAGGCGTCGCGCGGTTGATCTCGTCGGCGAGCAAAATGTTGCAAAATACCGGCCCTTCGTTGAACTTAAGATGCTTGTTCCCGTTGCCATCCTCGATGAGCGTGTGGCTTCCGAGAACGTCCGACGGCATGAGGTCGGGCGTGAACTGCACGCGCTTGAATTTAAGTGAAAACACGTCCGCAACCGTTTTTACGAGCTGGGTCTTGCCTATGCCCGGAACACCCTCCAGCAGGGCGTGACCTCCGGAAAAAAGGGTGAACAGAACCATGTCTATAACGCCCGAATAGCCGGCAATTCTTTTGGATATCTCGGTTTTCACACGCTGAAAATTATCCGAAAAAACCGCTATCTCCTTTTTAAGTTCTTCCGCCCCGGCGTCCGCCTGCGCCGCGCTGAACGCGCTCCGCTCCTGCATATCTACCTCCGTAAAATTTATTGCCATGTATTATTTAAATTTATTATCATATCTTGTTTTACTTTATCTATATTGTCCCCCGGTTATTTTATCAGGGCTTCTTCTGGTCGAAATCGTTGTTGAGTTTTTTAAAATAATCCGCCACCGGCTTTTTTAATTCGTCGGGCACGTCGTCGCCGGAAACGAGCGAATCGGCGCCGGCTTTTTCGATCCTGACGAGCTCTCCGATGCCGGCGTCGGCCGTTCCGGGCTCCGGCAGGCTTTTGCCTTCGATGCTCATCGAGGGCGCCTTAGCGTCATGAAGGCCTTCCACCTTGCTTTTCTTCGCGTCCACCCCGAAGCGCTCCGCTTCGAAGAACGCCTTCCACTGACCCGCTTTTTTTTCGGCCTGGCCGGCTTTCTGACGGTCCTGCGGCGCCATCAGCGGCGCGTCGCCGGATTCGGCCTTGAGGTTCGACGAGCCCTTTCCGGGCTTCGGTATATTTATGCCGAGCGATTCCGCGGATATTTTTCCGTCGCCGCCCTTGCCGTCTTTACCTTCTTTGCCGCCGTTTTTACCCTCGCCGTCTTTTTTCCCGTCCCCTTCTCCGCCTTCGCCGCCGGCGCCCTTATCGTTCGGCTGAGAACCTTTCTGGCCTGATTCCGCCTCGGCGCTCATAGCGCTCAGCGCGGCGTACATTTCCTGAAGCTGTTTATCGTTTTTCAGTTTTTCAAGAAGCTCTTTTCCGCTCATGCGGTCCATATGCTTCATCGCCGATTTTTCTTCCGCGCTCATCTCTTTTTTGCCGGCCTGACCCTGGCCGTCCTTCTGCCCGCCTGCCTTTTTATCGGCGGCCGCCTTTTTCAGCGCTTCTTTTTTCGCTTCGAGCAGCGACGTCAGCTCCGCGATCTCCTTTTCGATCTTCGCGAAATCCTTGTCGTTAGAGCTCTTCAAATAGTCGTCCACTAGTTTTTTGAATTCACGGACCTTTTCTTCGACCATTTTTTTATCGTCTTCGTTCAGGCCTTCGCCGGCCCTGCCGGAGACCATCTCGTCCGCGGCCTCGTTTATCTTCGCGAGCTCCGCCAGCGCGCCTTTTTTATTTTCACCCTGCTGTATCCGCTTTAACTTTTCGGCCGCCTCTTTGAGGTTTTTAGCCAGCTCCTTCGCGGTCTGCGGCTCTTTGAGCTTTTCACGAGCTTGCTTGAGCTCGGCCACGGCATCGGCAGCCTTTAACTTGTCGCCGCCGGATTCGATAAGCGCATCCAGCACTTTAGCCGCGGCCTTCGGGACCTCCTTCTTTTCAGTTGCGACGTTTCCGGCATCCGCCCTTACGGCCGCGGCATTATAGTCCAGATAAATATTCAGCAGAGAAAAAATGATTATAACGCTTAATATGTAATAGTGACGCCTGCTGAACGCGGCGCGATAAGGTGTAAAAACGAGGTCGAATTCTTTGTCGTCGCTGAAAATATAAGATTTGGGCTGGTAATTTTTTATGAAATCTTCTCTGACGAGCGAAAGTACCGCGGCTCGGGAACCGCCTTCGCCGCCGGTCTTACATTGAAAAGTTTCGTAGCAGGTGACCGAACGCTCTTTCAGATCGAGCGCTTTGTCGAGTTCGCGGTAGCATTCTTTCCGGTCTATTTTATAAAAGGCGGCGCGGCCGAGAATATAAGCGAATTTGAATATGACCGCGCAGATCAGAAAAACCCAGACTCCGCCGTCGATTTCAACGAACATGGAAACGCCTGAAACGAAAGCTGCGGCCGAAAGTACCGGCGTTATAGTCCCGGCCAGAAGCGCGTTGAAAAAAGCGCGCCTGAAAAAAGCCTCTATTTTATTTATAGCGTTAGTTTCCATAATCACCAGCTCTTCACTTCGTTATAAAAAGCGGCCGGGCGCGACTTTATTTTTTCAGCATCGAAACGAGCGCCGAGGTTAGAATGTCGATGTCGCATATTTCGTTATAGATGCCGAAAGATATGCGCACGGCTCCCATGGCGTATTCGAAAGGGACTCCCATGGCTTCTATTACGTGCGAAGCCTTCGCGCCGCTTTTGGACGAACAGGCGGAGCCGGCGGAAACCATTATTCCTTTGCCTGAAAGATATTCGACGATCCTTTCGGCCTCAACGTTTTTAAAACTGACGCTCACGGTCGACGATACCGTTTTTTCCGCCGGAGAGTTATAACGGATATCTATATTATTTTTCGCGAATATTTCAAATTTTTTGAACAGGTAATTTTTAAGAAGCAGGCAGTGTTTTTCGCGCTCCGCGAAATCTTCGCCGGCTTTTTTGAGCGCCGCAGCCGTAGCGATTATCGCTGGAGTGTTAAGCGTTCCCGCGCGAAGGCCGAATTCATGGCTTCCGCCGAGCGTTCTCGGGGCGAGGCGGGTGCCGCGCCTGACGAAGAGTATACCGCAGCCTTTCGGGCCGTAGAATTTATGGGCGGAAAGCGCAAGCATGTCGACGCCCAGCGCCCGAACGTCGATCGGCACCTTTCCCGCGGCCGCGACGGCGTCGCATAAAAAACAGGCGCCGTATTTTTTCGCGACGTTTACGAGTTCGGCCACCGGCTGTATGACGCCTGTTTCGTTATTTACAAGCATAAAAGACGCGAAATCGAGAGCGCAGGCCTTAGATGCCGCCTCTTCGAGCCGGGCAGCGGAAACCGCGCCGTCGAATTCTGGCTTTACTTCAATCACGCTGGCGCCGTATTTTGCCGTCTCGAGCGCGGGGTAAAGCGATGCGTGATGTTCTATCGCGCCGACCGCGAGCGTTTTGCCTCGCGCCCTGTCGCGGTCGAGGTGGTGATATCCGAAAATAGCCAGGTTAAGCGATTCTGAGGCGCCTGACGTGAATACGATCTCCTCGCTTGCGGCGTTAAGGCAGCCGGCTATAACGGCACGGGCCTCTTCTATAGCGTCTTTCACCCGCCGTCCCGACGCGTGCGCCGACGACGAGTTGGAGAAATTATCGAAATAATATTCTTCCATGGCCTGTTTTGCCTCTATAATAAGCGGCGTGGAGGCGTTGCTGTCGAGGTAAATGTAATCGGCCTTCCTCATGTTCTTTCCGGGCTTCGTGCTGCTGGTGAGCACGGGCCTGTATATGCTCTTTACATCCATTGCTTTTTCACTTTCGCTTTCTGATATTCACTCTATTTTAAATGTCCTTATTTTTAAGATATTTAAGCGCTATGGCTACCGCGGCGAAATCGTCGACTTCGCGGAAAACCGGGATCATCGAATAAGGCAGCCATCTTAATAAAAAAAACGGCGGGTTATGCTTGTGAAAAAGCGCCCGCGCGGCTTCCGTCGTATGCGATTCGTCGACGATCTCCAGCACGACGCGGCTGAACCGCTCATTTTTTCTGAGGATCATGACGATGGCGCTCATATACTCTCTGGAAGCGGTGCTGTCGCCAAGCGTGATGAGCTCTATGCCGTATGCGTCCGCGGTTTCATCGATAATTTCAGCGAGCGGCGCGTAAATGAGATCGAACACGCCGGCGCGGCCGCCGTCTCCGCTCGCGCGGACCCTTTCGATCCGGCGGCAAAGAATGCGCCCGGCGTCGTTAACGACGGCCGCGCCGAACTTGCATTTGCCGGGATCGATACTGAGTATATTCATATTTTATAATATTACGCCGCGCTTTTCAGTCGGCCGTTTTTACCTTATTTATTATATCCGGTTCAGTGCGCCAGAACCTCGCGGTTGATCCTTTCAACGGCGTTCCCGAGGGCTTTTTCGACGGTGATATTGCCGGAAAGGGCCGATTCCATCTCGGGATTGATGATGGTTTCGAGCTGGGCGTATTTTAAAACCTTCGGACGCGCCTGAGCTGTCTTCATCTGTTCCATGAAGATTTTCAGCTTCTGTTCTTCTTCCTTGTCGTCGATCCTGAACTTGTCGTAAGCCTTTAGATTGACCGGTATCTGACGCAGCGTCGAGGCCCACTCCGCCTGGACGTCGGGCGATGTGACGTAGCGCAGAAAATCGTAGCAGGCGCGAAGCTTGGCGGCCGGCCTTCTTTCGTTTCTAAAAATGACCATGTTCGTTCCGCCGACGTTCGTAGAAGTGCCGGCCGGCCCTTCGGGAACGAGCGCCACGCCGAAATTTACCCTCGCCGCTTTAAAGCGCGAAAGGTTCCACGGCCCCATCAGGATCATAGCGTAACGGCCGTTTATGAAACCGGTTTCGGTGTTCTGGCCGCCCGATTTCCAGGCGCCGCCTTCAACCGCGTATTTTTTATAGATGTCAACTTTCATCTGCAGGGCCGCTACGCCTTCCTTCGAATCGAGAAGGCATTTCGCGCCGTCGTCGGACAAAAACTTCGTGCCGAAGGTGTTGAAAAATGGAAAGCTCCACCACAGAGAATTATCCATGCCGAATCCATAGAGGCCTTCGTCGGGCTTCGTGAGTTTTTTAGCGTATTCGATGAATTCGTCCCAGGTTTTCGGCGGTTTTTCGGGATCGAGCCCGGCCGCCTTGAATGAGTCTTTATTGTAGAACAGGCACGCGCCGTTGGTCTGATCGGGAAAGCCGTACACGTGCTCGACGCCGTTCTTGTCTTTGATAACGCACGAATCGATGGCGGCCTTTACGTATTCGAGAAGAATCTCGCCGGTATTCATTTTCTTTTCAGTCTCTTCGGCCGTCAGGTATTGCTTTATGTCGGTAAGCACGTTGTTGTGAGCGAGCTCGGGGACGAAAGGCGTGTCGACGCGGCCTATATCGGGCGGCGCTCCTGCGATGAGCGCGGTGCGGTATTTCGATTCCTGGCCCATCCAGGGAATAAGCGCCACATGCACTTTATAATCGTTACCTTTGAGTTCGGACCAGTTTTTCGCTATCTTTTCGAATAGTTTGTATTCGTCGGGACCGTACGAAACCCATACCAGTATATCTTTATCTCCCAGCCCGCCCGGCTTCGAGCAGAAGAACGAGCCGAACAGAAAGAAAAAAAGCAGCAGCCCGACCGCGAGCGTCAATATATTGCTATTTCTAATCATAAAACTCCCAACCACCTTATATAAAAAAATTCTAAAAAACGAAACGGCGACCATGAACTATGACGTTATCGTTAACTATTCTTTGACGGCGCCCTTGGTCATGCCTTCGATGAAGAAGTTCTGAGCGACGAGAAATAGTATCGCCATGGGTATGATCGAAAAACACGAGGCCGCCATCATGAGCTCCCACTCGGAGCCGTGCGGTCCCGAAAAATAGGCGAGGCCGACGGGGATGGTGAGTATCGCCGAGCCGGGCTTGGTAATGACCAGCTGCCAGATGAAGTTCGACCAGTGGAACAGGAAAGTGAGCAGGAACAGCGTCACTATGATCGGCATTGCCATGGGCACTATAATGATGGTGAAAACCTGCCACTCGGAGGCGCCGTCGAGCTTCGCCGCTTCTATAAGCGAATCGGGAATGCTCCTCATGAACTGGCGCATCATGAACACGCCGAAGATATTGGCCAGGTGCGGAATGATGAGGCCCTGGTAAGTATCGAACCATCCGAGTTTGACGGTTATGACGAACTGCGGCACGAGATACATCATTCCGGGGATCATCATGGTCGCGACCAGCATGTAAAAAATAAGGTCTTTATAGATGAAATTCTTCTTGGCGAACACGTAACCCGCCATGCAGGCGAAGGTCGTAGCGAAAACGGCCGCAAGCGAGGCCACTATGATACTGTTGAAAAAGTATTTCATGAAGTTGAACTCGGCGAAAACTTTTTTAAAATTCTCGAGAGTGTATAGTTTTGAAAAGCCTTCATAGGAAAGAGATTCGGGTATGAATGCAAACTTGAATGCCGTGCCCGGCTGTTTCATAGCGGTGAGTATCATCCAAACGAGCGGAAAAAGAACCACGAGCGCGCCCATGGTAAGCATGAAATAAAGGATGGCGCGCGTTATAATACGGTTGTATTTAAGCGCGTGCATCTTCGCCTTCAGTACGGGGTCTTCGTGTTTGATCACGGCGGCTCCGTCCTGAGCTGGAACCGGGACCAGGACCGCGTCTGGCTGTTTTTTTATTTTTTCATTATTATTCGACATTTTGCTTCCTCCAAAAATTCAACGGCCGGCTTAATCTTCCGGGCTTAATACTTTTTCCTGGATTTTAGAGATAATGATCGTCAGAACCAGCAGAGCGTAGGACATCGCCGCGGCGTAGCCGAACTCGCTCTGCTCCCACTTGGTGAAAAGATAATAGCCGGTGAGTTTGGTGGCGCCCAGTGATTTGCCGAACACGGTCATGATCGGGCCGCCCTTGGTCATGGCGTAAATTTCGGTGAAAGCGTTAAGCGCGCCTATGATGCCGGTAACGGCCATGAAGAAAATGATCGGCTTCACCAGAGGAAGCGTGATGTAGAAAAACTTCTGTACCTCGTTGCAGCCGTCGATATCGGCGGCTTCATAAACTGATTCGGAAATGTTCTGTATGGCGGCGAGAAACAATATCATGCCGAACCCGGCGCCTTTTACGACCAGAGCGAAAACGACCGCCGGCATGCATGTGGCGGGTGTACCGAGAACGCCGTTATTGACGGCGCTTCCGAGGACCTTGGAGGCTCCGCCCAGAAGTCCGCCGCTTCCGAATATAAGCACGAAAGTGACGCCGTAAACGAGAATGTCGAGGATATGCGCCATTTTTTCGTTTTTCACGTAGCGGCTCATCGGGAAGTTTGAATAAATTTTATATATGAAAAACAGGATCAGGCCGTAGAACACGCCCTGGGTGAATAGCGTGAAGACCGAAAGGAAAAAACTGTTGGTGATGTTTCCGAGAAAATCGAATGTGAAAAAATCAAAAATAATTTTTATGAATTTATCTACCACGCCGTCTTTGCTGTATATCAGCGTCCAGATGATGCCGATGACGAGCATATCGAGGATATTAGGCAGAAAGTAGGCCGAGCGGAAAACGTTCTTGAACGATATTTTATTGTTCAGCAGTATCGCTAAAACCAAAGACGAGAGGATACCGAGCGGCATTATCAGAAGCGCGTAGTAAAAGGTCATCAGGACCGCCCACAAAAACTCGATGTCGGTGAAGAGATTGAAGTAATTTTTCAGCCCCACCCATTCGAGAGAATTAAGCGAGTAACCCGTTCCGGATTCCTGAAAACTCAGAAAGAACGAGTAAACGATAGGATAGGCTAAGAAAACCAAAAATACGGTTAGGAAAGGGGCTAGAAAAAGGTAGGACACTTTGTTTTCCTGGCTCTGGTTTATAGCTTTTGCCATAACTTTATATGCTTTAACAAAGAAATGAAAAATTTCTTAACGCGTCTTCACGGATCAGAAAAACCTCTCAAAGAACGTTAAAAGCATATTTCCTCCTTTCGATTTTATAAAAATTTAGATATAACGCATTATTTTGAAATGTAAGGCTTCACTTCGGGGAACGCGCCTTTGATGCCGCTGAAAGCTTTTCCGGCGGCGGCCTTCGACGCGTATCCCGTTATCCTGACTCTGTAGACGGAATCGCCGGAGGCGACCTTTCCCGGAACGATGGCCACGTTCGCTACGCCCATCTTCTTCAGCTTCGCCTTCAGGCTGTCGGCGTTACTGTTGCTTTTATAGGTGCCGATCTGTATGTAATACGGGCCTTTCCCGCCGTCCTGCGTGGCCTCTTCGTCGTCAGCCACTATTTCGAATTCGTCTTCGCCCGCGGTTATCTCGTCTTCGGTTTCTTCGACGGGAGCCGCTTTAGCGGGAGTTTTCACTTCTTTCGGGGGCGATTTGGGTTTGGGTTCCTTCTTCGGTTCCGCCGGCTTTATTTCTTCAGCGACGATCTCTTCGGCGGCCGGTTCTTCTCCGGAAGGTTCAGGCGGTTTTACCGCGGCAGGCGCCGGCTTTTTTTCTTCGGCTTTGGCCGTCACAATTTTAAAATTGGATTTTGCCGGTTCTTCGGCGGCGGCAGGCGAGGTTTTGGCCGGAGCCGACGCGGCTGGTTCTACTTTTTCGGGAATTTTTATTTCAGGCGCCTTCACGGCGGCCGGCTTTACCTGCGCGGTGGGGACCTTTTCAGCGGCGGGAGTTTTTAATTCACCGACGATCTTCGAATCGGGCGTGGAAACCACGACTTCTTTTTTCGTGTCCGCGGCGGGAACGGCAGCCTGAGAACCGCCGATCCTGGCGTTCGGATCCGCGACTATCGCGATCTCGGCGGGATAATTTTTTAATTTTACCGAATTGAGAAACGTTTTAGCGTCCTCGTAATTTTTGAAGATGCCAAGCTGGACTATGTGCTGGTCTTTTTCAGGATTGACGATTATTTTTTTTGAATAAGTTCCCCTGGACGAAAACTCTGAAATTATAGCGTCGGCCCTGGACGAGTTATAAAAATCGGGGCCCTCGTGCGAGCCAATCTGCACGCAGAAAACCTCGTTCTTATTGAGCGCCATGCTGTCTGTAAGAACGCTCGACGCCGATCTCGCGCTCATCTCGCCTTCTTCGACCTTGCTGTCGGAATCGGAAGAAACCTCGACGTCCTGGGGCGCGGCCGTACTCTGCACGCGCGCGGCGCTAACTTCCTGCTCGCGCACCTGCTGTCCGTAATAAAGACCTACCAGAACGACGATGATAACCACAATTATCCACGAAAAAATAATGAGCATTTTTTCGTTGGCGGACGAGATCGATTGAAAATTAAAATTCTTATTCTGTTTCATTATATATATCTCCGAATTATTTTTAGAAAAATTTTATCATTTTTTTCATAAATAGTCAATCACCGCAGTTATAAAAGTTGCCATATATTTTTTCGCCGCAGTATCTGCACACGCCTCCGCCTCCTATGCCGGCCGGATCGCAAAAATAATTTATTCTTTTAATAATCATCTTTGCGCAGCCGGGGCAGAAGGTCGAATTCTTTTCGCCGTCGGCGATATTGCCCAGATATACGAACTTCATCTTTTTCGACGCTATGGCGAACGCTTTGTGGAGGCTCGCCGCGGGCGTAGCCGGGATATCCATCTTATATGCCGGATGGTATCTTGAAAAGTGAAGCGGGATATCGGACGAAACCGAAGCAGCGAAATCCACCAGGTCGTTTATCATCCTGTCCGAATCGTTCAGGCCGGGTATCAGCAGATTCGTAAGTTCTACTACTATACCGCGTTTATAAGCGGTCTCTATGGTCGCGCAGACGCTTTCAAGCGATCCGGAGCACATCTCGGAATAAAACTTTTTGTCGAACGCCTTGAGATCTATATTCATGGCGTCTATGTGGGGCGCGAGTTCGACGAAAGCCTCCTTCGAAATGTCACCGTTGGTCACAAGCACCGTTTTATAGGAATTTTCCCTGATCGTTTTCGCCGTGTCCATGACGAATTCGTACCAGATGACCGGCTCATTGTAAGTGTAGGCGAGCGACGCGCAGCCGCTTTCTCCTCTGATAAGCTCCAGCAGTTTGGCGGCGCTTATTTCGACCGTGGGCGTTTCGTACTGTGATATCTCGTAATTCTGACAGAATTTACACGAAAAATTGCAGAAATTGGTGCCGATCGAAACGATCGGAGTAGACGGAAGAAAATGATGCAGCGGCTTTTTTTCGATCGGGTCGATATTGACGGCACAGGCCCTGCCGTAATTAAGCGCGTACAGAGAGCCTCCTTCGTTGGCTCGGGAGCGGCAGAAACCTTTTTTGCCGGGGGCTATGACGCAGCGATGGGAGCACAGGAGGCAGCGGACGTTATCGCCGCCTGCGATCCTTTCGAAATGGCGGGCCGGGACTTTATCAGCATTCATAAAAACTCCGTGACCAATTATTCGGACATTTTTTCAATAATTGCTTCCCGCGGACATCTTCCGATACAGATGCCGCATCCTATGCATTTTTCGGTGACGACCTTATACGGCGTTTTCCCGTCGCCCGTGATGGCCGACGACGGGCATATCTGGGCGCAGATGCCGCACATATTGCACTTTTCACCTATGATCGAAACTATTTTTTCGTTGACGCCCTTCGAAGCGATTATTCCCAGCGGGCATTTGGCGGCGCAGATACCGCAGTTGACGCACTTAGCGCTATCGATGCGCGGCACTTTCGCGCTCAGCTCGATTGCGTGATACGGGCAGGCCTTCACGCAGACCATGCAGCTTATGCAGCCGCTGGAGCATATCTTGTGCACCATGGCGCCTGGATCCTTCGTCCGGCAGCGGATGAAAGTTTTATAGTTCCTGTCCATTATCTTTATAACGTCGAACGGGCATACCTGGGCGCATTTGCCGCAGCCGACGCATTTTTCCTCGCTGATGCGCGGCAGGAAATTATCGACGATCTCGATCGCTCCGACCGGACAGACCTTGACGCAGTCGTGCAGCCCGACGCATCCATAAATGCACTCGCGGTTGCCCTCCCACAGAAGTTTGACCCCCGCGCAGCTTTTAGTGCCGTAATAACGGTATTTCTCGGAGCAGTTGGCGGCACCCGCGGTGCACAAAAGCCTGGCCGACAGGTTATTATCGAAAACGGGCGAATAGCCCCATATACGGTCCGCGTTCTTGATTATCGTCCGGGACGAGTGAACGCAAAGGGTTACGAGTTCGGGCGTGTCACAGGCGGCTTCGGCGAATTCATAGCAGCTCGCAAAACCGCACTTCCGGCAGTCCGTCGACTTGAGCAGCTGAAAGATCTTGAGCACCCGGTCGTCAGCCGGGACGCCGCTTTTGCCCTGACCCGCGGGCCCCGAGGAAGAACGGGCCGAATAAAAGTACTCGACCCCGGCGACGGCGCTCAATATAAATCCGGCTAAATATAATAAAACTGGTATATTCATATTTTTTAATTTACAGGCCTATTTCTCTTCGACCCTTATTCCGTCTTCCCTGATAATTCTAACCCATGAAGCATGTGATGATTTTTCATACGCGTCGAATTTCTCCCGCGCCGAACTCACCGCGCCCGCGGGATCTTTCGCGTCGATTAAAAAGTCGACCGTATGCTCTTTTTTAGTGCCGCTGTCGAAATACGGGATCGTGACCTTGAATTTTTTTAACGAACTCACTTACACCACCTTGAAAAATATTGAAAATGAAGCTGAAAGCAAACCGAACATTATGATCTCATAGCAAAACGCCGTAAAATCGTCGCCGGATTCGCAGTTTACGCCCGCGTGTCTTTTAATATGAAAAAACAGGAGCGAAAACAATAAAAAACCCAGAGCCGCGCCCGAAGAGAGGCGAAAAGCTTCGGCCGCGTCCTTCGCGCCGGCGTAGATGAACATGGGAAACACCGCCCCGACAAAATTAAGCGAATCAAATATATTGAAATCCGAATGCCTGACGAGTTTGAATAAAAATTCGTTGAAAAACATCGCCGCGGCGGGCATGATCAAAAACACATACTGGACGCCGATATGATGCTTGGCAAAAAAAAAGTCTTTAAGCGCGAAGAATAGGAGCGAATTAGCGACCAGCGTGACAGAATTAACCAAGCATACGTTGAAATACGGCTTGAACCGGCTTCTTTTCTGGCCGAAAATTATCTCGAGGCCGAAGCCGGAGAACAATAATATGTTGAAAAACAAAAAATATTCGCTGAACATTACAATTATTCCTTAACGCTCCGCCATTTTTAACGCGGATTTATTATAACATAAACACCCGTGATTTATCAAACCGTTTTTTTCAATACCCTGCTTATTAAAAGCGCGCAGACGGCGGCGGTTATCATGGCCGAGCAGGGATAGGAAAAAAACGTGATCTTATTGCCCAGCCTGTCGCTGAAAATGTATATCATGGCTCCGTACACGAAAAACATGGCCGCGCTGGAAGAGGCGACTATGAGATAATATTTGACCAGGTCGAACAGCCCGTCGAAATGCTTGAATTCGTAGTCGAAATAAATTCCGGTTATAGAGAGCGAACTCACGTAGATAAAGAGCTGAGAGTTAACCCCGGTGCAGTACCTGCCGGCGAAAAAATTCGAGCTCAGCCAAAAATTGACGGCGAAGCTCAGCATGACCGCGAGCGCATATTTAGCCCTGTTGGTGACGTTTCTCAGGAAGAAAAGGCATGAGGCGGTAACGGTAGCCGCCGCCAGATATAAGAGCGAATACAGCGCCGCCGATGACATGCAGTCCACAGCCATAAGCATCGGAATAACGCCGATAACGCACATTTTTAAAAAATTATAGTTTTTCACTGCCCGCTCCGTGTATGTAATTTTTTATCAGAGGAAAAACATCGGACATAAGTTCTATCAGCCGGTATTTATTTGTAAAATGAACCCGTTCCGCTCCGCTTTCCTTGAATATGTTGGGGTTGTCGGTCATGACGTCGCCGATCAGAAGGCCGTTGAAATAGCCGAGGAAGTTATCGTCCCTGACTCCGCCTCCCGTGAACTGAGTCTTTTTTTCGCTCAATATGAAGATGCGGGCTATGTGTCCCGAATTTTTGATGACGAAGGCCGCCCTGACCCTGTCGAACGAGCCTGGAATATAAGTTTCAAAATAAATTCCGCGCTTTTTTCCGGCTATGTGAATCTCTCTGACGACGGCTTTTTCCACCAGGGCCACTTTTGAAGGATCGGAAAGCGGCTGACCGCTCATCTCATCCGTGAATTTTTTGGCGGCGCCGACGCTCATTTTATCTTTCACGGCGTTATATATCGCGGCGGCGATATTGTCCGACGAAGGATCCGCGCCGGCCGAAATCTTTACCTTCTTCGATTCGTTTATGGTTGTCTTTATTTTATTCGAAATGGTTTCAAGCACGTCTAAATTACTTGAACTGCCGGACGAAATAAGGCCGCTGGACGTAAAAACTATCGCCGAATCGGCCGTAACTAGAAATTTGATCCAGGCGCCGCCGGGAGATTTAAATTTGAAATTTCTGTAAACCGCCTCCGAACTCGTCTCGTCCATTATCTGAGAGTTGCCCTTTAAAAGCGTTTCCGCAGGCGTTCCGGCCTGCCATGCGTAAAATCCGGCTGGGATATCGTCGAGGCTGATGGTCCGGTCAAGAAAGGCCGTTTTTATCCTCTCGTCGCTCACGAAAAATCCCGGGTTGAAAACGCCGCCGGAGAGCGCGGGCGAAAAATTCAGTAGGACGAACGCAAAAAAAAGGCCCAGGGCGGATATCAGCAATGAAAAAAAGAGCTTATTCACGGCGCCCTCCCGAACTGAAAATATCGTCGAGCAAGGGCACGAACGATGACGAAATGGCGAGGGAAAACGCCGAGCAGTCGCGCCCGTCGGAATAATGGCACAAAATAACGAAAAGCGCGCCGAAGAGCGCGCCGAAAAGGACGCGCGCCGAATATCTCTGCGGGGAGCTGTAATAGTCGGTCAGAACGAAACACGAATAAAATAAAAACATGCTCGCGAACGCATGGCTTATGATTTCAGCCATGACCGCGTTGAAACCACGGCCGCAGTAAAGCAGGGCTGCCGCGGCAGAAAGGCCCACCACGGCGCCTATGAACGGCGCGCCGTCGACGCATTTTTTCAAAAGCAGAAATATGAACGCGGCCGCGATAAGCGTGACGGACAATTCCCCATAGTGGCCCGGATGCCAGCCGGAAAGCAGCCCCGCTACGCCGCCTGCGCTTTCGCGGACGGCCGAAAACTCGCCGTTGTGAATATTAAACAGAAATCCGCACGAATTATTGCCGGAAGGAAATGGATTGAACCACGCTCCCGACATGAAGGCCCGCGGACCGTTAAAAAAATAGAGCTTTTCATTGAAAGTCAGCGCCAGGAAACACGAAACAACGGCTATCGGATTGATTATCCGCAGCGCGTCGGACCCGCGCGGAAAAAACACCAGCAGGTTGAGCGCGAGCGCACCGGCGGCGATCATATAATATGAGGCTCCGGCTGGAAGCGTCAGCGCGAAAAGCAGGGCGTAATAATAATTTTCATGTTCGATATCGGCGAGGCGGCGGCCCCTGAGCTTCAACGCCGCATAACTGGGAAGCAGCATAAAAAAAGCCGCGGTCAGAATGGCGGCCAGCGCCATGACGCCGTAGTGATAAACGGCAAGAAGCGCAAGCGGGGAGAGGGCAAGAAGACGGTTCAAAAAGATGGCGCCCTTCGAAAGCGGCGAATGTATGTACGGATGTATCGAAACCGCCAGGTCAAATTGATTCATCGTTATTCCGCCTTCTGACGTTAGTTTCCATTATCATTTTTTTCGAAAGTATTATCGAATGGGTTATGTTGATCCGCGACGGGCATATGTAAGAACAGACGCCGCATTCGATGCACGAATAAATTCCGGCGCCCTCCGCTTTTTCATGCGCCCCGCTGCGGCTGATGAAATTCAGACGCGCCGGATCGAGCCCCATGGGGCAGCTGTCGACGCATTTTTTGCACCTCATGCAGCGCTCCTCGCCCGACGATGAAAGCCTTTCCGTCGGTATAACGGTTATGGAGCGGTTCGGCTTTATAAGCGGCGCGTCGAGGGTGAACTGGGAATATCCTGACATGAGGCCGTCGACGACGACCGAATTGACGTTGCCGCAAAACCCGCCGCACTGTTCTATTATATCTGAAATAAAAGCGCCTATTCTCGCTTTTATGTTGGCCGGCTTCGTTATTCCGTAGCCGGAAACGGTAAGATGGCATTCAATTTGAGGCTTTCCGAACTTAAGCGCCTCATAGAGGTGGAACATCGTCGAAGCGTCGAGTATAAGGCATTTGTGCGTGTTCGCCAGAGCTGATTGAGTGACCCTGGTCTTCAATATGCTCGAAGCCAGAAGCAGTTCGTTCGCCTGAGGATATTTATCGGTGACCCTGACGATCTTGAAGTTTTTATAAGACGCCCTGTTCTGAGCGAGTTTATTGTCTATGGCCGTTATAAGCTTTATCATGTGATAGGGCACGGCGAGAAAAACGAACGCAGGCATAAGCGCGGCACTTAAATATGAAATGGACGACATTATTTCGTCGAGGTAAATGTGGGAAATAGTTTCCATGTTATGGATATAAGGCTCGTTCTGGACGAAACTCACTATCAGATAATTGACCGCCTCCGGCTTAAGCCCTGAAATTTTAACGTGCAGAGGCCTGTTATTGGAAACGGTGTCTATGACCGAGCATTTTCGGGCGGCATCGCATATTTCTTCGATCGAAAAACGCTCGGCCTCGTTGAAACCCAGCGTCTGGTCGGCTTCGGAAGGCGGATCGGCGGCGATCGTTATACCCTGGCAGTATTTATAATAAGGATGCACAAAATCGCCTATGGATTCAACGACGCCCGAGACCGGAGCATGTACGTCGCAGGACACCGCGCCGATCGAAGCGCCGATGACGTCGAATAGGCGAACGCGGGCGCCCGGCTCCACTGCCGCGACGGCGGGAGAACCGGAATGCTGGCTTAAAAGCACGCAGACTTTCTTCGGCGGCCTGGCCAGGGTAAGCGGCTTGTCTATGGTAAGCTCGTGATTGAGAGGGAGTTTCAATCCTCCGTGAAAATCCATTGATCCCTTCGCTTTCAATTAATAAAGAGCGCCGGCGCGCGGCGCTTTGACAATTTATTATTTTATCATGTTTAAAGCCTAATATGCAAGATTTTTTTATTTGAAAGATAAATTAAATATTAAGAATAAGAATTGAAAAATGATTTTTTTTCTGTTATAATAATCCGCGGTGATTGTTATGAATGAAAACGGACAGGCCCTCACCCATCCCCGGAACGAACGCGAAGAAGCCGCGCTGCAGAAGACCGAAGAGTACAAGCTTGACAGCTATTTTTTGAGCGTAAACAACCAGAAGTGGCTGCAGAACAAGCTAATGGACCTCGAGCGCGACTTCGTCGAGATCATCAACAACGTCCCGGCATATTATCCTACGGTATTGGAACTGTGCAACATTTACAGGGAAACCGGCAACCGCGCCAAATACCGCGAGATGCTCAATTACGCCCTGAAAAAATTCCCGCAGGATGATATCCTCGCTATCATGGACGCCGAATTCCACTATGCCGCGAACGATTTCGCCGCGGCCAGAAAGGCGCTCATCACGCTCACCGCCCGCGGTGTCAGGGTGCCGCGCGTGATGAAACTGCTCGGCGGCGTCTATCTTAATTTCAAAGAAAAAGCCCTGGCCATTGAATCGTTTAAAGAATACCTCAGGGATAGCGGCGGCGACGTCGCGCTGCGGCTCGAAGTCATAAGGATGTTCTTCGAAGCCGGCGATTTCATCAACACACTGCTCGAACTTAAAGAGATACCCGAGCGCGAAAAGAACGCCGAATTAAGAAAAATAGAGGCCGTATGCCTCTACTACAAAGAAGATTATAAAAAATCGCTCGCCGTTTTCACTTCGATATACAGGCATTACAGCGACGACATATTCACTCTGATGTACCTCGGCGACATATGCTTCAGGCTGAAGAAAAATTACAGGGCCGAATACTACTGGGAACGTGCGCTTAAAATTGAGCCTAAAACTCCGGAAGAGCGCGCGTACGCGGCGAAGATACATCTTTTCATTAGCGAGTACGACCAGGCCGTGAAACTCGTCGATTATAATTTCAAAAAAATTGCCAATCATTATCTTTCGATATTCACCATGGGCCTTATAAACCTCTGCGAAGACAAGTACCATCTCGCGGCCACTCACTGGCTGAAAGTTTTCAGGGAAAAACGCGATCTGTTCGCCTTCGAGTTCGAGCTGACCAAAAAAAGCCTTAAACCGGAGCGCATAAACGAATTTCTTTCGAGGCTTACCGAAGGCGAATACGCCGATCTGTGCATATACATAAAGGAGCGGTGCGATCTCAGATGAAGATAAAAGCAGCCGTCGTACAATTCCGGACGCGCATAAGCGAGCCCGAACTGAACTTCGAAAAAGGCTACAGCATGCTCGAAAAAGCCCTGGCCGAAGACGCTAAGCTCGTGGTAATGCCGGAAATGTGGGTGGTCGGCCTTTATCCCGATGTCCTCAAATCGCCTTACATACTTAAAACCGCCGAAATAATAGACGAAATATCCAAACTCGCCCAAAAAAACGGCGCAGCCATAGTCGCCGGTTCTCATCCGCACATCGACTACTACGATTCAACGGCGGACAAGCGCATATATAACCGCGTTTACGTCGTCAACTCATCGGGGTCGGTATGCGGAACCTACAACAAGATACAGCTATTCACCAAAAATAACGAACACGCCTATTCCAAACCCGGATTTAAAGTTTTCAACATCCAGCTCGAAAATTTCATCCTGGCGCCCTTCGTCTGCTTCGACCTCCGCTTTCCCGAGCTGTTCAGAATTGCGGCGTTCAACGGCGCCGAAATAATGAGCGTCTCTTCGCAGTTCCCGAAGTCCCGCATTAATCACTGGCGGGCGCTGCTGGTGGCCCGCGCCATCGAGAACCAGTGCTTCGTCGCGGCGTCGAACTCCTGCGGCAATGACGATCTTGTCGATCTCGGCGGTCACTCGATGATAGTCGCGCCTTCAGGCGACATCCTCGCTGAATGCGGCGAAGACGAGGAAACCGTTTATTCCGAGATCGATCTGGACTCTCTCAGAGACTACAGGGCCAGGTTTGATTTCATCGGCGAAGCCGTCCTGAAAAACGATCTGAAGCAGTATATCAACAAGAACCTTATATAACACAAAAACGGCATTATGCATTTAAAATATTTATTATCGGCCCTGCCCCTTATTTCATGCTTTTTCGTGGCGGCGCTCGGCGTTTTCGTTTTCGCCCAGAACAAACGGGCCGGAATAAACCGCCTGTTCGCCTCCATCTGCCTCGCGCTATGCTTCTATAACTTCGGGGTTTTTCTGATGTACGTGCTCGACGACGCGCCGGGCGCCGCCGCTGCCGCCGCCGTCTGCGTATGTTCCACGGCTATGCTGACGGCGCTTCTGCCTCATTTTATCATGGAGTTCATATCGGAGAACGGCGGCCCAGTTCCTTACGCTGCTTTGAAACTTTCATCTTTTTACGCCCTGGCGGCCGCGGTTTTCAAACTGGCACTCGACGGCGCCGTGGTCGGGGAACCGGTGCTTACCTCGACCGGCTATGTCTCTTCGGGCGGGCGTTATTTCATCTTTTACGCAGCCTGCATTATTTTCAGCATTATATATTCGATAGCCCTTCTTTATTTTTCTCAACTTACGCATCAGACCCCAGATTATAAATTAAAGGTCAGGCATATATTCCTCGGCACCCTTATCTGCTCGCTGTTCGGAATATTCGACATCCTCAAGAAGATGGCGGGTATGCTCAGCGAGGTCTCGACGCTCGAATACGGCGTTATTTTATTCTGCTTTCTGACGGCATACGCCATCGTGAAGCATAAATTCCTCCACATCGAGTTCGCCGTAAAAAAAGGCGCGCTATATTCAATTTTAATGATACTAGTCGCGCTGACGGTGCTCTCGATCGCCGTGGCGGCGGAACAGCTGACACAGAACTGGCTCGATTCGAGTTCGTTCGCCGTCAATCTGCTCAACGCCTTTATAGTCGGCGTCTTTTTCGACCCGGTACGCGACTGGCTTCAGCGGGTATTGAACAAGCACTTTTTCCCGCGCCTGGTGAGCGTGGAAATCGACGAGGCCGTCATGAGAAACAGGGCCCTTCTAGACTGCATAGCCGGAGAAAAGATAGACGAGCTTAAACTGCTGAAATCTAACCTGGAAAAGATTATCGACGAATATGAAAAAAACGGCGGCCATAAGCAGTAAAATAATAAAAAGCGGAATAAACATGTGCCGAAAAGGCTTTTATAGCGAAAACCACGCCGCGCGGGCGTGGTTTTCATTTTAGAGGATGCGCTATTTTCCGATCCCGCCTGTTATTTGCTCAGGCTTCTGAACTCGCAGGCGCTTTTGATCGCAAGGGACGTCAAACTGGCGATCGCGCCGAGAAGTTCGCTGTCGTCGGAAGTGAACATTTTTCCGTCTTTTTTGTTTATGACCTGAAACGCGCCCAGGAATTTGTCTTTGACGAAAAGCGGAACGCAGATCATGGTTTTGGTGGAATAATTCAATTTATCGTCCACTTCTTTGAAATGGACCTTTTCTTTCGAAATATCGTTTATCAGAAGCGGCGTCTTCGCGGCTTCAACCCTGGATACGACGCCTTCGCCGTAAGGAACCCTGATCTTGACCACCTCGACCGCGGTCGGCCCGACGGCCACTGGACAGTAGAATGTCTCCTTCTTCTCGTCAAGAAGAAAAAGGGACGCGACATCGGCGTTGACGATCTCGATGACCTGATTTAATATCTTTTCAAGAGAATTTTCAAGGGTAATGGTTTCATGAAATTTCATGCTGAGTTCATATAGCAGCTTAAGTTTTTTATTAGAGTTCTCCAACGCTTTCTGATTGGGCTTTATCATTAGATAATAAATCAGCAGATAATAGATTATTATGCCTATCAATATCACCATGTAAACCATAAAGAACCCCCCTGTTATATATTTTTATAAACCCTTAAAAACTTAGCGGTCTGCAGGATATGTTGAAATATCCGCTGGAGTTTTTATCCCTTCCGTACTTGGCGAAATCTATCGCGGCGCCGCGCGGAGATTCAATGCCTTCAGTTTTTTTCGGCTTGAGGCCGGCCAGCAGCGAATAAATTCCGACGGCGACCGACTCGGCCACGACGGCCTGTTTTTCTTTTAAAAGCTTGCGGTCGCGGGCGTTGGATAAATATCCGAGTTCGACGTACGCCGTTATGGCGTTAACGTGCAGAGGTATGGCCCAGTCTGAAACGAAGGGCGAGGCGTGCGAGCCCGCATATTCTTCGGCGCTGGTCTTCGCGGCGTAATATCCGTTGGACGATCTGAGATCTTCCCAGAGCGCGGCGCGGATATAGCGGATTATTTCCTCGGACGAATAAAAATTGTCGCCGCCGTAGCCTTCCGGCCCGCCGGAACGTCTGTAATTTTCATATATGGAGTTTTCGCGCATGAAAAACAACATGAACGATGTAAAAAGCGACGAAGTGTTGTAACGCCAGGTCACCATCAGATAGCGAAGCCCTATGAATTTCTGCGTGAAAGCGCGGAACCCTGTAAAATAGGTCGCGGTGTCGGAGATCATGGTTTTTACGTCTATCTTGTCCGGCCTGGTTATGACGGATGTGATGAAGTTGGCTACCTTCTGATATTTCGGCTCGTTCACCCTGACCTTGTTCGGCGCGACGTTGGCTATGCCGTTGGTCACGATGCCGTTTATCGTTGAGAAAAAATCGAAATGCGGAACTATGACCGATGAAAATCCTCTCACATTGCGGTTCGGGCTGGAATTGTTGTGGAGGCATACCACCAGGTCCGGCGAAAGCTGGTTAATGAAAGAAATGCGGCCAGGGTACATTTTTTCGGACGGACCGCTCTTGCCCGACGAAAACGAATCGGGGCTGTCGAACAGCCTGTATTTTTTATTGACGTTGGCCGTGTTTTTCCCGGGATCGTCCTCCCAGCTATAGCGCCTGGTAAGGTGGGTGTTCACGCGCACTTTTTTTATCTTCGACGACGACAGGTCCGAATGTCTGCGCAGTATTTTGCAGAATTCGGCGAAACCCGCGTCGGTATGAGTTAAATTCAATATTTCTTCGATTTTTTTCGCGGTATTAAGCGTCCACTCATGTTCGTACATGCCGCTGGAGCTTGCACCGAAGTTATACGGCAGAAGAAAAGTTTTGGAGAACGGGTCCCAGTGGTCGCCCGAATAATTGCGGGCGGCTTCGTAGCGGCCGCCGTGCCCGGGATCGACAACTACATCGAAACATTCGTCTGTATTGTCTATGAAGGCCGGCCTGTTTTCGGGGGCGGCAGGCGACTGCGCCGCCGGACTCGCGGCTGGCCGAGTCGCGTTCAATGCCTGAACCGGCCGGACCGATGGTATAGACGAAACCGTCACGGGTGCCGCGGGCGCGGCCTGAACCGCTTGCGGGAGGGCCGCCTGCAAAGGCGCCGGCGGGACCGAAGCCTCAGGCTGCGCGGGGGCCGCCGACGGGGCCTGGACTGGCGCGGGGGCTGTTTGCTGCAGGCGGGTTTCCGATGACTGATATTTAGGCGCACGCTTCGCCTTTAAGCGGGGCGCCTGAATTTGACCGCGCTTTTCGCTTTTAACGACGTACGACTGCACGGCCTCAGGGAGGGCGTTGGGAACTTTCGCCGCTTCGTCTTTAAATTTAAGGCGAAGCTGATCGATCGCCGCGCGGTTGGTCACTGATATTTCGCCATAACTTGCCGCGGACAGTGAAAGTATTATCACCGCGGCCATTATATACGAAATCGTTTTTTTAAAGTTCATTCTGTTTACCTCTTTATTTTCCATTACAATTTTTACATTATACCACAAAATTGATACTAAATAAATTTTTTTATATCTTAGGCATTATATTTATTTTATCGCCGGGCATAAACTCTCCCGACATAAGTTCTTCGCGCGTGGTCTTATGCAGCACCGAATATTTGTGATGGCCGGCCTCGAGACCGACCCAGTAAGCGGTCTGGGCAAAGATCTGAGTCTCTATCTTTCCGTCGATGTAAAGAAGCACCGTGTCGCCGGTCAGATTAGTGAACGCGGCGTTTAGCGGAGCGCTTTCGTCCGCTTCTTTTGTGAGGCAGCCGTTGTTAAAAAGAGCGAATATGCATAATAGAATGACCAGCAGCGTTTGTTTCGAATTCTGCATACATGAAGCCGGTTAAAACCTACCCGTATATATTTGTCATTGAGCGTGCGTCATTATTTCTGCTTTAACACGCTTTTAAAATAATCTCCGTACTTTTCAAAGTTTATCCTTTGAGCTAACGGAAGGACCAGCGGCGTCCGGAAATATGCTTCCTCTTCGCCGGCGTCCTTGTTCAAGGGTTGTTTCGACTCTAGCTTCCCGCCTCCTTTCAATTCTTTTTTTAAATGATCCACCAGTTTTACTATTCTTTTCCGCTGTTCCACGGCCTTTTCCGGGGTCCGCGGGACGGCCGCGGCGGCCATCGCTTTAAGCGACGGCGTATTTTTTATAAGGTCTTCTTTGCTCAGCGGCAGTTTTTTCGGTTCAAACCCTTCGACCAGTGAATAAGCCGCCACTGCAAGCGATCTTGCTATAACGCTCTTTTTCGACGTGAGGAAAAACCTGTCGGCGGCGTTTTCGATATAGCCCAGCTCGATATAGGCGGTGACCGCGTTAACCATCTGCGGCAGCGCCCAGTCTGAAATGAACGGCGCGCCGTGGGGCCCGAGATATTCGCCTGGCGATTTAAGCCCGGAAAGTTCGGTTACGCCTTTCGCGCTATCGTTTATGTAATCCTGCCACAGGCCGAATCTTATAAATTTAATGAGCTCTTCCGATGCATAAAAATTATCTCCGCCTGCGCCTGCTATGCCGCCGTCGCGTCGCATCGACTCGTAATCCGAGCGCTCGCGCTTCCAGTATGAGTCGCTGTCTTTATAATTCAACAGATTATCGTATTCGTCGTCCCTGCAGTAGCGCCATTTAACCATCTGCCAGCGCTTTCCGATCCGGGACTTGTTGTCGGAACGCTTACCGGTAAAATATGTTTCGCAGTCGTTTATGAGACGCGAAAGGTTTCCAAGGACGGGATTATCGGGATAAAACCACGCCAGCAGCCAGAAATAACTCAGCGCGCTTTTAACGCCGAGGCGCGTCTTCACTGTTTTCACGAAATCGAAGACGTGGTAGCCGGGTATCATGACCGAAGCCTGGCCGCGGGCCCGTGAATTCGTCGACGAGTTGACGTGCACGCACAGGACCAGTTCCGGCATAAGGGCGTTGATCTTGCTCATGCGCCCGGGATGAATCGCCGGCGAAGGCTTTTTATCCGCGTCAAAACTTTCCGGCGAGTCGAAAAGTCGAAAATGCCTATTAACATTAGCTTCAGCTGTATATCCAGGCGATTCGAACGACTTTTCGCGCGTCATCGCGGTGTCGAAATTAACGCGCCTGTATTCATTAGGTCTTTTCACGCCGTATGCCGCCAGCAGTTTCGAAAATTCACGCCAGCCGGCGTCGGTGTTGGCGCTTTTTAAAATTTCACCGGTCATGCGGCATATATCCAGAACGATCTTATGCTCCGCTTCGTCGCCGTGATAAGCGCCGTAGTTATATCTGGTCAGAAATCTATTCGCCTTTATGTCCCAGTGATCGCCTTCGTCAAGACCGGCCTTTTCGGATTTTCCGCCGTGTCCCGGATCGATGACCACCCTGTATGTCTTGTACTTCGAGTTCAAAGGCACATGCGACGCGGGAGATTTCGGATACGCTTCTTTTCCATCGCGCTCCGGCTTCGCTGAAAAATTCCAGAGCTTGGCAAAAAAACTATTGCCGGCCTTCGAATTTTTTTTCGCGTCCGCCCGCGCGGCGCCGGATGGCAATAAAATCGCGCACGCAAACAAGATTATCAGCGCTGCGGCTTTAGCGGCTTTAATTGATCCTGGCTTTAAATCTGAACGGCGATTTTCCATATTATAAAGCGTTCACTCTTTTCTTTAATAAAATTTTATAATGTCGCGGCGCCGCGAGTATTCGCGCCGGGCTGACAATGCCGCAAAGCGCGAATAAGTCTTAATATAGCGGTATAAACTGAAAAATTTTCAAAAAATTTTCAGCCGATTTACGAATTATATCGACACGAAAAAATAAAAGAAAAGCCAAAATTAATAAATATAAAATTTTATAATGAGCGCATAATGAAGGCGTCTGCATTTTTCTTTTCAGACGAAAACGGCTCAACCCGCGCTTTAATTTAAATAAGCCGGGTTAAGCTTCGGTCTTAATATTTTCGGTTCTTTAATCCGCCAGAATTGCGGCCTTGCGTTCCATCGGGCGTATTACCGATATGACGCGGCCGAGAATGGTGAGATGATCGACATAAAAGGGCGCCAGTTTTTTGTTGGCGGGCTGAAGTTTAAACCTGCCGTTCTCGAGATAAAATCTTTTAAGCGTGGCTTTATCTTCGTCGACGAGCGCGACGATGATATCGCCGTTGGACGCATAATTCTGCTTTTTAACCAGAACCATGTCGCCGTCGTCGATAAGATCTTCGATCATGCTTTCGCCCTTTACCTTTAAAATGAACGCCTCGCTGTTGGATATGAGCGAGCGGGCGATCTTAATGGTTTCGTGATAATATTCGTAAGCGAATATGGGGCTTCCGGCGGCGATCTCGCCGATAACGGGAACTTCGACGACGTCGGCCGCGTCTTCGGGAGCGGCGGTTTTGAATTTCCATTTAGCCGGCCTTATGGAGCGGGATTTTTTGGATTCTCTGAAGATCTGGCCTTTTTTTTCGAGTTCGGCCAGGTGATAATGGACCGTCGATGTGGAAGTGACGCCGATATGCTCGCTTATTTCGTGAATGCTCGGCGAGCTGCCGCGATTTTTCAATTCGGAAATGATAAAATCAAGAATGGCTTTTTGACGAGATGAAATGGTGGTGCCCTGCATAATAGATCAACCGCCTTTTTAACGTACTCAACTTTTGTCGAAAATATTTTCGATATTTTAATTCTACAAAAAATAATAGATAATGTCAACTATAAAATCAAAAATATTTTGATTGTTTTGATTTGAAGCGGAAAGGCTGATTTTTTTAGAGAATAGTTAAGGATTTTTGATATTTAAATAAATCAATACGTTTAAATTTAAGGGTTTATATTGATTTATCAAACCGCTTAATAGTAAAAGCCCGCCGGAAAGCGGGCTGATACATGCTATTGACGTTATTTACCGTGCACTATGCACTATTAACTATACACTTTTTTTTTCTATTCTGCCGAAACCAGGTTTAAAAGCGTGACCGCCGTTACTCTCACGAACTCGGCCGAAAGCGCGATGTTTATATCGGCAAACTTATCGGTAACCTGGTGGTAATTCGGGTTAGCCTCGAATTCGTCTTCGATGAAAAGGAAACAGGGCACCTGCGCCTTTAAGAAGGGGATGTGGTCGCTGCCCCAGGGCCTGTATGAAATGGTAACTTTGAGTTTTTTCGATTCGTCCGTCTGTGCGTTCGCGACCGAAATAAAATTCGCTATAAAGCCCTTGCAGGTTTCATAAGTTTCAAAAAGCGTCGAAAGCGGCGGAGTTTTATCAAAGCCTATCATGTCGAAATTGACGACGCCGATGGTTTTAGCGAGTTCGCCGGATGTCTTCAGTTCTTTAACGTAGGCGTTGCTGCCTTTGAGACCGACTTCTTCGCCGGCGAACAGTACAAACCTGAATTTATTGGCGTGAGCCGTTTTTGAAAGGGCATTCGCAGCCTCGAGAACTCCTGCGGAACCGCTGGCGTTATCGTCCGCGCCGGGCGCGTCGGTCTGGGATTTCGGAGATGTCGAATCAAGATGGCCGCATACTATATAGATTTTATCGCTTTTTTCG
>MGFH01000214.1:0-596 GCA_001791795.1 Candidatus Wallbacteria bacterium GWC2_49_35
GAATCTTCCAGGACGCACTTCCTGGTCGGCAAATGGCTCGGCTCGCTAGCCTTTACCGCGTTCAACATGCTCATAATATTCGGCGAGATCTTCCTGATTATTTATTTCAATTCAGGCATTTTCAGCTACGTCAGCGTAATATACTTTTACATCGTAATGCTCAAATTATCCATGCTTTGTTCCATCACGGCTTTTTTCAGCGTGACATCTTCGCTTGTCGTAGCCCCGGCGCTCAGCGTTTTCTTCTACTTTCTAGGGCACTGGGGAAACTACCTGACCTACGCCGTGGCGAATGGCGGAAGCAGCCATTACACGATCAAATTCTGCGAGTTCGCGACGGGGTACCTGCTGCCTAACTTCAAGTATTTCACGGCAGAACACGTCGTAACCGAAAATTTCGCGGGCGCGGCGCAATATCTGGCCTGGCTCACGCTTTACGCCGCCGCCGCCAACCTGATAATAATAGGGGCCGCAGCGGCCGTTTTCAGAAAAAAAGACCTGTAATCCCGCCGGCGCGGTTTCATCTGGAGAAAATGAAAAATTACGACGAAAAAAAATATCATATTTTTATTATATTATTAGCATTCGCCTCTGCA
>MGFH01000214.1:659-8383 GCA_001791795.1 Candidatus Wallbacteria bacterium GWC2_49_35
AAAAATAAAGCGACGATGAACCCGATCGTCTCGCTCTCGCTATCCATGTCGAAGGAATTGAGGCAGGTGGCGGCATCTTATCTGTGGCTTCGGGTCGACGAATATTTCCATTCGACGGCGGTCAGGCTGTCCGAAAACACCGAAATAGTTCCGTTATTCAAGCTCATCACGATCTTCGATCCAACGTTCATCGACGCTTATTTAGTTCTGGCGCACCATCTCGCCTTTCACCTCGGAAAGACGGAAAGCGCGCTGAACGTCCTTAAGGACGGAATCGAAAACAATCTCAAACCGCCGGCTCCGAGACTTTCCGAACTTTTTTTCGAGTCCGGATGGATCAGCATCGTATTGAAGCGCGATACCGAAGAAGCCATAGTGGCGCTTACCGCCAGCGAAAAATACATGAGCAAAGAATGCGACCCGGACAACGCTCATCTTGCGATGAGGCTGCTCGCTTTTTTAAAAAATTCCCTGACCGGTAATTTTGACATAAACGCATACCGAAGGAATTTAAGCAACGAAGATATCCATAAAAAACTCGAAGAATTCAACATATGCTCCCAGGGCCAGGATGAAGACGGCCATGAGCACGGACCAGGCTGCGGGCACGATCACGGCGAATCCGGAGATTACGACGCGGCCGCGGCAAAAGAGCACAAATACTCGGGTCAGAACCCCTGGCAAAATCCTTTTTTAGCGGCCCGCCTTCAAAACGCCGCAGTCTTGTATTCCGCCCTTTGGCTCCTTCTCGCTTTAACCATGAGGCTTGCGCGGCGAAGGCGGCAATAGGCATAACGCATAGTGTATAGTGCATAGTTCTCCACTCTAAACTTTCAACTAACGCTTAATTATTAATTTATAATCTTAATGATAAAAACAAAAAAAAGAGGCCGTCCGTTTGTTCAGCGGGCGGCCTTTAGTTTGAAGGTTATATGGGTAAATCGATTTTAATTTCAGTATCGTTTCTACTAACGCAGAACGATGATCAGTTTATCTCCGCGCTTCACGGAATAAGGGCTTTTCAGATTATTCTGAATCGCTATCTGCTTATATTTCGAAACGGTTTTATAATATTTTTGGCTGATATGCGCAAGAGTTTCGCCGCGTTTGACCCTGTGGACTATTACGCGGCCGTTATTGGCTCCTGAAAAGGATTTCGAATTTTCAGCCGCGGCCCGGCCCGCGTGTTCTAAACGCCCGGCCGCCATAGGCGAGGATGATACCGCTTTCGTTCCGGAGCCGCTGACTATTTTATCGACTTCACGGCTGACAGTACGCTTGCCGCTTTCTTCGCTCGCGTAGCGAGTAAGGATATTCTGATACAGTTTCGACGTCGAATTTATGCTCGTGTCATATTTTTCGCGGCTGTCGCTTGCGCTGCCTGCGGCTTCCAAACCGCCGTTAAAATCGGAAGCGTTGGTGACATAAGAACTGAAAAGATTCTGATGCTTGTAAATTATCAGCTCGCCTGCCATTATCGACACTATTATCCATATTATCGTCAGCGCGGTTTTATTCGAAGGAAGCCATTCCTGCTCGAAAATCTTGAAAGTTTTCGCAAAGCCTTCCTGCTTCATGTTTATTTTGACTTCCCTTAATTTAGAAAGAATCCTCGACAATGTACTCACCCCTTATTATAAAGGCTTGAAATTAAAAATAATATCTGAAAAAAATAAAGTTAAATCTAAAATTACCTTTATAATATATTTTTCGGCTTAAAATTATAAAAAATTATACCGGGGGCATTTCTTTTTTTAAATCAGAAATAATACCATATAGTTTTATAATCGTCGGGATCCTCGCCGTCCGCCTCCAGCCTTCTTAAATAATCATAGATAGATACATCCTTGTATATATAAGCGTCGCGAGCGGCGAATCGGGATTCCCACGGAAAGAACCTGTATATCCTTTCGCCGGCCGCCGTTATCATGATCGGTTCGTGGTCCTGCCATGCTCTCAGATGTGATTTGCCGATCTTAGGCACGTTGAACACCGGTTCGTCCGTCCTGACTATTCCGGGAAGCAGCCGCGCCTCCTCCTTGCGCTCCTGCTCGAGCCTCGGCACGGGGACCCTGAAGTCGGCGGTCTCGTTTTTGCCTTTGGTGTTGAAGGTATAATAAGGGTCTATACCCGTAAGTTTCAGCGTCTTTCTTAAAAGGCAGGTCTCGTATTTTTTGCTGTTGAAGTAAGTAAAAACCTGCTGATTATATATGTTTACGCCGGCGTATTTTAATTTTTCACATGCCGCCAGGACCTCGGGCGTCACTTCGGAAAAATGCTGAAAATGCGTCATTATGCAAATTTCGCGGCGCCCCCATTTATGATATTTTTTCAAAAGTTCAATAAAACCGTCGTCGATCCTCTGAGGCATCGTGACGAGCGTTCGCGTCCCGATCCTTATGCGTACCAGATGCTTTATCTTTGAAAGCCCGCCTATAATTTCGTCCAGCGCCGCGTTGGAAAGCGTAAGCGGGTCGCCGCCCGTCAGAAGAACTTCATAAATCGACGGGTTCGCGGCGATCCATTCGATCGCGCCGCGGACCTTTTCCCGGGTCGTTTTAGCGGACTTAAGATCGGTTATTTCCCAGTTACGCTGGCAGTATGTGCATATCTGCGGACAGGAATCATAGGGCTTTAAAATAACTATCTGAGCATAGCGCCTGGTGATAAGATCGGCCGGACTCGTTGATTTTTCGCCCATAAAATCCATGTCCATGCCGGTTTTCCTGCTTTTATAAATATTACGACAGTAGTTTTTTGAGTGCAGGACCTGGGCGCGTATTGATGTATCCGCCTCGCAGCGGCCTTTTTCATTGAACAGTGAAAGATAATAAGGCGTTATCTGGAAGGCGATGCCGTATTTTCGGGCGAGTTTCAGGCCCTCCCGTTCGTCGGCGCTCAGGCAGACGAGGTTTTCGAGCGTTTCCAGATCGTTGATAACGTGCTTTAAATGCCATCTGTAATCCCGCCAGTCGCTTTCACCGGCGTTGAAATATGCAAGTATCTTAGCCTTCAGTTTTTTGCGGGCGCGGACCAGCTCGGGGGCCATTCCGGTTTTATATTTTTTAAACCTGTCAAACATCATTTTCGAATATGAATCGAGCGTCGCGGACCTCATCAGCGCGCCCTCGCGACCTTCTTCATACTCGACGGGACGTACATAGTCTAAATAGCCTTCAGACCTGGCTTTAACGCCCTTTAAAAGAAAGATAATTTCGCATAGAAATCCTTCGCTCACGGCGGCAAGGGCTTTTTCATCATCGCATGCCAGGCCGAAGAGCAGTTCGAACGCCGAGCCGCCCGTTATTTTATCGTTTTCGGTCCTGATGATATTTTTCATCACGCGTATGCATTCTTTCGCGTTGTTGCGTTCGACTATGGAAATGTCATCCGAATAATGCTCCGAATGAATATTGAAATAACTTCTTTCGTAATAATTAAGATATGAAAAAAAATTGTTATGGGCCTCGCGCAAAACTTTCGAGAATTTCAAAAGCCTCTTTACGTCGGGATTTTCTTCCCACAGATACTCCGCGAGTTCGCGTTTGCTCATCTTCAGAAATTGTTTCATACCGAACCTCCGATAATAAATTTATAGTTTATAAAGTCATTCTAAAATATTCGCCCGAATAATTATTGAAATTTGCATCCAGAAACAGGGCTGTTTTCAATCGGCCGAAGACAATTTTTTTAATAGTTCGAGAAGTTCCGCCGGCGAGTTAAGACTCCATCCGGCGGCCGTTTGCCCCGCGCCGATCTTGATCGTATAAGATTCGGAAGATATGGAACGGAATATGTCCTCGTCGGTAGCGTCGTCGCCGGCGAATAGAATAAAGCCGTAATCGTCCGATTTCATGAAATTAAGCGCGCCGTTATATTTATTGACGCCGGCGTTCCTTACTTCGATCAACCGGCTGCCGTTTATGATATCGAGACCTTCGCGGCGCGCGAGGTGGCCGAGAGCGTCGCGAAGGTCGTCCGCCCTCTCGCGGGCCAGTTCTATATCGCAGGCCCTGTAATGCCACGCTACCGAGTAATCTTTTTCTTCCACGAACGACGCGGAAAGGCGGACGGCGAATTTTCTCATAAGCGCCGTCACTTCTTTTTTCCAGCATGTGTTGAAAACGCCGGTCGCGTGCCAGTCACCGGCCGCGGTCTTCACCCAGGCGCCGTGCTCGGCCATAAGGTCCATTTTTACCCCGCCGAGCCATTTTTCAAGTGTGTGCCTGCCCCGGCCGCTTATTATAGCGACCTCGTTTTTTTCATCGGCAGCCAGTTTTTTCAATATTGAGAGCAATTCATCATCTGGCGAAGCGTTTTCGGGCAGCGGGCAAAAATCGACGAGCGTCCCGTCGTAATCGAGCATAATGAGTCTTTTCGAAGCCCGCGCGTAATCTCCGGCGAGTTTTGCGACACGCTCGGGATTCAGATATTTCGAGCGCAGAGCGAGCCTTGCATTGTATACCCCTAAAAGGCTGCCCAGAAAGTCCTCGGCCCATTCGCAAACCGAATACTCCGAAATGCGCCGCCGCATGGAATCGAGCCGGGCGCGCCTTTCACCGTAAGGCATGTTCATGGCCTTTTCCAGGGCCCCGACGTAGCTTTCTCGGTTGTTAGGATTCATAATGACCGCGTCGGTCAATTCATTGGCGGCCCCGGCCATTTCGCTCAATATCAGGACGCCGTCGGTGTTTTTCTTGCAGGCGATGTATTCTTTCGCGACAAGGTTCATCCCGTCGCGAAGAGGAGTTACCAACGCGATATCGCTTAAAGTATAAAGCGCCGCCAGATGAGCGAAACTGATGGATTTATACTGATAGATCACCGGAGTCCATTCAATGCTGCCATATTTTCCGTTTATTTCGCCTATCATCTCCTCGGTCTGTTTTTTCATAGCCTGATATTGCGGCACCTTCACTCTCGATGGCACTATCACGGACAGCAGGATCACTTTTTCGTGCAATTCCGGATGCCTTTCAAGAAAGGCGCGGTAGCCGTCGAGGCGGTTGATGATGCCTTTCGTATAGTCGAGGCGGTCGATGGATAAAATTATTTTTTTGCCCGCGAAAGAAGACCTCAGTTTGTCGATTTCCGATCTTACGTCTTCCAGCTGTGAAGAGTCGTTGAATTTATCAAAGTCGATACCTATCGGAAACGTGTCGGCCTTCGTGACGCGGCTGCCGTGAGCGATCTTTCCGAGATTATTCTCCAGATTCGATATTCTTAAAGCACACTTGAAAAAATGATGAGTGTAATCCACCGTATGGAACCCGGCCAGATCGCTTCCAAGAAGCCCGTTCATCAGTTTAGCGCGCCACGCGCCGGGCAGCAGCCTGAAGATCTCGAACGACGGAAACGGAATGTGATGAAAATATCCGACGGCCGATTCCTTGAACTTTTCGCGGATAAGCTCGGGCAGGAGCATAAGCTGATAGTCGTGTATCCATATGATATCGTCGGATTTGATTATCTCGGCCAGACTGAGCGCGAAAAAATTATTGACGTCGTTGTAACATTCCCACTCCCGATCATCGTACGAGGTCAGCATCGGAAAATAGTGGAACAGCGGCCAGATGGTGCGATTGCAGAACCCGGAATAAAACCTGTCCATGACCTCGTCGGGCAGAAAAACAGGCCAGCATTTGAATTCCTTCAATAACTTCTCCCGCACGCCGTCACGGAGCTCGGGGGCGATTTCCATTCCGGGCCAGCCGACCCACAGGTAATCGTCGATGCCAAGCTCTTTATAACGGCCGGTCTGCAGATATGAATTCAAGGCGCTCGCGAGGCCGCCCGCGCTTGGCGCGAAAACGATCTCGCCGCCTGAATTTACGGACGCGGTCACGCCGAGCCGGTTTGAGATAACTATAAGCCTCATATCAAGCCTCCTTTGTTGTCAATGATTCATCTTCTAAAAAACTTAATTGCAAACCGTTTCAGGCCCGCCATCGAGCTTGCACTATCGGTGCTTTTTCAAATAAAACAGATAGCAGCCGTAAGGCGAATGGGTCAGCAAATACGGAAGCGCTCCTATCGACGGAAATTTCGTGTTGCCGAATATCTCGATCGGCTCGTATCCTTCGTACTCTTTCAGATCGATCGCGACCGGCTGCGGAGTGTCCGAAAGATTAAAAGAACAAAGTACCACATCGTCTTTATATCTTCTTATAAATACAAGTATTTTTTTGTTTTCGGGATATAAAAAAATTATCTCGCCGCATCCGAATATCAGGCTGTTATTATATAGTTTCCTGGCGCTTATCATTTTCTTGACGAAGTTGAGCAGCGAGTGAGGGTTTGCCAGCTGCGCGTTCACGTTGACGGCGTTATAATTATATTCGGGATCGGTTATCACGGGCGCGTACAGCATCGACGGCTTGCAATCCGAAAAGCCAGAGTTCTTGTTCTCGTCCCACTGCATGGGCGTGCGAACGCCGTTGCGGTCGCCGAGGTAAATGTTATCACCCATCCCGATCTCGTCGCCGTAATAAATGACCGGCGATCCCGGAAGCGTGAACAGCAAAGCGTAAAGCAGCTCGATCTTGCGCCTGTCGTTTTCGACCAGCGGCGCCAGGCGGCGCCTTATGCCTACGTTGATCTTCATCTGGGCGTCGTAGGCGTATTGAGAGTACATGTAGTCGCGCTCTTCGTCGGTGCACATCTCTAAAGTGAGCTCGTCGTGGTTCCTCAAAAATATCACCCACTGGCAGGAATCAGGGATCTTCGGCATGCGGTTTATTATGTCGACTATCGGGCCGTGGTGCTCCTGCTTGAGCGCCATGAACATGCGCGGCATCAGCGGAAAATTGAACGCCATGTGGAATTCGTCGCCCGAGCCGAAGTAAGGCAGCAGGTCCTCGGGCCACTGGTTCGCCTCGGCGAGAAGCACCCTGTCTTTATAATTGTCGTCTATCATCTTTCTGAGTTCTTTAAGGTAGTCGTGAGTTTCCGCTAAATTTTCACAGTTGGTTCCTTCGCGCTCGAATAAATAAGGCACGGCGTCCGCGCGGAACCCGTCGACCCCCAGATCAAGCCAGAATGAGATTATTTTTTTCATCTCCTCGCGCACTGCGGGGTTGTCGAAATTCAGGTCCGGCTGGTGATAGTAAAACCTGTGCCAGTAATATTTCTGGCATTCGGCGCACCAGGCCCAGTTCGACTGCTCGGAATCGGTGAATATCACGCGCGCCTTCGAATATTTATCGGAAGTGTCCGACCATACGTAATAATCGTGAAACTTTGACTGCGGGCCCTTTTTGGCCTCGACGAACCAGGGATGACGGTCGGAAGTGTGGTTCAATACCAGTTCGATCAATACTTTTATTCCGCGTTTGTGCGCTTCGTCCAGAAAGACTATGAAATCCCTTAAAGAGCCGTATTCCGGATTTATGGAGTTATAATCCATCACGTCGTAACCGTCGTCGCGCCCCGGAGACGGATAGGTCGGAAGCATCCATATGCAGTCGATACCGAGATCTTTCAGGTAGTCGAGCCTCGAGGTAAGGCCGGCGAAATCGCCGCGCCCATCGCGGCTGGAATCCTGAAACGCCTTTATGTACAATTCGTAAATAACGGCAGTTTTATACCATTGATTATCCATAATAACCTCCTTGAGGCAGGATAAAATGTTACGCGGGAATAAACCGGGAATTTTTTATCGATATTATTTGACTATGCCTTCATGAACCGAAAAAAAAATCAGACACGGCGGGTCCGCCCGGCGG
>MGFH01000215.1 GCA_001791795.1 Candidatus Wallbacteria bacterium GWC2_49_35
CCGCTTATAAAGCGTGCATGCAGTCCGTGAGCGATTTCAACGATGGCAAGATAACCGGCGGCGACATGGACGACAAATTAAAAATATACACCTACTACAAACAGCATTACGAAAAATTCGCCAAAGCCGGCGAACAGCAGCAGGTTTCTGCAAGCGAATCAAAGCCGGCGACAGGCGTTCAGGCGGCCGAAACCGCGGCGCCCGCGGTCAGCGTTTCAGACCCTAAGCTCCAGAAAAAACTCGACGAGCTTTTAAAGTACGCGCCCGAAATATCCGCCGCGCCCAAGATCACCGGCGGCATCGGTAAATTCTTCAGAAACCTGTTCGGCTCTCACACTATCGCCGACGTCCTCTCCGACGGATACGTTGAATTTCAAAAGGGCAATTACGCCGCCGCTTCCGCAAAATTCGAACAGGCGCGCGCGAAAGACCCTAAAAATAAAAACATACTCTATTACCTGGCTTTAAGCAAGATCAAAGAAGGTAAACCGGCCGAGGCCGAACCCATTATTAGCTCCATGCACTCGCAGCTCAAAGACGAACAGTGGAACTCGGTATTCCGCTCTTTCACCGATCCCTGGGTCGAAGCGAACGTGGCTTTCAAGATCGGCGGTTTCGATTCCCTCGATCAGTACAAGCAGAAAATAGCCGCCGGCAACCGTAAAGAACTCCACGGCGACGAGTATTATGAAAAATACGTCAATCCGCGCACCTATCAATATTACTCGACGACGGCCCGCAAAGAGTTCGAAAGCATCGCCGGCATCGACTGCGGCGGCTTCGTTCAGCGTGTTTATATGGACATGTGTGAAAAGAACGGCATCAAACCTCCTTTCAATTCTAAAGTTCCGGGCAGGCAGCTGCAGAATTACGGCACCCAGTTGAAAGACGACGGCATAATTCCACCGATGACGGCGAAACCCGGCGATTTCATACTGCTCAAAGAGCACGACGGCTGGGGGCACGCGTTTTATTTCGCCGGCCGCGATAAAAACGGCACTCCTCTTATAGTCGAAGCCTCCGGCGAAGGCAAGGTGCTCGCGCGCCCCATGCCCGACAGGTACTATCAATGGTATCAGGGAACCTATAAGTTCAAAGAAATGGATAAGATCCGCGAAAAAATGAGTCTGCCGAATTAATGGGGCATTTATTAAATAAGAAAAAGAAAGAATTAACTTAACTTAATATATCAGGGTTTTCAATACCCCTTCGCGCTTTACAGGCGAAGGGGTCGCTTTATTAAAGGCGGCGAAATCTTCAAAAAAAATCCTGCGAGGCCGCCAGCTCTTATTTATCGCGATATATCAGTTAATTATCATGCAAACAATTTTAGTTAAATAAAGGAAGATAACCGATGCACAAAAACGAAAACATCCAGATCGACCACAGCCTGATCAAAAACTTCTCCGACTCGTATAAAAAACTCCAGCACCAGGTTGCTCAGGTGATCGTCGGACAAAAAGACGTGGTCGAAAAGGTCCTGATCTCGCTTTTCGCCCGCGGCCACGTCCTGATAGTCGGCGTACCGGGCCTCGCCAAGACGCTTTTAATTTCGACGATAGCGCGCGCGCTCGACCTTAAGTTCAACCGGGTTCAATTCACACCGGATCTTATGCCTTCCGATATCACCGGCACCGATATAATCGAAACCGACTCGAAGACGGGAGAGCGCGCCTTCCGTTTTATCAAAGGACCCGTATTTTCAAACATACTGCTCGCCGACGAAATTAACAGGACTCCCCCTAAAACTCAGGCGGCGCTCCTTCAGGCCATGCAGGAATATAAAGTGACGGTCGGCGGGCGCACGTATGATCTTACCCCGCCGTTCTTCGTTCTGGCCACTCAGAACCCGATCGAACAGGAAGGCACGTATCCACTGCCGGAGGCCCAGCTCGACCGGTTCATGTTCAACGTATATATCGATTATCCTGAATATAATGATGAAATTGAGATCGTCAAAAATTACACCTCGCCGATAATACCAGAGATAACGCCCGTTCTCAGCGCCGGCGAGATCATCGCCCTCCAGGATCTGGTGCGCCGCGTTCCCGTTTCCGACACCATAGTGAACTACGCGGTCACCATTTGCACCATGACGCGCCCGCATGCTAAAAACGCGCCCGAGATCACCAAACGCTACGTCTCCTGGGGCGCCGGCCCGCGCGCTTCGCTTTACCTGATACTCGGCGCTAAGGCCTCGGCGCTTCTCGCCGGCCGCACCGCGGTCTCGGTCGAAGACGTCAACTCCGTCGCGCACTGCGTCCTGCGCCACAGGGTCATCACCAATTTCCAGGCGGAGGCCGACTCGATCGATTCCGTAAAAATCATCGATGAAATAATAAAACTGGTGGATCAGAAAACGGTTTAACCGCAAGCGCATTTTTTAAGGATTCATAAAATGTCCTCGAATAACGTTTATAAATATTTCAACCCCGCCATGCTCGCGGGGCTTCAAAATCTGAAACTCGCCGCCGGCCGCATCGTCGACGGCTTTCTCGCCGGAATGCACAAATCGCATTTCCGCGGGTTCAACGTCGAATTTTCCCAGCACCGCCAGTATATCCAGGGCGACGAGATCAAAAATATCGACTGGAAGATTTTTGCCAAAACCGATAAATACTACGTCAAGGAATTCGAGGAAGACACCAACCTGAAGGCCCATATTCTGCTCGACTGCTCTTCGTCCATGATGTTCAATCCGGGACATTCGGCCATGGGGCCGTCTTATTCCAAATTCGACTACGCGTGTTTCCTGGCCATCGCGCTTTCATATATCATACTCAAGCAGCAGGACTCGGTCGGATTGATCACATTCAGCGACCGCGTGCTCAACCACGTTCCGGCGTCGTCGAACGCCAGCCACTTCAAAGTTCTTCTCGAGGAGCTCGAGCGGGCGAAACTAAACAAGAAAACCGCGCTGAGCGAAAGTTTTAACGAGGTCGCCTCGCGCATTAAAAGGCGCGGGCTCATAATAGTCATATCCGACCTCTACGACGACGAGAACCAGATATTAAAAAGCCTCAAACATTTCAGGCACAAACATCACGAGGTGGCGGTATTTCACCTTCTGTCCGATTTCGAGCTCACGCTTCCGGTCTCGGGCGAGACGCAGTTCGTCGACCTCGAGAATTCCTCGCAGATCGTAACTAACGCAGAATCGCTCAGGGAAGATTACATGGCCTCGTTCAATAAGTTCATCGCCGAGTTCAAGTCGAACTGCCTGCGCTCCTATATCGACTACAACATGATTTCGACGGCGACCCCCATCGACAGGGCGCTGAACCATTACCTGGTCAAGAGGGCGAGAAGCTGATATGCCGTCATTTTCATTCATAAACACTTCATATCTTCTATTGATGCCGCTTGTCATGCTTCCGGTGATAATACACCTTATCTCCCGCAAAAAACGTAAGATAATCGATTATCCGAGCCTTAAATTCATACGCGAAGCATATATGAAAAAGGCGCGGCACATGCGCATCAACGAGATACTTCTGCTGATAGTCAGAACGCTTATGATCGCGCTTCTGATATTTTCTTTCGCGCGCCTTCTGATGTTCACAGCCGACCTTTCGCCCGCGGGCGGGCTCAAATACGCGCTGGTCATCGACAATTCCTACTCGGCCGGATACGCCGCTCAGGGCGGGCAGCGCGAAAAATTCCTTGACTCCGTAAAATCGAAGGCCGCCGAGATCGCGCGTGCCGCTAAAAACGCTCCTAAGTTCGTGATATTGACCGCGGGAAGCGGCGGCAAAGACTCCGGCTTTCTGGATCAGTCTGCGGCCGAAGAATATATTAAAAATATAAATTACACTTATCGAATATTCTCCGTCACGGACGCGATCGCGGCCCTCGAAAAAAAAGAATACTATAAAGATCTGGCTGGCGTCACGGTCATATCCGATTTCATATCATCCGACCGCGGCGAAGAGGCGAAACTGACGGCGCATATCGAAAACAACCCGGCGGTAAAGCAGGGGCCGCGTTTCGAGCTTTTGAACTGCGGACCGGCCAATATCGCCGAGGCGCGGGCGAACAAAAATCTTTCGATAACAGGCTCCCGCATTTCCGACGACAGGATCGTCGCCGGCAAGCCGTTTCAGGTAATTTGCAAAATAAAGAACCACTCGCTCTTTCAGATAAGCTCGGAGGTCGCGCTGGTATCTGACGGCGTCAAACTTTCATCCGCTTCGTTTTCGGCCGGGGCCGGCGAGGTCTGCGACGTTTCGGTGAGCCACGTTTTCATGAATTCCGGAAATTATTCGCTGAAAATGATATTAAGCGAAGACGCGCTCGAATTCGACAACGTTTTTAATATTGTCATCACGCCCGCCGCGTCGCTTTACGTGCTCATTCTATGTGACCACGATCCGGCGTCGCGCGATGATTACATTTATAAATACGTATCCTCGGCGCTGAACCCGCTCAGCGCGATCTCGATAAAAGACGGCCTTATAATACAGCCGCTCGTACTTAATATGTCCGTCAATCCGCCTGTCGAGTTCAAAAATTTCGACGCCGTTATCATCAGCGGGTTAAAAACCGCTCCGGACGGACTCGCGGCAAAGCTCGAAAAATATGTAAGCGCAGGCGGCGGCGTTCTTTTTCTGCCTCCTGACGGCTCCGCGCTCAAAAGTTTCTCGGCGGCCTTCTCGCGCGTCCTGCCGCTCGATCTGAGCATGACGGCGCCGGTATCCTCGCCGGACGAAAAGAATTATTTCAACCTGAGCGGCATAAACTACGATCACGAAATTTTCAATATATTCAAAAACAAGAATTCAGGCGACATAGAGCGCCCAAGGTTTTATAAGATAATCCCGTGCGAGGCGAAGGATAAAAAGACGCAGGACGTTTCGGTCATTGCGCATTTCGAGCATTCAATGCCCGCGCTCGCCGAGCGCCGGATCGGCCGCGGCGTGTCGATGATCTTCACTGGATATCTCGACCAGGCCGGCTCGAACATATCCGATTCGCCGCTGTTCGTTCCGTTCATTCACCAGATCGCCTATTACATCAACAGGAACCGCGGCGGCGGTTCCAGGCCCCGCACCATCGGCGAGGCGATCCGCGAGTACTACGGCGCGAGCGATATGATCAGCGCCGTTTCCTGCATGCTGCCGGATTCCGCCGTAGAGCGCAGGCTCGACACAAAAACCTCGCCCGAAGGGCTTTACAGCGAGATCACCGACACTTTCACTCCCGGCTTTTACACCATTTTTAAAAAAAGCGACGATAAAATAAGCCAGAAAAAGTTCGCGGTCAACTTCGATCCCCGCGAGTCTGAACTGCTCGCCTCCGACCACGGCGCGATAACTTCGGCGCTCTCCAGGCATTCGCTTTTAAAAACGGCCGACGGAGGCGCGGGCTCAGGTAACGAAAAAAAGACCGAAGTGACGCCGTATCTATTCATGGCGGTCCTGGCGCTGATGGCGCTGGAAAGTTATTTGACCTGCCGCGGCAAATTATAAAAGGAAATTAACGAGGGGTTCCATTTGAATTTAAAGATACTTACCGGCTCATACGAAACATATATATTCACGGCGGCGGCGCTGCTTTTATTCGGCGCCATCGTTTACTGGCATAACGCCTCTTTTACGAAATCGTCGAAGACAAGACCGCTTGTACTCTTCTTAAAAACCCTTAGAACCATTGCGTTTTTAACGATAGCCTTTTTGAGCTTCAACCCTTCGATCTCCTATGATAAACTCGAAAGCGAAAAGGGCTCGTTCCTTTTCATATTCGACACCAGCCTTTCCATGAGTTTTCTCGATTCGGAAGGGGGCGCAGGCAGATTCGAAAGCGCCGCGGACGCCGTCAAAAACAGCCGCGCGGTCGAAAAGATCGCGGAGGCGCATAACGTCGAATTCTCTACCATGGCGGGCGAACTCACGCCGGCAAAGGATCTCGGCGAGGCGTTAAAAACCGTTCCGGGCGGCGCCACCGACATATCGGCCGCGATCGGCGCGCTCATGCAAAGAAGCGATATAACGGGAGCGCTCATAGTGTCCGACGGCCGCAATACCGGCGAGATCCCGCCCGAATCGCTGGCCAAATACGTTAAATTCCCCGTCTTTACGCTCGGCACGGGCGCGGCTTCGAGCGTGAAAGATACCGCGATTACAAACGTCAGCTATCCTAAGAACGCCTACCTTAACGAGGCTGCCGAGATCGGCGCCGACATAGCCGGCAACGGCTATCCGGGCGCCAAAACAGTTCTCACGCTCAAAGAGAACGGCGAGGTCAAAAGCCGGACGCCGGTTTCCTTCGACGCCGCAAGGCGGCAGATCAAAGTACCGTTAAAGCCTTCAAAAGCGGGGCTTGTAAAATACGAACTCACGCTAGCGCCGCTCGAAGGCGAAATAACCGATCAAAACAACGTTTTCGCATTCTATATCAACGTGACCGAGCACAAGATACGAATCCTGGCCGTTCAGAACGCCCCTGACGCCGATTTTTCATATCTGCTGAAATTCTTCGCGTCCGGCAGGGACATAAAATTCTCATATAAATTCCTGAAAACACCCAACGATAAATTACTTTTAAAGCAGGCCGACCTGGACGCCGGCTTTGACATACTCATCCTGGGCAATATAGATTTCACCAAACTCGAGACCGCCATGCTTAAAAAATTCGAAAGCGTCCTGGACGCCGGCAATTCTTCGGTGCTGTTCACCGGCGGGCCGGATCTGGCGATTCCATCCGAAGGCCCTGTTGCGGCGCGGTTCCCTTTCGATATGTCGGGACGCTCCTTCGCGTACGAGCCCGCCCGATACAGGCCGGCCGCCAATAACGGCGCGGCGGCGGCCCAGATCACAAAACTCTCTCCCATAGCCAAGATCAACAGTTACATGTGGAACGATATCCCCGAGCTGTGCGGCGTGAATTATCTTAAAAACTCAGACGGTTCAGACGCTTCGGAGGTCCCGCGCGGCTCCGATATTGTCCTGTCCGCTAATTTTATATGCCCGAATTCCAGACGCGCCGTCGATACGCCGATACTTGCGGCAAGAAACGCGCCGGGCAGAAAAAGCGCGGCCATACTGGGCGGCTCTTTCTGGTTCTTAAAGGCCGGGCAGCTGTTTTCAAAAAATTCGGCATTCTACGACAAATTCTTCTCGAACCTCATACTGTGGCTTTATTCAAAAGAAGACTACCGCGCCTTCAAGATCGAGACCGACCGCGCGAACTACTACGAAGGCGAGCGCGTCTTCGTGTCCGTCAACGCACGCAACCGCGATTTTTCGCCCATGGCCAATCCCTCGTTCACCATAACCCTCGGCCGCGGCGAAAAGAGCGAGATCATAAAGCCGCAGGTATCCATGATAGACGCGGGTTATTACGAATTTTCATTCACCGCGAAAAATTCCGGCGAGCAGGAAATAACCGTCGCAGCCGACGATTCCGGCGGCAAAAAAGAGTCCATGGCGGCTCGTTTCATCGTACTTAACTCGTCGAAGGAAATGCTCGATTGCACCGCCGACTACGACTGCCTTAAAAAGATATCCGAAAAGACGGGCGGCAAATTTTACGAAAAAGACAACATAGCTTCGCTGGCCGCCGATATACCGAAACGCGGCGCCGAAAGATCCGTTACCATCACTTTCAAGCCTTTCGAAAACGGCGCCGTATTCGGCCTTATATTGGTACTGCTGTGCCTGGAATGGGCGGTAAGGCGCTACAGCGGGTTTGAATAAAATTATCGCCAGAGGTAAATTTATGAGAAAAAAATCAACCGGAACCGGTGCTAATATTATTCCAAAATGCCTTTCAGCGCTGCTGATTTTTTCGGCGGCCGCTGCGCTTCTTTATGAAGCCGCCCCTTCGTTCGCCGTGAGCCAGCCGTTTTTCGCCGCGGGCCGCGTGAAATACAAGGGCGGCGGCGACTGGTACAACGACCCGGAAGTGCTTCCAAATATGCTCGCCGAATTCGAAAGGCGTACGGGGGTCCGCTGCCATAAAAAAGAGGTCGTCGTAACGCCCGACCAGCCGGGCATTTTCGAACTGCCGTTCCTTTATCTGACCGGCCACGGCAATCTCAAATTCGAGACCGCCGACATCGAAAATCTCCGCAAATATCTTCTGAACGGCGGATTTTTATACGTCGACGACGACTACGGGCTCAACGAAAGTTTCAGGCGCGAGGTCAAAAGATTATTCCCGGAATACGAGCTGACAAAACTTCCGAACGATCATCCGATCTTCAGCTGTTTTTATAAATTCGAAGAGGGACTTCCAAAGATACACGAACACGACGCTAAGGCGCCCGAAGCTTTTGCGGTATTCCACGAAAACAGGATAGTGCTGCTTTATACTTACGAATCCAATATTTCCGACGGCTGGGCTGACCCGAAGACCCATAACGATCCGGAAGATATCAGGGAAAACGCGTTCAAGATGGGCGCGAACATATTGTATTATTCGCTGATAAGCAATCAGGCGGAGCTTTTTAACGATGACACGGGAGAAGTAAATGCGAATTGAAGATAAACGGCGCCTGTTATTGAATTTCATAGACGGATTCACCGCCCGGCTCGTAAGGCTTAACCTTATAAAGCTCCTGCTGATGCTCGCGGTCATAGTCTGGACCGCCACGCTGAGTTTCATATTCCTTGACGCGGCCTTCGGCATCAATCCAATGCACTCTTATTATTACAGGACTTGCGTCATAGCCGCCGCATCGCTTTTCGGCGCGGCCTATTACTACCGCCGCGTCCATAAAAGGCCCGGTTCCGCGGCGGCCGCAAGGCATATCGAAAAACTCGACCCGTGCAATAATTACCTGTCCACCTCGGTCGAAATAAGCGCTGCCGAGATCGAAAAATACGGCTTTTCAGAGCCGCTTTATGAACAGACCCTCGAGTGCGCATCAGAGCATTACTTAAAAAAAGACGCCGCAATATATATCGATTATTCGCTCGTGAAAAAACTTTTATATGTCGCAGGAATACTCGCTATCGCGACGATCGTCATTTTTTCGCGCGACGGAGGGCTGAAGCGCCTCAATAAGATATGGCCGGAGGTTGCCGGGCTTTTCATGCCGGCGCCGCTCGAAATAACCTGTAGGAACCGCGATTTTACGGCTTTTGTCGACGAAGAGATCGATTTCTCGTTCGGATTCAGCCGTTCCGAGCCGGCCGAACTTTATATACGCTACGCCGCCGACAGACAGAAAAATCCTTTCCAGCAGATCGATTTTGACAGCCCCGAAGGCGCGAACGACACGCGCATATATAAACTGACGCCTTCCGCGGCTAAAGACGGCCGTGGCTACGAATACAGGCTCAAGATGCCGGCGCCTTCCTATAACTTTTATTACCGCGCCCGATCGCTCGTATCAGACTCTTTCAGCGCGACATATTTCGTCTCTTCAAAGCGGCGCCCTGAAATAGTAAAAGTGAACGCCGCGTACGAATTCCCGAAATACACCCGCATCGCGCCCATGATAGAAGAAAACGCGACCGCCATAAGCGGGCTTTATATGAGCGAGGTCAAGCTGATGGCGCATTCGAGCGCGCCGCTTTCGGGCGCGAAACTTATATTCACCGGCAACCGCTCCGTGGATATGGATGTAATGCGCGACGGCAGAGCGGCCTCGGCTAAATTCAGGCTCGTAAAAAAAGACGCCTATAAAATTGAGCTGACCGATCTGGAAGGCATTAAGAGCCGCGGCGGAAGTTTTCACGATATAAGCGTCTACGAGGACAAATCTCCTTCATGCGAAATAATCGAACCGGCGGGCGTCATCAACGCGCCGTACGACAGAAAGGCCGGCGTCACGATCAAGGCCAGGGACGATTTCGCGATATCGAAGCTGGTCCTGGTTTATTACAAGAACGAAAACGAAGAGGAGTCTAACGAAATAACCCTTCACGAAACCAGCTCGGCCGAAATTTTCGAAAAGACCGTCCTGGACTTTAATTTTATGAACTTCAAGGCGGGCGAGGCGCTTTTTTATTACGCGATCGCCTTCGACAACGACGATGTTTCCGGGCCGAAGTCTACCAGGAGCGCCGTTAACAAGATAGTCTTCCCGACGCAGTTCGACGAGGCGATGGAACTCGAGGCGCTTTACGGCTCCATCGAAACCAGGCTCAATAAGATAACTGGCGACCAGAAAGCGATAGCCGAAAAGATCGAGAAAATGGACGCACTTCAGAAACAGGGCGCCATGAACGATTACGAAATGAAGAAAAATTACGAGAACATCGCCAGGAACCAGCAGAACCTGATGAACGAAGCAAAAGAGCTCGCATCCGACCTCAAAGAGGCGCTTAAGAAAATGGAGAATAACATTTACATAAAGCCCGAAACGCTCGCTAAAATAAGCGAAATACAGGAAAAGATCGAGAAAATGGTCGGCGACGACATGAAGCGGCTCATGGGCGATATCAATAAAAACGTAGAAAAAACTAAACTCTCGGCCGACGACGTGAAAAAAATGTCGCAGAATTTCGACGAGAAGAAACTGGTCGAAAAATTCGAGCGGCTAAAGGAATTGTTTTCCAAGGCCGAAAAAGAGCAGAAATTATCCACCTTTATGAAGGAACTAGAATTCATCCTTTCCAAACAGGAATTCATCGCCGAAAACACCGAGAAAGCCGCCCCTGAAAATACCGAGCTCAACGCGGAGCTTGCGCGCGAGCAAAAGCAGGCGAGTGAAAATTACGACAAGGCCTTCGCTAATTTCGAAAAAAACATCGGAGATATATCCGAGATATCCGACGAAATAAAGAAAGCGGCCGAAGAGGCGCTTGAAAGCCTTAAAACCGACGACGTCGGCGGGAGGATGAAAAAAGCCGGCGACGGCCTCGAAAAAAACGATCCCGGCAAGGCTTTCGACGAACAGAAACAGGCGGCTGAATCGATGAAAAAAAATCTCGACGCGCTGAAAAAAGCCTTCGACGAATTCAAGGAAAAGAATAAAAAAGATCTGCTGGAGGCCATTTCGAAGCTGATCAAACGCTCGATCGCCATGTCCGCGTTCGAAATGGACATACTCAATGAATTCGAGCGCGTAAAGGGCCTTATGAAACCCGCGACCAACGACAGATTCGTTCAGACGCTCGACGCTATCTCCGAAAAATGCCTGGAGATATCGAACGTTTCGCGCGAGATCGCCGCCGAGCTCACCAGGCTTTCCAAAAAGACCATCCTTATCGATTCGAACAATATCGCCGTCGCCGGGGCAATAGTGAGGCAGTTCGCTCAGATAAAGCCGATGCTCGCCGAGCGCGAATTTACCAACGCCGCCAATCTTTCCGGACAGATATATTACAATATCAGCATACTCAATATGATGCTTTTAGATATCTACGACATCCTTAACAGCTCGAAATCGGGATCCAACATGGACCAGCTGATGTCGATGATAAAAAAGCAGGCCGAGGCGCAGGCGCGGCTCAACGCGAAAACCAAAGACATGATGAAAAAAGCCGGCGAGAACGGCATGCCGCAGCTTTCAGAAGACGCGCTCAAGACGCTCGCGTTCGAGCAGCAGATGATAAGGCGGTCGCTCGAACGCATGATGGAAGCCATGGACGGCGACAGCGAGCCGGCGCGCAGGCTTCGCGAACTGCGCTCTGAAATGCAGAACCTCGAGGCCGAATATATGAGAAAAAAGGTGGACGCGAAGGTGCAGTCACGCCAGAAGATACTTCACGAAAGGCTTCTTGATATGCAGCAGGCGCTTTTCAAGGAAAAGGAAACCACCGAGCGCAAAGCCGAACGCGCTAAAAAGTACGCGCCCGCAGCGCCGGCCGCCGCCATTGAAACCCGGAAGGTCGAGCAGCGCGAGCTTAAACTGGACGAATCCATTAAAAACGAAAAGTATCCGAAGTCTTTTGAAAAGATCATCGAGCTCTATTTCGATGCGGTCAAAAAATTTTAACGAAGGCGCCGTGATGTCATGAATTTATTTAACCCACATAAAAATGAATATGAATATGCTCCATCCGCCTGCGTTTCAGGTGCAAATCGCCCGGGCGCCGTACGCCGTATCTTCGCCGCAATAGCCACTGCCGCGTTTTTTGCAGCCTCGCTTTTCGGCACGGCCGGCGCGCAAACCGACGAGCTTTTCGCGCTTTACGACCGCGCTATGCGCTGCTACGAACTCGCCGACTATCCAAACGCCGAAATTTATTTTTCACGCGTGATCAAACTCTCGCCCGAATCGACCTACGGAACCCAGTCGGCTTTTTACCTCGGCCGCTCGCTCATCAAACTAAAGCGCGAAAAAGAGGCGCTGGCGGTCTGGCAGGCCTACTACGATAAAAACATGTTCATAGGCGGGCGCGCCGAACTTTTCAAACTTTACGACCAGTTCGGCCTGCTCGAGAAGAAACTGGCCGAATTCGCCGATAAAATAAAGAAGGCGCCGGACGCTTTCCAGCACCGTCATGAATATATAGAATTCCTTATATACTTGAATAAGGTAGACGAAGCGCTTGCGCAGTATAATTTTATTATATCCGTGAGACCGCGCGATTTTCATTTGCTGAAGAACGCGGGCGACCTTCTCGTCCGTTTCAAACGGTATAAAGAAGCGCTTTACTACTACGAGAAACTATTGAAGATACAACCCGACAACGAGATCTATCTCGAGGCAGCCGGCAACGCTTATTTCCAGCTCGGCGACCCGAAAAAGGCACGCGAATACTGGTTTAAAATTATCGCATCCTCACTGGAGCTCCACAAATACAACACGCTCGCGAACATCCTGCAGTCGCATAATATGACCGACGACGCGATCTCGGTCTATCTGGCCTGCCGGAAAGTGTCCGGAAACCCGGCCATCTTTTTCGCCGAGCTCGCCGAGCTCTACGAGGTAAAAGACGATTACAAAAGCCTCGCGCAACATTACTTCGGCCTGGTCGACAGGGCGCCCCATATGTTCACGGCGGTCGAGCAGCGCCTCGCAGAGACGCTGAAACGCAACGAGGACGCGCGCGCGCCGCTGTGCGAAATAATAAGCGGCGAGATGAAAAAAAGCGTGATCGCCGACCCTCAGAAACTCAGGCTCGCCTCGATAATTTTTTTAATGTCGGCAAAATACGAAAACGCGCTCGAATCGAATCTTCAGCTTTCAAAACTGACGTCCAATCCGGTCATACTCGAAGACTACGCCCGCACGCTCGATTCGCTCGAACTGTTCGACCTTTCGCTTTCGGCGCTCGATACGATCGCGCGCGCCTATCAGGGAAGCGCGTCCGAATATAACGCTAAGTTCATGAAAGCCCGCTTTCTGTCGGCGCGCGGCCGCTACGAAGAAGCGCTGCACCTTTTCGGAGAGGTCATGGACGATAAGCGCTTTAGCGAGCTTTACGGCGAATCCCTTTACAACAGGGCGCTCATATACTTCGAAGGCGTGAATGACCGCGCCAGGGCGCTCGAGATCTTCGACTCCCTGGAGGTCAACGCCTCGAATTATTATTATGAATGCCTTTATTTCAAGGGAGCCCAGGCGCTTTACACGAAAAATATCGAAACTGCGGAAGATATGCTCAATAAGGTTTTCGCGCTCAACGACCACCGCCGCTCCGCATCCGCCGGCGCGCTGCTCGCTTATAAACTCGTATATCAGGGAACTTACGAGGCCGCTATAGACGCCTTCCGCGACATTCTCGCTCGATACCCTTCATACGAGGGCGCCGCGGCAATCTTTAACGACATGAAAATCATAAGGTCCGCCCAGAATGACGCCAAAGAAGATCTGGCCGAATATTTCAACGCGGCGCGCGAGTTTGCGGCCGCGCATTTCGCGACGGCCGAGATCATGCTCGACGCGCTTTCAAAAAAAGAAGGCACGCTCAGGCAGGACGCATCGCGCCTCGCTTACGCGACGAAATTAAAACTGAAAAAATACGCCGAATTCAAAAAGGCCGTCGAATCCTATATCAGCGTCGCCCAGGACGACCAGAGCCGCGCGGAGGCCATTTACGAGCTCGCCTGCTTTTACCGCGAACACGAGCCGGCCATGACGGGCGAGGCGGAATCGCGCCTTGAAAACATTTTAAAAAAATATCCGGGCGCGCTTCTGAGCAATAAATCGAAGAAAATGCTTTCGGCGATCAAGGGAGATGATAAAATTGAGAAAAAAAACAGGACTTCTTTTTTCGGTTATAATTAGCGTTGCGCTCATTTTAACGGCCGCCGGCGCCGCGCGCGCCGAAAAGATACTCATATTCATGGACCGCATGCAGAACGACCACCTGAAGGCCTACGGCGTGGTCTATAAGGCCGTCGCGAAAGGCATCGGGGCGGAATGGCTGCTCAACTACCGCAATGGCTCGTTCCTGATGGATAACGCGGATTTCGTCCGCGAAACGGCTAACTACATGGGCGTTTCATTTGAAACCATCGACGACGCGTCCGCGGCGGCAATCTACTCGGTGGTCAAGGAAAACAACATGGACGCCGTCAAAATAGAAAAAGCTCCTAAAGTGGCTATTTATACGCCGCCCGATAAAAGGCCCTGGGACGACGCGGTGACGCTCGCGCTCACCTACGCGGAAATACCTTACGAAACACTCTGGGACAATGAAGTTCTCAAAGGAGATCTTAAAAAATACGACTGGCTGCACCTTCATCACGAGGATTTCACCGGCCAGTACGGAAAATTTTACGGCGCATATAAAAACGCCGTTTGGTACCAGAAACAGGTCCGCCTCTATGAAAGCAACGCCCGCGATGCAGGATTCGCCAGCGTTCAGGCCCATAAATGCGCGGTCGCCAAAACCATCAAAAAATACGTCGAGGACGGCGGCTTTCTGTTCATGATGTGCTGCGCGTGCGATTCGATCGATATCGCCCTCGCCGCCGACGGCGTCGATATAATCCCCGCCGAGATCGACGGCACCCCGGCCGACCCCAACTGCGCCCAGAAGCTCGATTTTTCGAAAACATTCGCATTCAAAGACTTCACCCTTGAAATGGACCCCTACATATACGAATTTTCCGACATCGACGTCGACGCCAATAAATTTTTCCGAAATCCAACCGACAAAGGTGATTTCACGCTGTTCGAATTCTCGGCCAAACTCGACAGGGCGCCGACCATCCTTACCCAGTCGCACGAAGCGTCCGTAAAGGCCTTTCTCGGGCAGACCACCGCGTTCAAGCGCAAGTGCGTCAAAGACAACGTCATCATACTCGCCCAGATCAACGAAGAGGACGTAAAGTACGTATACTCATCTATGAAGGAAGGCAGTTTCACATTTTACGGCGGCCACGACCCCGAGGACTTCGCGCACGAGGTAGGCTCCCCCGCCACCAACGTATCGCTCCACAAGAATTCGGCCGGCTACCGGCTTATTTTGAATAACATTTTATTTCCGGCCGTCAAAAAGAAGAAACTGAAAACATAGCGCCGGAGAACTTATCGTTGCTTTTATTTCCAGGTATAAAAAAACGGGCTTCGCATTATTATCGCGAGACCCGTTTATAATTTATGGTATATTCAAATTATCGAATGTATTATTTGCTTTTCTTTTTCTTGAACGGCGGGAAATCGTCGTCGTCGCCGGAATTGGCTTCTTCTTCCTCTTCGAATTCGCTCTCGACCGGCTCTTCTTCGTAGCTGAAATCGCCGCGGGATTCGTCTTCGGCCTCGTCGACTTCCTCTTCGGCCGAGGTTTCTTCTTCCTCTTTTTCCTCTTCGAAACTTTCCTTTTCGATGGAAAGGTCTTCGTAGCCTTCTTCGCGGATTACGCCTTCGGCTATGACAGCGCCGGATTTGATATCAGCGCCGTTGGCGACCTTTATCTGGAACTCGTCGGGTATCTCGTATGCCACCGCGTTCTGGAGCACTTCGACGTATTCGATCTTCTTCGTGCGGTCCTTTTCGCTCTCCTGGGGCACGAATGCATACTTAACGATGCCGTAAAAAGGCGAAACGATCTTCGCCAGAGGCTGGCCGAGCTTTATCTTGTCGCCGTCGTTCACCAAAACGATGAAGTTTTTATCTATCGAATATTCTTTAACGAGGCTTTTTTTAGTTACGGTTATCTTATTCTTTTTAACGCTCGCTTCTCCGTCGGTTTCGGAATATATTGTGGCCACATCGCCGCCCTCTTCGATTTCCTCGCCGTGATGGCAGTGGAACGCAAGAGCCAGCTTAGATTTAAGCGTGTATTTAACCGGCTCGGCGAACCCGAACTTGAAGGCGCTTTCTTTTTTCTGGCGGTTCGTAACGAATATCATGCCGCCAGGCAGTAAAACCCTTTTTAATTTATTCGTTTTGATCTGAAAGAACTCCACGATGCCGCTCACTTCAGAACGAATAGAAATCAGGTCTTTCATTTAATCCCTCCCCGACTTTTTTTTGCTTATAATACATAATCATTGAAACAGAGTCAAGCTTTTTTTGATAATATTTAAATTAAAATAAAATCAGCTCAATCGACTATCGAATTCTGCTTCGGACTGAGCGCCGCGGTTATGGTTTTTGCGGCAAATTTCAGCGCTTCGGAGACCATTTCCGGATTCTTGCCGCCGGCCATCGCCATGTTCGGCTTTCCGCCGCCGCCGCCGCCGCATATCTTAGCGACCTCGCCGATGAGCTTGCCCACGTGGATACCGGCTTTCACGGCGTCTTCCGAGGCCTTGCCGGAGAATATCACCTTCGGTTCCATTTTAGACGATAATATGACTACGCCGCTTTTCACGCGCTCGAGAAGGATGTCGCAAACGCCGCGAAGATCTTCGTCAGAAAGGCCGTCGAGCGTCGAAACGATCACTTTATAGCCGCCGATCGAATGGGCGTTGTCGGCGAGCGTTTTCGCCTTGATCGTCGCCAGCTGCCTTTTAAGCGACACGTTCTCTTTTTCGACGCCCTTGAAGGCGGCCTGCATTTTATTGATGGCCTCTTCAACCTCTACTACGGGGCATTTCAAAAGAGACGAAATATTTTTGACCTTGTCTTCGACTTCCTTGAGATAATTCAGCGCCTCTTCGGCGACAAGCGCTTCGATGCGCCTCACTCCGGCCGCGAGAGCCGTTTCAGACAATATTTTAACGAGGCCGATCTGCCCCGAATTCGATACGTGCGTGCCGCCGCACAATTCCTTCGAATAATTTCCGACGGACACCACGCGGACCGTGTCGCCGTATTTTTCATCGAACAGCGCCATGGCGCCTTCTTTCTGAGCGTCTTCGAGGGTGGAAACCTTCGTTGCAACGCCCATGCATCCGCGGATAACATCGTTGACCCTGTTTTCAATCGCTTTGAGAACCTCGGGGTCGACGGCTTCGAAATGTGTAAAATCGAAGCGCAGCCTGCCTTGCTCGACCTTCGAGCCGGCCTGCTTGACATGCTCTCCGAGCGCGCTCCTGAGGGCGGCGTGAAGTATATGTGTCGCCGTGTGAGCGGCGCGTATCTTCATGCGTGAAATATCGTTCACTTTCGCGGTGATCTTGTCGCCGGCCTTTATTTCGCCCGAGACGACCCTGCAAACGTGAGCGAAAAGCTGCGCGTTGGGCTTATAAACGGAAGAAACTTCCAGCGTCGCGACGTCGTTGAATAGCGCGCCGCTGTCGCCTACCTGGCCGCCCGACTCCCCATAGAAAGGCGTTTTGTCGAGTATGATCTCGATTTCGTCGCCCGTCGAGGCGCTCGAAACTTTGCGCCCTTCCTTCGAAATAAAAACGACCGCCGCGTCGGACTGTTCGCGTTCATAACCAAGGAATTGCGTTCTGGCGCTGGAGGCGAGGAGCTCGTCGTATAAAGTGGCGGCTCCGGATTCTTTCGCCGCACTAATATGCGACGACTTGGAGCGGGCGCGCTCGCGCTGGCTTTCCATGGACGCATTGAATTCGTCTACATTGACGCTCATATTTTTTTCCCTGGCGATCTCGAGCGTCAACTCGAGCGGGAAGCCGTAAGTGTCGAAAAGCATGAACGCTTCCGCGCCGGATATGTCCTGTTTCGTTTCGGCCTTTTTAACCATTATCTCGTCAAGTATCCTGCAGCCGTGGTCGAGCGTCTGCTGAAATTTTTCCTCCTCGGCGCGCACCATTTTCGTCAGCGACTCGCGCTGGCGGGTGATCTCGGGATAGCCGTTCTTCAGTATGGAGATAACGACCGCAACTAGTTTGTGCATGAACGATGAGTTGATGCCGAGGAGTTTTCCGTGGCGGATGGCCCTTCTCATGAGCCTTCTTATAACGTAGCCGCGGCCTTCGTTCGACGGGAAAATGCCGTCGGACATGGCTATGGTGACGGCGCGCGCGTGGTCGGCGATTATCCTGAAGGATACGTCTTTATCTTCATAATAGCCGTAGTCGACGTTAGCGAGGTCTTCGATGAAAGTTATTATCGGCCTTATAAGGTCGGTGTCGAAGTTGGTCGTGACGCCCTGCGCTATCGACGCGACGCGTTCCAGGCCCATTCCGGTGTCTATGTTGGTGCGCGGAAGCGGCTCGAGAGTGCCGTCTTCTTTTCTGTTGTACTGGGTGAAAACGAGGTTCCAGAACTCGATATAGCGGTCGCAGCTGCAGCCTACGAAGCAGTCCGGCTTCTTGCAGCCGCGCGATTCGCCCATGTCGATGTAAATTTCCGAGCAGGGGCCGCAGGGGCCGGTGTCGCCCATTTTCCAAAAATTGTCCTTCTCGCCGAGACGGACTATCCTCTTCGGGTCGATGCCGATCTCCTTGCTCCATATTTCAAAAGTTTCTTCGTCACTTTCGAAAATCGATACGTACAAGCGCGATTGATCGAATTTCAGCACTTCGGTGACGAACTCCCACGCCCAGGTTATGGCTTCGCGCTTGAAATAATCGCCGAACGAAAAGTTGCCGAGCATTTCAAAGAACGTCTGGTGGCGGGAAGTGCGTCCAACGCTTTCCAGGTCAGTCTCGCGCAGGCACTTCTGGCAGGAAGCCGCGCGGCGGTTATCGTCGGTAAGGCCCTTGCCGAAGAACTGGTCTTTGAAGGGGACCATGCCGGCGGAAGTGAACAGGAGCGTCGAGTCGCCATGAGGGATCAGCGAAGCGGAAGGTTTTACCTGGTGGTTTTTCTTCTTGAAAAAATTTAAAAATTCGCGTCTGATGGAATCGCCGTTCATCTTAGATATTCTCCTTAAAGTTAAAAAATAATCATGGGGCAGCGGGTGTACCGCGTAATAATATGGCGATATTCTATCAAATTATGCGTAATTTGTCAATTATAAGATTTTCTTATTAAATTTTCTTCGAGCGTAATTTATGCTTTCATCATTGACAAGAACGGATAAAAATGATAGGATATCGGAAGGCGGGCCGGACCCGCACTTAAAAAAAGGCGTTCCCGGTCTCTGAAGCCGTGGATTTTACGCCTGATACCGATCTGATAAAGGAGAAGTTATGATCAAGAAAATGGGACTGACCGCGGCGTTCGTGCTTGCCCTCGTTACCCCCGCTTACCCCGCCGATGATCATTCGCAGGCCAAATCAGGCTCATCCATCGTATACGCGGCGAAATATAAAGGCGTCGAAGAGATCAAAAAATGCATCGCCGCCGGCGCGGACGTCAACGAACTCTCCGAGAACGGCCGCAGCGCATTGATCGAGGCTGCCGTCAGGGAGGACACCGAATCGGTCAAGCTGCTTTTAGACAGCGGCGCGGACGTCAAACTCCGTGACAGGTCGGGCGAAACGGTCCTGATGCTCGCGGTCTTCAAAGGCAACATGGAAATAATAAAAATGCTCGTCGAAAAAGGCGCGGACGTCAACGCAAAAGATAACGACAACGAAACCGCGCTCATCAATTCGATCAACTTCCGCGAGAATATAGAAGTTATCGAATATTTGCTCGCTAAAGGCGCAGAGATCAACGCGAAGGACAACTTCGGCCAGACAGCTCTTTCCGTCGCGGCCGGAGAGGGAATAAGCACCATAACCAGACTGCTCGTCGAAAAGGGCGCCGATATAAACCACCGCGACAATAAAGGCGTTACGCCCTTAATGCGCGCCGCCGGCAACCAGAAGGAAGAAACGCTTCTTATTCTGCTCGGAAAACTCGCCGGCAAAGATATCGACGCGCGCGACAACAACGGCAAGACCGCCCTTCTGTATGCGATCGAAGACGGTTTCACCGCTGGCGTTAAAGCGCTTCTCGCACAGAAAGCCGACCCGAACGCCGCCGACAGCAGCGGCCAGACGGCCCTGCAATACGCCGAAATCCGCGCCAAAGATAATGCCGGGATCATTGATTTGCTCAAAACCGCCGGCGCTAAATGAAATTAGTCCACCACTTACAAATGCCATGACAGAGGCAACGACCTGCGTCTGCCTGAAAAGGCTGTGAAGCAGACTTTTCAGGCAATACAACAAATCCGCGAAGTAAGCATACGCACTGCGCGACCAACACGATGTTGGAAGTGCAGTTTGAAGCCATGGACGGCGAAAAACTGCCTTCGCGGATTTAATTTCAGGGATAGTGAGGGGTTAATAAGGGGAGAGGAAGGGCCATTGGTCCTTCCTCTCCCCTTATCTTAAAAGCTGAATTTATGCCGGTTTACAGATCGGAGATTTTATTATCAGCGATAACCTGAGCGGCCTTCTCGTCGCCGAGG
>MGFH01000216.1 GCA_001791795.1 Candidatus Wallbacteria bacterium GWC2_49_35
GTATTCGTCTATAATGCACACTCCGACGGGCGTGTTCTCTATCATGAGCCTGAAGCGGTCTTCGCTCGCCGCCAGAAGCTCGTATGCTTTTTCCTCGCTGGACTTAAGTTTGGAACTGAAATGATTGAAAAGCGCGTAGGTCAGAATTAAAAACAAAGATATCTGGGCGGGATGAGGAATTGGAAAACAGGTGGCGCAGGAAGGACCGAAGTCGCCGAAAAGGCCGTCCTGCAGAAAATCCAGGGCCGCCGGTAAAAATAAAAGGAATAATAAAAAAAGTGCGGCGGTCATTAAAAAGTTCAGAGCGGCTTTAGCTTTTTTTCGCATGGCAACCTCCGCCTGATAGTTTTTGTGACCGCTTTGGCGAAATTACCTCGCGGCCGTTAAAGTTATAACAATATTCATGCCCATTACAGCTCCGTTTTTGACCGGATATCCTCTTCAGGCCGTTGAAAACGTCAACATTTTTAATAGCTATGGTGGAAAATTCAACGTTTTAAACCTCGCGCTTCGCCTGGATCGGTTGAAAAATATAGCGTCGGGCGTCGTCGCCTGTAAAAAATCCTGATTGACAAAAGAGCCATGAATTGGTTATAATTAGGCTGGCATATTTTTGGGGGAACGTTTTTACCGCGATGCCGCTCCGAAACATTCGAAGCGGCGGTAAACTGTCATTTTATAAAGAATAAATTAAAATTAATATATACGAAAAATTATCAAATGCGGCAGGACCTCCGTCCGGTCCGTAAAAAGGAGAATGAAATTGCAGTCCAACCAGCAGAAGAAAAGAAAGATAATAGTCACCGCCGGGCTTCCTTACGCCAACGGCAGCATACACATAGGCCACCTCGTCGAATATATTCAAACCGATATATTCGTCAGGTATCATAAACTCGTCGGTAACGAATGCGTCTACATATGCGGCGACGACACTCACGGCACGCCCGTAATGATCTCCGCGCGCAACGCCGGCGTCACTCCCGAAGAAATGATAAAAAGGGTTCACCAGGAGCATTCGAAAGATTTCGCCGACTTTTATGTGAACTTCGACAATTTTTATACTACACACAGTGAAGAGAACCGTGAATTTTCCGAGTTCATTTATTCGAAAATGAAGGAAAAAGACCTTATTCTCGAAACGCAGATCGAGCAGCTGTTCTGCGAACACGATAAAATGTTCCTTCCCGACCGCTTTATCAAAGGCGCCTGTCCGAAGTGCAAAGCGCCCGACCAGTATGGCGACTCGTGCGACTCGTGCTCCGCGACATACGCCGTCACGGAAGTTATCGAGCCTTACTGCTCCCTGTGCAAAACTAAGCCCGTCATAAAAAAATCGACGCATTATTTTTTCCGGCTGAGCAAAATGGCTGATAAGCTCCGCGCGTGGATAGGCGAAGACCATCTTCAGCCCGAGGTCGCCAACAAACTCGCCGAATGGTTCAAAGACGGTCTGCGCGACTGGGACATCTCCCGCGACGCGCCGTATTTCGGGTTTAAGATCCCCGGGTCCGAAGATAAGTATTTTTACGTCTGGCTCGACGCCCCGGTCGGCTACATGGCCTCGCTCAAAAACTGGGCGGTTCGCAACGGCCGTACGTTTGAGCAGATGTGGCAGGATAAAGACACCGAGATCTACCACTTCATAGGTAAAGATATACTTTACTTTCACACGCTGTTCTGGCCTGCAATGCTCATGACGGCGGGCTTTAAGACCCCTGACAACGTTTTTATTCACGGAATGCTGAAGGTCGACAACGAAAAGATGTCGAAATCCAAAGGCACGTTTATAAACGCTAAAACTTATCTCAAATATTTGAATCCGGAATATCTGCGCTACTACTATGCCTCGAAACTGGGCTCAGGCATAGAAGATATCAATCTTTCCGTCAAAGACTTCCTTTATAAGGTCAATTCGGAGCTGGTCGGCAACATCACCAATATAGCCTCGCGCGTCGCCGGGATGCTCAACAAGAGTTTTGACGGCGTTATCGGAGCGATGGACGAAGACGGAAGCGCGCTTTATGATAAGTGCGTCGCCGCGGCTCCGCAGATAGGCGGCTTTTACGAAGGACGCGAATTTTCACAGGCGGTTTCGGCTGTCATCAAACTCGCCGACGACGTCAATAAATACGTCGACAATAAAAAGCCGTGGGCGCTTTTGAAGGAGAACGCGGGCGAATGCCACAAGGTGCTTTCCTCCGTGCTCAACTGTTTCAAGAATTTTATGATCTATTTGAAACCTGTACTGCCTAAATACGTCGCGGACGCAGAAGCCATTCTGGGAGTTGCGAGCCTCGAATGGCGCGACATTCAAAAGCCGCTCGAGGGCCATAAAATAAACGAGTTCAAGCCGCTGGCCGTCAGGATAGAGCAGGAAAAGATCGACGGCATGATAAGCGAGTCGAAGGAAAGCCAGAAGACCTTTAAAACCGAAGTCAAGGCGGCCGAAAAAAAAGCGGCGGATGAAAAGGGCTCGAAAGCGTCGGGCGGCAAGGTCGAAGGCGTGCTCGCAGCTTCCGAGATAACGATAGAAGATTTCCAGAAGGTCGACCTGCGCGTGGCCACGGTCGTCGCGGCCGACGACGTCGAGGGCGCCGATAAGCTCCTGCGCCTCACCGTTTCGGTCGGAGGCGTCACCAAGAACATTTTCGCGGGCATCAAAAGCCATTACAAAAAAGAAGACCTGGTGGGAAAACTTGTTGTGGTGGTCAATAACCTCAAGCCGCGCAAGATGAAGTTCGGAATGTCCGAAGGCATGGTCATCGCGGCTTCCATAGGTGAGAAAATGGCGCTTCTGACGCCTATGTCGCCCGTCGAAGACGGAGCGAAGATATCATAAATCATTAAAATGGAGGGATTATGGCTCACGCAAGCGAAGCAAAATTTTTACTGTCCGCCAGGTCGGCCGGGCAATTTCCGCGCCCACTGGATTTCGAGGCGGCTTTTTTCGGCCGTTCGAACGTCGGAAAATCATCTTTACTGAACGTATATACCGGAGTGAACAAGCTCGCCCGCGTTAGCGCGACGCCCGGCTGCACCCGCGAAATCAATTTTTTTCTGGTCGACAACAAATATTATCTGGTCGACCTGCCCGGATACGGATACGCCCGCTATTCCAGGGACGAGCAGCAGCGCTGGTCGGAGCTTATCGAAGAATATATAACGCTTCGCGGCAAATGCATCCTTGGAGTGGTTATCCTGGATATCAGGCGCGGCCTTACCGATCTCGACGTCATGCTTTTAGATATACTGAAGGATAAAAGCGTCAATTTTATAATCGTCGCGACGAAAACCGACAAACTGAAAACCAACGAATTGCGCGCGGCCACGATGGAACTCAAGACGCAGCTTAAACTCGCCGGCTTCGAAACCGAGATCATAAGATTTTCGGCGACAACCGGCGACGGCAAAAAAGAGCTCTACAACGGCATAACTAAAAAGTTTCAGCAGTACCGCGAGGCGCGCAAAGAAAAGGAAGAGTCGGTATTCACAGATGACGACCGGCATTAATTTCGCAGTCGCCATAGTTAAAGAAACCGGCTCGACCAACGACGATCTGGAAGCACTGGTTAAATCTGACGTTATCCGGCCCGACGCGCTTTCGAACTTTCACGGCTACACCGAGCTCGCTTTCTCGCAAACCTCAGGTCACGGACGTTTCGAGCGCGTCTGGGATTCGGGCCGCGGCGGGCTTTACCAGTCGACGCTTTTATTCATGGAAAAGCTGCCCGGCGTTAATTTCAATATGCTCACCATCACGACAGCCGTTTCGGTTTTGTCGGCGATCGAAAAATACGCGCCGGACTGCCGGCTTTTCGTCAAATGGCCCAACGACATCACCGCCGGCGGCAGAAAGATATGCGGGATCCTGATGAAGGCGATGCCGGGGCTTCCCGGTACGCCTGTCATAATCGGGGTCGGCGTGAACGTGTTCAATCAAGTGGACGAAAGCAAATTAAGAAATTCTAATATACTTCCGCCGGGCAGCCTGAGCGAACTCACTTCGGAAAGCTTTGGCGAAAGCGATATAACGGCTCTTTCGGGCGGTATCCTCGCGGAGCTCGATCGAAACCTGCAAAGGGCCTCCGCGGGCGAATACGGCGCGATCTTCGCCGAATACAACTCGAAACTCTTATACAAAGACGAAATAATAACGCTCTACGACCGCGTCGAGGATGGCCGCGCGACGGCCGAAGGCCGCTTCATCGGCCTCGACGAAAACGGTTTCCTGCTTATCGAGGACGCGGACACTAAAGCCGTGAGGCCCTATCCTTCGGGCGAAATAAGAAAATTACCGTCTTTATCTAAATAAAGAACGCTTCTTTCCGATAAATATATGGGGCGCGTTATTTGTGCTCCCCTATTTTTGCGGTAAGGATAGTTTTATGAAATATAAAAAGGCCGGATTTATAAAGTTTTTATTTACAGCCGTTCTGGTTTTTAACGTATTCATTTTTCTCCCGGAAGTTTCCGCGCGCCCGGATAAGCCGGAAAATGGTTTTGAATTCGGCACATGGCGCAACTACCTGGGAGGAACCCTGGGTTTCGCCAATACCGGTTACGATCTCAAGGGCGATTTCAAAAAAAATGCCGACTTCCCTTTTAAAACCGTCGCTGTGTTCGGTTATACCTATAAACTCGGCAGCCGTTCGGATATATGCCTGCGTGCCAATCTTACTAAAAATACGGGTTCGTTCAAGGCGGCCGCGGCAAATAACGTTTTGATCAACAACGTTGCTTTCGGCGCCGGGGGCGTCTCGAATATTTCAGCCGATATGCGCTTCAGCGACTACGAACTGCTTGCGTCACGCGAGCTCGGCGCCACCGACCGCAACGGGTTCGTCGATCTGGTTTACGGCGCCAAATTCATACGCCTTTCGCTGGACCTGAAAGACAAGGATTTCAAAATGGAAAATCACTATCTGAGACAGTTCGTCGTGCCGGTCGCCGGCTTTCACGCGCAATGCAGGATCGACGATAAATGGAGGGGCTATACCTGGTTTTACGCAGGAACCGCTAAAGCCGACGGCGGCGCTTCCGAAAAAAATTACAAAACCATAGACCTCGACGCCGGCGTCGAATATCACTTTACACCGCGTGAGCCGGATTACGTCGAGATCGGCCCCGGAAGGCCTGAAACGCCCGTTCCGCCGATGTGGGGCAAGGTTGACTGGTATGTAAAACTCGGTTACAAAGAACGATATTTCAAGGAAACCGTCGGGGCGAACGTCATTAGGATCGGTCACAGCGGTCCCGAAGTGAAATTCGCCGCGAGATTCTGAACTTAAGGCAGCCGTTCTGATTCAATAAAATTTAAAGATAAAATAATTTAAACAAAATACGCCGTCAAAGTATTAACTGACGGCGTTTTTTGTTTTGTCCGGAAGCGTGCGTGATTTATATTCCGTAAGGCGGTGCCGCCCGAAATGAACGTCCGCTAAAAAGCAAAAAGGATTTTACTTATTGACTTAAAATCGATATTGATGTAAAATTTAGAGAAAATGTAATGAATTTATTCATGACCGTTATATAAATTTTATAACCGTTTAGAATTTAAGGAAGAGTGTACGTTGAAGAAAATATTGAGATCTATGGCGTTTAATTTCAAGGCGTTCAATTTTAAAAAGACATATCGCGTTCTTTTACTTCTCGCCGTGCTTTCGCCGCTCGCATCTTTTCTGCCGGCAAGTCCAGTAAAAAGCCGCGCCGCCGAAACGATAACAGTTATAAAGGTCGTCGACGGAGACACCATAACCATCGACTATAAGGGGACGCGCGAAAATGTACGCCTGATCGGAATAGACACTCCCGAGAGTATCGCGGGCAAAAAAGCAAGGCGCGACTCGAAAAGAAGCCATAAAGATATGAACGAGATCTTGCGCAGCGGAAAAACCGCGGCGGAGTTCACTAAAAAACTGGCTGTGCCAGGCGATAATATCTCGATAGAATTCGACGCCGAAAAACGCGACAGATACGGGCGGCTTCTTGGATATGTGTTTCTGGCCGACGGCCGCATGCTCAACGAGGAGATAATCAGTAACGGGTACGCCAGCGTCCTGACGATCCCGCCGAACGTAAAATACCAGGAACGCTTTTTAGAGGCCTACCGCCGCGCCCGCCGCAACGGCCTGGGACTTTGGAAAGAATGAAGCGCTGAAATTATCGATGCGATCGCCCGAATTATATAATAAAAAGTTGGAAAAAGGGAATGAATTATGCTCAATATTAGTTGATAATGAAAAATTTCGGGGAGGTAAAATTATGAAAAATAAATTAATGAAAATTGCCTTTTTAACGGTGGTTTTTCTTGTGGTCTCTCTGATGGCGCCGTCAGTTGACTCAGGCTTTGGCGGAGCTTCGGCGGGCGAAAGGCTCAGGCACGAAGTTTTATACGAAAAATATAAGAAAGCTCCCGCGGGCTCCGCCGAAAAAGAAGAATATTACAAGCAATACAGCGCCGCCTATTCCGAATATATCAAAAACGGCGGCAGAGATGCAAAAACATCTTACAGTTACAAAGCCGATGAAAACAAGGATGTAGCGACAAGCGCCGAACTTTACGCCCGGTATAAAAAAGAAAAAGATCCGGAAAAAAAGCGGGAGCTTTACGACGAGTATATAAAGACCTATAAAAACGAGCGCGACCAGGCCAAAAAAACTGGTTACGATAAAAATTCAGGTCCCGGTTCTAAAGATGATAAAAATTTATCAGGCGCAGAAAAAAAAGGTAAAAAAACCGAAACTGTTGCGGATGTGAAAGCACGCACCGACCGCGCGTATGAAAAATATAAAAACGCGCCGGCGGATTCGGAAGAAAAAGAAAGATATTACAAGCAATACCAGCGCGAATATCAGCAATACCGCGCCAAGTTGCAGGAAAAACCCGCCGAAGGCGAACTCGCCGGCGGACAGGCGCATCCATATTTTGCGGCCACCGGCGGCTACATCGCAGACACTCCGAATACTCCGGTTCCAGCGGTATCGGGCAGCGACGGGGGCGGTAACGTATTCAAAAAATTATTCCGCAAGGCCGAGCAGTCGACCGAAAAATTGATCGGCGCCCAGACCACGGCGGCGCTTGAATTACTATACGGCGTCGATAAAGACCCTGCGATGAACGCGCGCCTGAACCGCGTAGCCGAAAGGATCGCCGCCGTTTCGGACCGCCGCGACCTCAGCTACAATTTTAAAATTTTGAAAATGAACGAAGTTAACGCCTTCGCGGTCCCCGGCGGGGCGATTTACGTTACAAGCGAAATGCTGAACTTTTTATCTTCCGATTCCGAGCTGGCCTTCGTTTTAGGCCATGAAATGGGCCATCAGGTCGGCAGGCACTCGATAAAGGCCCTTGAAAAAGCCATGCTCATAGATTTTTTCATCAGAAATTCGAAGATCGGCCCCATCGAGAACAACCAGAAAGCGCTCGAGGTCGCCAACGCCTTTCTTTCGCTTCAGTACTCGCGCGACAACGAATTCGAGGCGGACAGATACGGGTTTAAATACTCTACAATGACCGGTTACAATCCTTACGCGTCCGTGTCGTTCTTCGACAAACTCAAAAATAAATATGAAAAAGAAAAAACTCCTGCGTTCTTAAGGCTGTTTCAGACGCATCCTTCGACGCACGACAGGCTCGTAGAAGCGCAGAACATGGCCGTGGGCTATTCTGCGGTAAATCCTCAATGGCAGCAGAT
>MGFH01000217.1 GCA_001791795.1 Candidatus Wallbacteria bacterium GWC2_49_35
AATCCCCTTTCAAAAATAATATTGACTTAACCGCGCGGCATGGGGTATCATAGTTTATTGACGGGCGGACGCGCCGGTAAAGTTAATATCGTGGAGAATACAATGCAGCAAAACGTTTTAGAACTGAAAATATATCGAAATTCATGCCACCAGTGGGTATATAAAAAAATGGTCAACATTCCCCGCAAAGGCTTCAACAGGGCGATGATCACCAAAGTTAAAGACAAAGCAGGGGTTTTCGCCGGCGTCGGGATCTTCAATCCCAACAGCACAGTCGCAATAAGGTTTTTAACGGCGAACGACGAAAATATAGACAGGGGCTTTTTTCTTAAACGGCTCGCATCGCTTAAAAACCTTAAAGAAAATATACTCGGGCTCGCGGCCGGCTCAGACTGCTACCGCCTTGTCCACAGCGAATCCGACGGACTGCCCGGACTTATAATAGATAAATTCAACGATTATATAATGATAAAGCCATACTGCGCGGGCTACGGCGGCGAAACCATGGATTTTATAGCCTCGTCGCTCGAGGAATTATACCCCGGCGTTAAAATAATGGTCTCCCCCGACGAAAAATCCTGCGCTAAAGACGGCGCCGATTACCGCCCCGAGATCAAAAAATATCCTTCAGGCAGGGCGCGCGCCGAAATAAGCGAATTCGGCGTCAAATTCGCCGTCGATTTCGAGTTCGGCCAGAAAACCGGATTTTTCCTCGATCAAAAGCTCAACCGCAGACTCGCGGCCTCGATGTGCCGGGGCATGGACGTTCTCGATCTGTGCTGCTACACTGGCGGGTTCGGAATATCGATGAAAAAGGCCGGCGCTAAAAGCGTGACCTGCATCGACACCGATCCGGACGCGATAACGACCGCCCGCAAAAACGCAAAAATAAACGGCTGTGAAGTCGAATTCCTGAATATTAATGTTTTCGAATATTTAAGGGACGCGCTCGCTAAGGGAAAAAATTACGATTTCATAATATGCGATCCGGCCAAGCTCGCCGCCAACAAGCTCGAGCTGCCCCGCGCCTACCGCACCTACGGCGACCTGAACAAGCTCGCGATCCAGTGCGTTAAGGGAGATGGCCTGCTGTTCACGTTTTCATGTACCGGGCTCGTCAGCGACAAGATATTCCAGTCGATAGTATTCAACTCGGCAAGGGAGGCGGGCGCATCTCTTAAAGTGCTCGCCGGCGTCGGGCCGTCGCCCGATCATCCCTACAGCTCGACATTTCCCGAAGGCAAATATTTAAAGGGGCTTCTCGCGCAGGTGGAAAAAAATAATTACATCTTCCCCAAAAGGCTCGAAGAAATTGATAAAACCAAAACTTAAACTGGTTTGCGGACTATAATTTCATTCGCTTCGCGGACAAAAAAAATCGAACGATAGTCATTTTGAATCATCCGGACGCGGAAGGCTCCGGTTATTGTATGTTTCAATTATAAGCCCGAGCGAAGCCAGATCGTCTTTTTCTTCCGAGCAAACCAGTATGTAAAAATCGCAATCCAGACATGTGGCTATTTTACAGGCATAAGTCCCCTGGACTTTTCCCCTGCAAAAAGTTCCGACTACCATCCAGCAGCATCGACCGGCGTTTTTTCCGCCATTTAAGGTTTTGAATCTTTCATCGATGGCGGCCGGGCATATGCCGAGCTCTGCAGTGTTTTTTCCGCCCGGTTCTCTTCCGCATTTTTTAAATTCCCAGCAATTTTTTTTGCCCATTTTATCCTCACTATAATATTTTCAAATTTAAAATAATTATATTCAACCGGCATAATTTTGTCAAGTTCACGTGCACGGTTATTTTTGAAATGAAGTTAATTTTACGTCATTATTTTCCGGATGTAGTATGCGGATATGAAGCAGAAAACGGCATGCGGTAGAAAAGTTTTATAACTTTTTTGTCCAGATCGGTATAATTCGGCGGAATGGGCAGCGTCGGGACCAGTATGCTGTCGATATCGGGAGGAACATGGGTATAAAATCCGATCGCGTGCATCAGCTCGTGCCTGAGCGCTACTTCGAAAAAGCCTTCGAGGTTGTTGTATAAAGGGTTCATAACCACTATGGACGAATGTTTCGCCGGTAAAAACTGCGCGTGCCCGCCTTCGGTATAATCGGAGAGATCGTCGCGGTTTATGGAAATCGATTCCTGCGGAACGTCGTTTTCAGATGAAATACTTCTTTTTTCGACTACCGATAATTTAAAAAAATCGCTGAATGATTTCAATTCGTTTATAACGGAATTTATCGAATCGATCTGCTTAGAATCGAATGTATTTTTTGAATTTTTGAATTTTCCGGTATTGATTATAATAACCGGTGGTTTTTTAAATTTGCACCTGTCGAAAGAGTATCCGCCGAATTTTTGAAACGTTTGAAGGTCGAAAGACTTCGGAATAAGGTAAAAATCAAAGGTTTCGTCGCCGTCGGCGGCGTATGAATTTATCTGCCTCTGATAATAGTCGCCGTGCGAAACGCTTAAACTGTATACGCCGCGTTCCACCAGCGCCTTATAATGACCGGAAGCTCCGGTTTCAAAGGTGTTTTCGCCGAATGAAACGGCCGCCTTGTAAATTCTGGCATCTGTAAAAATATCAAGGACCTTGCCGGTTATCTCGATCGCGGGCTCCGCGCCCTTCGCCTGTAAAGGCTCATATACTTTTACGGCCGCGAAAAGTAAAACAAGAAAAACCGCCGCCGTAAAAATAGAATTTATCGGCGTGATCTCCTTAAAAAAGTTTGAAATATTTTTTTGGATAATCATAATTACGTTTATTATCTCAAAAAAATAAATTAGTGTCAATAAATTTAAGTTCAAAATTTTAACTCAAGCCGGCCGGCCTAAATTCATTAAAATTCATTAAACATTGAACTTTAAGTTTTTTTGTGATAACATGAAAACAGAATAAATATTAAAAAAATAAAAAGATAAGAGGTGCGTATGCAGGTTGCAATTCTGGGCATGGGCCGCATGGGATTTAATATGGCGCGAAGGTTGTGCGATTTCGGCCACAAGGTCGTCTGCTGGAACCGTACGCCTAAAGACGAAGAAGTAAAAAAAATCGGCGGCTTATTCGTCGCTGATATCGCCGATATCGCAAAACATATCGAAAAAAGAAGGATATTTATTATAATGCTTCCGGCCGGGCAGCTTGTGGATTTCGCCATCGATAAGGTCATGGCGTCCGCGGAGGCCGGCGATATAATCATCGACGGCGGAAATTCGAATTACAAAGACTCCGTGGCGCACGCTGAAAAGGTTCGTGAAAGAGGGTTTTCATTTATGGACTGCGGCACTTCGGGCGGCATATGGGGATATAAAAAAGGCTACTGCCTTATGGTCGGCGGCGAAAAAAGCGACTTTGACCACTGCACGCCTATTTTCCGCGACCTCGCGCCTATCGGCGGCTATCTTCATACCGGCGCCGCCGGCAGCGGCCATTACGTCAAAATGATACACAACGGCATCGAATACGGAATGCTCGCGGCTTACGGCGAAGGGTTCGAATTAATGAAAAACTCTTCTTTCGGGCTCGATCTCCACAAGATATCAGGCCTGTGGAATCACGGAAGCGTCATACACTCATGGCTTTTAGAGCTGCTCGAAACCGCGCTTTCAAAAAATCCCGGTCTGGACGGAATAAAAGGGTTCGTCGAAGACTCCGGCGAAGGCCGCTGGACGGTCCTGGACGCCATTGAAAAATCCGTGCCGGCTCCCGTGATAACGCTTTCGCTTTTAAGCCGGTTCGTCTCCAGACAGGACGAATCTTTTTCCGCGAAGATAATAGCCGCGCTCAGAAATGAGTTCGGCGGACATTCCATAAAAAAAGATTAACCGGAAACGGCAGGTGAAAATTTTGAAAGATAAAATGAACGATTGTCCGGGCGTCGCCAAAGACGTAAAATCTTCCGACCCGTGTGTAATAGCGATCTTCGGCATCACCGGAGACCTGGCGCGCAAAAAGATCCTTCCCGCCTTGTACAATTTATTCAAAATGGGGCTTCTGAATCCGCGCACTAGAATAATCGGCATAGGCCGCCGTAAATATTCTAATATCGAATATAACGAATATATAAAATCCTCGGCGCCGGACGCCGCAGGCGCGGAAAGCCAGGCAGCCGCAGATTTTATCGCGATGAACGACTATTGCTGCGCCGATTTCAACCTTCCATACGAATACGCCGGCATCAAGGATTTTTTGAAAAAAACCGCCGTAAAATACAAGATCTGCGATTTTCTTTATTACCTTTCCACTCCGCCCGCCGACTTTGAACGGATAATTACTTTGATCCATGATTCCGGCCTATCTAAGCCTGATTTTCTCGACATTTCGTGCGCCGGCGCCTTCGTGCGCGTGGTCATTGAAAAGCCCTACGGCTACGATATAGACAGCGCGAAATCGCTCAACCGAAAGGTCCTGTCGATATTTTCAGAGGACCAGATATACAGGATAGACCACTATCTGGGAAAAGAGACCGTTCAGAATATAATGATATTCAGGTTCATCAACGGCATTTTCGAGCCCATATGGAACCAGAATTATATAGATAACGTCCAGATAAGGGTCTTCGAGTCCGAAGGCATAGGCAGCCGCGCCAATTACTTCGACAGGTCGGGCATAATCCGCGATATTATTCAGAATCATAGCCTGCAGATGCTTTCAATGATAGCGATGGAGCCGCCTGCCTCGATGGACGCCGACAGCGTCAGAAACGAGAAATTAAAGGTTTTTCAATCCATGAGGCCTTTCGACGGGTCGAATCCCTCGTCGTCGCTTGCCGCCGGACAGTACGCGGCGGGCGAGATCGGCGGAGCACCCGTCCCGGCGTACACGGATGAAAGCAATATCGACAAAAATTCCGAAACCGAGACGTTCGCCGCCATAAAACTTTTGATCGATAACTGGCGGTGGGCGGGCGTTCCGTTTTACCTTACCGCGGCTAAACGCATGCCGGAGCGCCTGACTGAGGTCATAGTGACCTTCAAACCGGCGCCTCACCTGATATTTAATAACTTCTGCCACGTATCGGAACAGGTTTCAAATAAACTGGTCATAAGAGTGCAGCCCGACGAAGGAATATCGCTTAAAATATTGTGCAAGAAACCCGGGTTTGAAATGGGCCTTCATACGGTTTCGATGGACTTCAACTATTCCTCGGCGTTCGACGGCGCACTGCCGGAAGCCTACGAGCGGCTGATACTCGACGCGCTCAACGGCGACGCCACTTTATTCATGCGTTCGGACGAAATAGAAGCCGCGTGGGACTACATAACGCCGATTCTGAACTGCCTGAAAAACCGCGAAGTAAAAGTGAAAAAATACGCCGCGGGATCGCTCGGCCCTGAACTATGCGGGTTTTTCGGGCTGAACATATGCTGAAGATAGAATACCGCGAAGACCGCGCCGGGCTTTACGAAATATTTTCCGCGGCCGTGACGGAGATTATAGTTAAAAAACAGTCCGCGGGAGGCAAAACCGTCATAGGATTAAGCGGCGGTTCCACGCCGGCCTTATTTTATAAAAATCTGGCGGAAAACGCCGGCCAGTCAAAACATTCAGCCATCCGATGGGATAACGTGTCGTTTTTTCTGGGCGACGAGCGCCATGCCGCGCCCGATTCCGCCGAATCGAATTTCGGCAACGCCGTCGAAACGCTTTGCAGCGGCTCTGCAATACCAAAGGAGTCCGTCCGTCCTCTCGTCATCGATAAAAATGTCCCTAAACTAATCTCCGCCGATTACGAAAAAAAAATCCTTTCCGCGACCGGCGGAAGCGGCGCGTTCGACCTCGTGATACTCGGCATGGGCGCGGACGGCCACACCGCGTCTTTATTCGCCGGCACGCTTCGCGGAGCGTGCGATTTAAACCCGAAAGGATTCCGCAAAATTAAAAATATCGCGCCCGGAAGTTTTTTCATATCGCATTACGTTCCTGAAAAGGGCGCCGTGAGGTATACTCTTACACCGGAAGCGATCCTCACGGCCGAAAAGATCATCATGCTGGTTACGGGCAGTGAAAAGGCTTCCGCATTAAGAGCGGCTGTGACCCCCGAAACGCGCCTGACCGAAATTCCGGCGGCATTCGTTTTCCAGGCTTTTAAAAACGGAACCCGGCCGCTGACGCTTATCACCGACATCCGCTTATAATCCTGCGCCCGCCGCGCGAAAATGGCGGCGCCTTATAAAAGTTCAAAATAAAACCATTGACAAACGAAGCGGTTATTTAGTAAAATGCTATTTTATCATAGTCGTTCTATTATATTTGACACTATCTAAGGAGATAAATGAATGCCCCCAAAATTTTCAGAACTGAAAGTATTGTCCGATTCCGACAGACGTAAGATACAGAAGGAGCGCGACGCTGAAAAAAAGCGGACCGACGCCGAATACGAGAATAAAGCTTTCAAAACCAAGATCTTTGTTTCAATAGTAAGTTTCTTTGTGGTCGTGATAGTCGCCTCGGTGATTTATTTCGTCATGAACAGGCGTTCCGACGAGATACAGCAGAAACAGGCCAGGCAGATCGAAATGAAATTCCCTTCCGGCGAAATATTCAAGATGGACCCCAGCACTAAAGTGTGGGAAAAGCCTTCCAGCCGCAGCGTCGAAGAAGGCGGGGGCGTCAGGACCGGAAACGGCGGAAGCATTACCCTTCTTCTTTCGAAAAACCGCCAGATGAAAATGTTCGATAACTCCGAGGTCATTTTCAACAGCATATCGACCAATCCCGAAAATATAGAATTTTTAAATATCAACTCTTTTTTCGCCAAAGGCAGCGCAAATTTTGAAGTAGGCCCCGGCCCGTGCACGCTCAATATCGACACGGAGATACTTACGGTGAAAATGCCGGAAAATTTCTCCGCGCTCTTTAAAATGCAGTACAAGAAAAAAGACAGGGTCGAATTCATACGCATCGCAGTAAAATCAGGAAGGATACAGGTTTTGAATAAAAAGACAAAAGGCGTCTACGACCTGGACAGCCTCAATGAAATGAGCATCGATAAAAATTTTCAGATAACCGGCCCGACGCGGTTCCCCGCATCATCGGAGGTTTTTTGATTGGATTCAAGGGACTCTATCATAATAAAAGGCGCCAGACAGCACAATCTTAAAAATATTTCAGTCGAGATTCCCAGAAATAAATTCGTGGTCATAACCGGGCTCTCCGGGTCCGGCAAATCGACGCTCGCCTTCGACACGCTCTACGCGGAAGGCCAGAGACGCTACATCGAATCGCTGAGCAGCTACGCCCGGCAGTTCCTCGGCCGCATGGACAAACCCGACGTCGATTCCATAGACGGGCTTTCACCCGCCATCTCCATAGCGCAGAAATCTATTTCTCACAACCCGCGCTCGACGGTCGGAACGGTCACCGAAATTTACGACTACATGAGGCTTTTATACGCCCGCATAGGCCAGGCGCACTGCCCCGAGTGCAAAATACCCATACAGAAACAGACAGTGCAGGACATAGTCGACAAGGTCATGTCATATACGCAGGGCACTAAAATAAGGATCCTCGCGCCGATAGTCCGCGCCAGAAAAGGCCAGTTCCAGGACATGCTCGTGAAGGTCAAAAAAAGCGGATTCACGCGCGTCAGAATCGATTCGATCGAATACGAGGAAGACTTCGTGAACGTCAATCTCGATAAAAATAAAAAACACTCGGTCGAGGTAATCATCGACAGGCTCGTCGTAAAACCGGAAATAGGCAACCGCCTTCCCGCCTCGATCGAAACCGCCCTCAAACTCGGCGAAGGTATCGTTATAATCGACAGGATAGGCGACAAAGAAGAAATTTATTCCGAGCATTACGCCTGCACGAAGTGCGGATTTTCGCTCTCGGAGATCGAGCCGCGCATATTCTCGTTCAATTCGCCGCAGGGCGCATGCACGCAATGCCACGGCCTGGGCTCTAAAATGGAAATAGACCCGAATCTGCTCATACCGGACAAGAATAAAAAGATAAAAGACGGCGCCATAGCTCCATTCAAAGGCCAGTCTAATTTTTTCTGGAAGATGCTCTCGCAGGTCGCCGAGCATTACAAGTTTTCGCTGGAGTCGAGCTGGAACAAACTCAACAGCGAGCAGCAGGACATCCTGCTGTACGGCACGGGCGACGAGGATATAAGGTTCAACATGACTTTTGGCAATAACAGTTCTTACACCTACAATAAGCCATACGAAGGAATAATTCCGCTTCTCGAACGCCGCTACGAGCAGTCGCAGTCCGAATCGGTCAAAGCCGAGATCATGAGCTACATGAGCATGATAAAATGCCCGGCCTGCGCAGGCAAACGCCTGAAAAAAGAGATACTTTCGATACTCATAAAAGACATGTCAATAACGGACGTCGCGTCGATGTCGATCAAGGAAGCCAGAAATTTTTACGCGAAATTAGGGCTTAACGCCCGTCAGGCGCAGATAGCGAAGGAGATACTGAAGGAGATAACCTCGCGGCTCGAATTCCTGACATATGTGGGACTCGACTATCTTTCGCTCGACCGCGCAGCGTCCACCCTGTCGGGCGGCGAAAGCCAGCGCATTAACCTGGCCTGCCAGATAGGCTCGGGACTGGTCGGGGTCCTTTATATACTCGACGAGCCGTCCATAGGCCTTCACCAGCGCGACAATGAAAAACTGCTCAAAACCCTCGAGCATCTGCGCGATCTGAACAACACGCTCGTTGTCGTCGAACACGACGAGCAGACCATATTATCCGCGGATTACGTCATCGACATGGGCCCCGGCGCGGGCGAATACGGCGGAAGCATCGTTTACGAAGGAACGCCCGCCAGCATGCTCAAAAGCGGCGACTCGCTGACCGCGAAATATCTCAGAAAAGACCTCGAGATCAAGGTTCCCGCTAAAAGACGTGAAATAAAGGGCGGAAATAAGATCGAAATAAAGGGCGCGCGCGAAAACAACCTTAAAAACATAGACGTGGCGATACCGCTCGGAAAACTGACATGCGTCACGGGCGTTTCCGGCTCCGGAAAATCGACGCTCATCAACGAAATTTTATACAAGCACCTGATGAAACATTTTTACGCCACCCGCATCAAAACCGGCGAATGCGACGAAATAAAGGGCCTCGAGAAGATCGACAAGGTCATCGATATCGACCAGTCGCCCATAGGGCGCACGCCGCGCTCAAACCCGGCCACATACATAAACGTTTTCAATAATATCCGCGAGCTGTTCGCGCTCACCGCCGAGGCCAGGGCCCGCGGCTACACGTCTTCGCGCTTCAGCTTCAACGTCAAGGGCGGCCGCTGCGAGGCCTGCGAGGGCGACGGCATCATCAGGATCGAAATGCAGTTCCTCTCCGACGTATATATCGAATGCGAGCAGTGCCGCGGCACCAGGTATAACCGCGAAACGCTCGAGATCAGATATAAAGGCAAGAGCATATCCGAAGTTCTCGCCTCGCCCGTCGACGAAATGGTAGATTTTTTCTCCAGCATACCGCAGATACACCGCAAAATTAAAAGCCTGCAGGATGTAGGTCTCGGCTATATCAGGCTCGGGCAGAGTTCCACTACGCTTTCCGGCGGCGAAGCCCAGAGAATAAAACTCGCGTGCGAACTGGCGAAAGTGTCGACCGGCAACACGCTTTATCTTCTCGACGAACCCACGACCGGCCTTCATTTCGCCGACATACACAGGCTGATAGAGGTGCTCGGAAGGCTCGTAGATATGGGAAACAGCGTCGTGGTAATAGAACACAACCTCGACGTCATCAAAATGGCCGACCACATAATAGACCTGGGCCCCGAGGGCGGAAACGAAGGCGGCCAGGTCGTCGCCTCATGCTCGCCCGAAGAACTCGTAAACGTCAAGAACTCATACACCGGACAGTTCCTGAAAAAATACATCGCGGCGCTGCCGTCCGAGCGCAAATTGAAAAAATCTAAAGGCAAGGCTTAACATGACGAATCCACAACCTTCCGGCATTTTGAACGACGAAAATTTCGCCACCTATATATGCACTGAATGCGAGGCTATTTTCGACAAAAAAATGGAAATATGCCCGAAATGCAAAACAGCCGGGGCCATTGACAAGATCGAGGTCACGCCTAAGCTTTACGACGAAGATTTCGGGCTTTACGACAAATCTGAATTCAAATGCGAAATCAATAATGGCATCTCCGCCGCCGAGGCCGTTGCGACCCCGAAGCCTGAAGCGCCGGCGGCGTTCAATGAAGCTGATGAAGACATTTCCGAGCTCAAGATCAGCTCCTGCCGCTCCTGCGGCGTCGCCGGCTTCGATTCGCTTTTCGGCGGGGGACCCGTCGCCGGAACCTTTCATCTGTTCGTCGGCGCGCAGTCGTGCGGAAAGACCTCATTCCTGCTCAAAATAGCCGAAGGGTACGCCGTGAACGGCCACAGAACGCTGTATATATCGTCAGAAGAGTCGAAATGGCAGATGTCCGACAGACTGCGGCGCATGAACATAAATTCACCTATACTTTTCACGTGCCATGCGGGCGACATGGACCTGGTAACGAGCGAAATAGCCTCCCGCAGGCCCGAGATCGTTTTCCTGGACTCGATGTCGGGGGTTTTCAATAAACAGGTGGACGCGATGCGCTCGTCGAATATTCAAATCCGCGAATGTTTCGCCGAACTCTCCCGGACGGCCAAGGAAAAAAACATCACCATCTTCGCCGCCGCTAACGATATCGGCCCTTCGTCGATGCGCGAATTCAATTCGATATCGCATTTCTTCGACTCCATAATTTCTTTCGAGGCGCCTTTCAATAACGTCAAACTGGCGCGCTTATTAAAAAGCAGGAATTCCCGCCGGGGCGCCGTCGCGGTCTTCCGCTCGGACCATAACGGCCTTACCCCGTCGCCCGCGAACGAATACGAAGGCATTTTAAGCGGCGCTCTCGAAAATAAGACTGAATGTTACCGGATAGGAGCCGTCAGCTGCTGTTATCGCGAATGCGGAATCCCCATTTTCAACGAACTGGAAACCATCGTCGGGGAATTTCCGGCCGCCGGACCGCAGTGGAACATCTGCCAGGGCCTCAGGCGAGACGTTTTCGAGTCGGTAGCCATGATCGTCGAAAAATATAACGCCATCAACCTTCACGACAAAAACATTATAACAAGGCTCAAAGGCCCGTCGCACTCGACGTGCGGCGATCTCGAACTCGCCATAGCGGCCGCGATCGTATCGAGTTATTACGATATAGCCGTCTCGAACCGGGTGCTTTTCGCCGGCGGCCTCGATTACAGCGGCGCGGTTTCGCCGGCGGATATTGACGCCGAAATGCTCTGCAGTCTTATAAATTCCGGATTCAAAACGGTCATATCGTCAAATTTAAAAAAAGAAACCGTTGAAAACCTTTCAGGTGAAGTCAGTTTCTATAATATTCAAAATATCAAATATCTGCGAGATTTACTATCAAGCCTGTCCTTGGAAGCTGAAAAAACAAACGGTTAGTTAACTACTTATTATGGTGAGCGGTCTCTTTAAAAGTCGTGTTACTTCTTATATTTAACATATTCAATATTTAAAATACTTTTAATAATGTCGTTATTGCTCAACTTTTTTTATATTTTTTTTTAAAACCCCTTGACTTTAGCGTAAAACTTTTATATAATGAAATTACCAAATAAATTTAAAGAGGTGTTTTACAGTGAACAAAGCAGATCTCATCGATGCTATCGCAAAAGACGTTTCCATCGCAAAAAGTGCAACGGCTAATGTAATCGATTCTTTTATCGAAACAGTAAAACGTTCGCTCAAAAAAGGCGAAAAAGTTACGTTAATGGGTTTCGGCTCCTGGGAAGTACGCGAAAGAGCAGCTCGCGTTGGCAGAAATCCCCAGACCGGCAAAGAAATCAAAATCAAAGCTAAAAAAGTTCCTAAATTCAATCCTGGAAAAGAATTAAAAGAAGCCGTTGCAAAGTAATTTTGCTTAGCATTAGAGATTCTTTTTGAATTTTCAAAAGCTCCCCGCGTATTTTTGCGCGGGGAGTTTTTGTTTTATTGATTTTATTCAGATATTATGTTATCATTGTAAGGCTTCAATTTTAATTCAGGGGTATGTTTTTATATGCCTTCCATAGCACAGTTATTAAACCCTAGCCTGGTGGCGCTGAACGTCAGGGCCGCCGAAAAAAACGGCGCCATATCGTTTTTATGCGATCTGATATCGCAAAATAATAAATGCGACCCGGAACCGCTTTACACCACCATAATGAACCGCGAAAGCCTTCAGTCCACCGCGGTAGGGCACGGCGTAGCGATCCCCCACGCGCGCTGCGACGTCACCGATTTCATAGTCGCGGCGGCCGTCAGCGAAAAAGGGATGGATTTCAGCTCGATCGACAAACAACCGGTCAATCTGGTTTTTTTAATTATCTCCCCGAAGAACGAAACTTCCAGATATCTTCAAATGCTATCTCAGATCGCCGCCCTTTTGAGCAGCGAAAAAAACAGGCAGGAACTCATTTCGGCGAAAACTCCGGAAGAATTCATTGAAATCGTCAAAAGAAACGAAAGAAGGTAACCGTCATTGCTCGTTAAAGATTTCATGAAAACCGAGTTCAGGACGGTCGCGGAAGCGATGCCAATACCCGAACTCGCCAAACTTTTCATAACCGAAAAAGAAGAAGGCTATCCCGTGGTGAACGCGCACCAGGAAATAGTCGGCTTCGTGACGGTACGCGATCTTTTACAGGCTTTTCTTCCTAATTACATAAGAAACATCTCCGATTTTTTCGATTATTCAGACAATTTCGGCTATCTCGAAATATTTTACATGCGCGGAAGAGGTAATTTATTCATAGTCGAAGATATAATGAATTACAACGTGCTGGCTATAAGCGGGGAAGCTTCGCTTACAAAGGCCCTGGTGATAATGTTTTTAAATAAAATAAATACGCTGCCGGTGCTGCGCGGCCCTAAGATCCTCGGGATCATAAGGCAGCGCGACATAATATCGGTACTGTTCGAAGGAAGCTGACAATTGGAACAGGTATCTTTTTCATGGCTCGTTTACATAGTAATGCTGATGATGATAGCGGCGTCGAAACTGCATAAATCGGTTATCGCGATGACCGCCGGCGTGATCTTTTTTATTTCCAGGTATATCACCGTAGACGACGTCGCGAAATTCAGCATTATAAATCTCGATTTCATAATCACCATAACCGGCATGTCCATCATAGCCAGTTTTATGAAGCACTCCGGCATATTCCAGTTCCTGGTCCTGCGGGCCGTCAGAAGGAGCGAATGGAACCGCGGCCTTCTGAGCAGGAATATATGCATAGTGGTCCTTATGCTCTCCGCCTTTTATTGCGACAGGATCGCCGTGGTTCTCATGTTTCCGATCGTGGCGTTCATCTTCGACTCGCTGAACATCGAACTCAATAACACCATAATGGGCGCCCTCAATTCGGCCTCGCTCGGAGGCGTTCTGCTTTCCATCAGCGGCGCCGAGGTCATACTGATATCCACCTCCGCAAATATAAGTTTTATCGAATATTTATCGTTCATAACGCCGGCCCTTCTGGTCGTTTTTTTCATCTACATATCTTATCTGCAGTATTTCACCGGCGGCGAAGATAAAACTGACGGCGGCGTTCCGGAAAACGTTTCAACGATAAAATTCAACGAAGACATGGCTATTTCGGGGCCCAACCTCTTTTCGAAGCTGGTGCTGATATTATTGTCCACCATATCGATGCTCTGTTTTTCATCGATCTCGGGCCTTTCCGACTCCGTTATTATAATCACCGGAGCCTCGCTCTTATTCCTGACGATAGAACTGTCGCCCGACAAGGTGCTCAGGGAAATAAAACTCAATATATTCTTTTATATACTCGGCCTTCAGATAGTCGCCACGGCTTTTTACAAATATCACATCTATGAAATGATAGCCGGTCAGATCAGCTCGCTTTTAGGCTCCAACGGGTTTTACGCCTGTATTCTCATAATCGTTTCAGGCGCGGCGCTTTCGCTCGCGTTCGGAAGGCTTTCGATGACCTTCCTTTTTCTTCCGGTTATTTCGCTGCTGGTAAAAAACGGTTTCCCGGCGATGCCTCTGTATTCATCGTTTGTATTTTCGATGGCGTTCGCCCGCTCGCCCACGATGCTTCGAGAGATACCCAAAGTGCTTAAAAATACTCACATAGAAGAAAGCCGCGTCTGGGAACATTACTTTAATTTATTTAAAGAAAACGTTTTCATATATTTTATATGCTTCGTATGGTTCGTTTTATACGTGTATTTCAGGTTTTTTTATAATTGACAAGATTTTCTATCTTATCTGTCAGGCGGATGAAATATGTTTAAAGATTTCAATATAGACGATATGGAGGCAAAAAACCGCAGCGTTTCCGCGAACTCGCCTAAAGTGGTTTTTTTTCCCTTGAAGCCGGCGGACGGCCACAAAGAGCTCAACATGCTCGCGCGCGTCATGCCTAAATATATTTCAATGCGCCTCGAACGTTTCAATAAATTCGAGATATTCTACGTATATTTTTTAAACCGTAACGGCGCGGCCGAAAGCGAAGTTCAGATCTCGCTTCCCGATAATTTAAGCGACGATAAATTCATAGACGAATATCTCACTAAATTGAATATCGCTTACGATGTCGCTTTTTACGGGGAGATCGGCCGCGGGCCGGAAGGCGATATAAATATAAAAGTGAACTCTTATTCGAAGGCCGCCGGAAAACCATCGCTGGTTTATTCCGACTGCTTTAAATTGAACGAAATCAATCGCGGGGTAGGCGAAATATCGAATAAAATATCTCTGGCCGCCGACGGCGAAGGGGAATGCCTCACAAGCGACGAACACGAATCGCTGACCCGTTGTGAAACGAATTCTTTCGAAGCGCTTTACGACTATTTCGAGATCATGGACGCGCTCACTCTTAGAAACCCTTACACGCCGCTCGCGGACCCGCTCGTGGAAGAGTCGCTCGAAGCGCTCAAAGGCGACAGCTCTTTCGTCTACCTTATCGACTCGATAGTTTTTATCTGCGACGATTTTTTAAGATTCAACATGAGCGGGCGAGCCGTTCAGATATGCGACCGCGCGATCGAAATATCCGCGTCGGCCTATAAATTATTTCTTACCAAAGCTAAGATACTTTTAAACGCCAACGATTACGACGGCGCGTTCAAAACTCTGCGCGACTGCCTCGACATCAATCCGAACGTCGGCGATGTGGCATATAATTTCGGAAAACTCGCGCTGAGCATGCAAAAGATCGAAGACGCGAAATTCGCCTTCAATAAAATGATAGAGTGCGATTACAGCGTCTCTTCGGCTTACGACAATCTCGGAGTGATGGCGGCGGCCGAAGGCGACGTGGACTCCGCGATAAATTTCTGGCACAAGGCCATAGAGTTTGAGCCGTCGAAGGTGTCCGCCTATACCAATCTTTCGCGAGCCTACATCGAACTCTCAGATTTCGCGAAAGCCGAAAATTACCTGCAGAAGGCCAGACTGCTGAATCCTTCTTATTTCATGATATATTTGAACTACTACGTTCTTTATAAAATGCAGGGAAACATGGAAGAGGCCGAAAAAAATTACAGCATCGCGCTCGAACACAACCCCGATCTGGCGCTGACGGACGAAATACGCGCCGAGCTGAAAAAAATGATAACGCTTATAGATTCCGGTAATGAAAACGACGCGCTGAGCGTGGCGGCCAATATCAGCGAAGTGACTGACAAATGCTGGCAGTCTTATTTTCTGAGCGGCATCGCGCTGCGTAAACTCAAACGCGTCGACGAAGCCGAGCATAATTTTTTGAAATCGGCGCAGATAAATCAGAAATTCGCCGATGCCCAGAACGAACTCGGGCTCATCTATCTTTCAAAAGTAAGGCTCGACGACGCGCTCATACTTTTCACTAACGCCGTGTCGCTGGCTCCGGCGAACGCCGGATTCATGTGCAATTTAGGTCTCTGCCTGATCGAAATGAAAAATTTTGAACGCGCCAGAAACACTTTTTACAAAGCGAAATATCTCAGCCCGAATGACGCAAAGATCGACGAGTGCATGGCTTTTTTAAATCAGAAGGCCGACGCTCCGGAACCCCCTAACAGCGCCGGTTTGAAAGGATTTTTGAATAAAATAAAAAATCTTTTTAAAAAGTGAGAAATAATTTTTTTGTAACAAAATAAAAAAAACGTTGTATTTGATTAATTAATGTGATACAATTTTATGAAAGTGAAATTGTATCACATTAATTTTAAATAATTATCAGCAAGGAGACTAATTAATGAAAAAAGGCAGCTGCACGACAAAAGGAAGAGAAGACGTTATCTCTAAAACCTATAAGGAGATCAGCGACGTTATCAAAAAGAACGCGGCAGTTAAAGTAGACGATGTAGTTAAAAAGATCGCCGGCCTGTCAAGAAGCGCATGGTATAAATGCATATCAAAAGGCCCCAGAAGAGGCCTCGTTTCAAATGTCACGATAACTAAATTCGCTAATTTTTCAGGGCTTTCCGAAGACGTATTTTCAGGACTGACCGAATTCACGGCCGAACACAAGCAGGCCCTGGCTGCTAAAATCAAAGAATCTTTCGGAAAAGACTCGGTAAAAGCCGAAGATAAAAAAGAAAAAACCGAAGATAAAAAAGTGAAAGCCGAAAAGAAAGAGAAAGCTCCCAAAAAAGAAAAAAAGGCGAAAAAAATAAAGAAAGAGAAAAAAGCCAAAAAGATCAAAGCTGAAAAGAAAGAAAAAGCTCCTAAGAAAGAGAAAAAAATAAAAGCCGAAAAGAAAGAAAAAGCGGCCAAAAAGCTGCTGCCCGCTAAAGCGGAAAAAGCCGCGAAAAAAGTCAAAGCGGTTAAGGGAAAACGCGGCAGAAAACCCAAAAAAGAGACAATCGAAAAAGTTAAAGCGATCGTCGAAAATATCAAAGTAAAAAGAGAATATAAGAAAGCCGTTGTAAAAGAAACGGGCTCTACGGTAAATAAATTAAAAAGCATCGCGGCTGAAATAGAACATTTAAATGACGAGAAGCAGCTTGAAAACATAACGGAAGTGCTCGAAAAATTAGTTAAAATAACCGAAAAGAAGATCGACTTCGTTTCAGCTTTAAAAGAGCTGTAGTATACAATTATCGCTTAACGCTAAAATTACAGCTTAATAATACGATAAAAAATATATTGAAAATCGTCGTGCCGCAGTTTATTTAATTGCGGCACGCTGATTTTATAATAAGACAAACTATTAAAAAAGGCGGGCAACGGTCATTATGAGTATCGACGAAAACAACGGCGGGCAGAAAAGCGAAGCCGGGGCTAAGATAAAAAAAACAAGCTGGATATTATGGAGCGTGCCTGTAACGCTTGTGATCATCTTATTTATTTTAATACCGGTGATCCAGTCTAAAATGATCAAAGCGGGCGCCGGTAAACCCGTTTACGTTCTCTCTCAGGGATACGGAAAAGTGGAAAACATATTTGTAAAGACCGGTGATCTGGTCGAGCCGGGCCGCGAGCTGTGCAGTTTAATGGCCACCGAAAAAGACGGGAGCATACCGCCATCCGACAGCACCGAAGCCGCGATAGAAGTAACGGTCAAGACCGTAGCCGGAAAGCCTTTCGACGACGTAGTAGAACTTCCCGGAGTGATAACGGCGTATACCGAATCTAACCTTTCCGCGCAGATATCTGGTAAAATTCTCGAATTTTCCATCAAAGAGGGCGATTACGTAAAAAAAGGCGACATAATAGTCAAAATCGACAAACGCGATTATCAGATAGCTTTCAACCGCGCCGGCGCCGAACTCGAGTTCGCCAAAAGCGAATTCAACCGCTCCGAACAGCTTTTAAAAAGCAACGCCATCAATCTTTCCAACCATGAATCGAAAAAGAACGACTACCTTATAAAACAGGCGGCGTACGAGAACGTTAAAACTTCTCTCGAACGCTGCGAGATAACGGCCCCTTTCGACGGCATCGTCGACAAGAAATTCTCCGAAGCCGGCGAAATAGCCTCCCCCGGAATGCGTCTGGCGAAGCTTATCGACATTTCAAAAGTGAAGGTGAACGTAGGAATACCCGAAAAAGACATTGCTCACGTAAGAAAACTCAAGCATATAAAATTCATCGTTCCTTCGCTCGACAACAAAGAATTCGCGGGAGAATTTAAAAATATCGTAATGTCGATGATCGACGTAGCCAAAGCGTACCCGCTCATAATCGAAGTCGATAACTCTTCAATGGAACTGCTTCCCGGCATGATAGTAAAAGCGAAGATAGTGCGCGCCTCTTATCAAAACGCCGTGCTGCTTCCTATTTTTTCCGTGATCCCCGGCGACGATGAATATTACACTTTCGTGATGAACTCCGGCAGAGCGCAGAAGCGCGTACTCAAGATCGGATCGTTTCAGGACAGGAACGTTCACATATTAGACGGATTGAAGCCCGGCGATACGCTTATAGATAAGGGAAACAAACTCGTGGCCGACGGGTCTAAAGTCAAAGTCATCAATTAATTATAACCGCGCAAGGAGCATCCAGTGTATTTAAGCGACCTTTCCGTTAAAAACCGCACCAGCGTATTTGTTCTTGCAATAATGATAATTATCTTCGGGCTTATCAGTTACGTCAAGCTGCCCCGCGAAAGCGAGCCGGACGTCAAGATCCCGTATGTTTTCATTTCCACTACCTACCGCGGCGTCGCGCCCGGCGATATAGAAACCTCCATAACCACTAAGATCGAAGAAAAACTCAAGGGCGTCAAAAACGTCAAGAAAATAAAGTCCAAATCGAGCGAAGGCTCGAGCCTTATAGTCGTCGAATTCATCACCGGCACTGATATCGACGACGCCGTCAAATGGGTTAAAGACAAGGTGGACACCGCCAAGCGCGAGCTGCCGTCCGACCTCGAGGACGACCCATCCGTATTCGAAGTGAATATCTCCGAAATGCCGATACTCGTTCTCGCGGTGTCCGGAAATATGGGCCTTCGCGAAATAAAGGAATTCGCCAAGAACATTAAAGACGACATAGAAGGCATACCTGGCGTGCTCGAGGTCGAACTCGCAGGCGGGCGCGAGCGCGAGATACACATAGAGGTCGATCCCGACCTTCTCGCCGGTAACGGCATTCCGTTCACTTCGCTTTACTCGACCATCTCTTCCGAAAACCAGAACGTATCGGGGGGAAATATCGCCATGGGCGACGGCCGCTACCAGATAAGGGTCCCGGGCGAATTCAAAAATATCGAAGAGTTCAAAAATTTAATAGTGACAGTTATCAACGGCGTTCCCGTTTATTTGAGCGATATCGCCACGATAAGCGATTCATACAAAGATATTACCAGCATCTCCAGTTTCAATTTCAAGAATTCCGTGAATTTATACGTCAAAAAGCGCGTCGGTGAAAACATCATAAATATCGTTGACCAGACGCTCGCCATGTTAAATAAAACGCAACTCCCGCAGGGCGTTACGATCACCAAGGTCATGGACCGCTCGAAGGAAGTCCGCATGATGGTCGACGACCTCGAAAACAACATATACACGGGCCTGGTGCTGGTTATAGCGGTCCTGATGATCGCGCTGGGTTTTAGAAACGCCGTGCTGGTAAGCATTTCAATA